>CAZLHV010000064.1:0-14482 GCA_964559205.1 uncultured Bacteroidaceae bacterium
AAACTGGTACGAGCCTCCTATGCCAGCGCTGAACACGTCGTTGAAATGATAGCCGAAATGTGGAGCAATTTCTACTCGGTTGATGCTTCCGATATTGATACCGAATCCACCACCGACAAAAAAGTTGCCTTTCAGCATGGTCCCAATGCCGTCGAGTTGAGCCTGGGATTTGCCGATTCCGAACAAAAGGAAAAGGATGATTATCCAAAAATTTTTATTCATAGCGATAGGAGTAAGATTTGGTGATATAGACGGTTAAACCACAGGTTACTTCACAATGAAACTTTGTTTGCGGAGAATAAACGGAAGGAGAAAATAAAAATTGCATACCTGCGGCTTGCTCAATGTGTTGATTATTGGCAAACCATTTCACTGAGGCATCGGGACAGGGGAGTGTTACCTGAAGACAAATGCTGTCGTTTTTCAGCGGATCTGGTTCAAAAATCACTGAGGTTTGGCCCCAAAGTGATTTAATGGCAACTGCGATCTCGCTGTTGGTTAAGAATGGCCCTCTTTCAATGTCTGTTTCATCGGCGAAGGAAAAGAACATGTCTGAAGACGGCCCGGTGGCGAAGAATGGGACAAGTGTGTTGGAATGGTCTGTGCTATAGTACTTTGCTTCTGGTAAAACACCTTTCCCTTTATTGATTGGCAGGTTGAATGTACTGTCAGACGACATTGTTCCCCAAAGATATCCACATTCGTGGTCGCTGGTAACTATCACCAAAGTGTTTGAAATCATTTGGTGTTTCTCGAGATATTGCACCACACTGTCGATCGCCTGGTAGAATGATGCATACTCCTCAATCATCCGGGGCAGCTGATTGTCGTGGTTCGCCCAGTCGATGGCTCCACCTTCAATCATTAAGAAGAAACCGTCAGGATCATCATCAAGTACATTCAGAGCTGCAAGCGACATTTCGGCCAGCGTAGGAACCGAAGGGCTGAAGGGCAGGGAGTAGGGCGATTCAGAAACCCCATATCGGTTTTGCTGGAGTGTTGTGGCAACCGGAGCCAACATGAATAATCGCCTGGGAGTGTTTTTTGGAGGTAGATTGGCCATTTGTTTTATTTCATCCCGCTGATCAGTAAATGTCCAGTCGGAACCAGGCAAAGTGCCTTGCAGGTATTTCCATGCTAGGCTGTCAATATTATTGAATTGGGCAGAATCGAGTTTGTTTCCTGAATCATCAAACCACGGGTGACCTGCACCTGCAATGACATCGAGGGTGCTTCCAAAGATCATTTGATTGGCAATGGCGAGATAACCCCGTCTGGTTATGGCATGAGCCGAGAAACCGGCTGGGGTGGCATGGTTAAATGGGACCGAAGTGACCACCCCTGTCATTTTTCCCTTCGAACGGGCAATTTCAGCCAGATTTGTGCAGGGCTGACCTTTCAGGTTGTATCCTATTTGACTGTTGTGGGTTTTGTAGCCGGTACCCATGGCTGTTGCTGATGCGGCGGATTCGGTATATCCAGCAATACCGTAGCTGAAATCTGACCAAAACAAATGGGTGTTGTAGCACACGCTTCCTTTGCTTTGTAAAGAGCCATTATATGTGCTCATGGCCAGCCTTACAGGGAATTGAAACACATTGGATGATGGACTCCTGCCTTCAAGAAAAAAGTCGGTGCACATCATCTGATTGTAACCTCCACCATCCGCAATGAAAATAATCACATTGTTAGGCTGTTTGTTTTGAGCAAAGGCCATTGTTGCAGCCAGATATAGAAAAAAGGTGATCAGGAATTTCATTATCGTCATTTGAGTGTAAAGGTAGTGAAAAAGCATCTTTCGGAATAAAAAAGCTGATGATTTGGTTCATGATAAAAATCTTCAATCTGTAGATAAGGGCTGATTGAATGATTTTTTTTTAATTTCGCAGAAAAACAGTCATTATGCAACGATTGCAATTGTTGGTTCTTGTTATCTGCCTTCCAGTTATTGGGGCTGCACAAAATATCACACCTGAGGTGCTGTTGAAAATCAAAAGCAACTATGAAGCATCTTCGCCCAATAGAGCAATGATCAATGCGCTTTATACAAACGATCTGAAGGATATTTCGAAGAACAGCCAGAATAGAGTTGCGCCTGATGCATATTTTAAGTATCGTGTGAAGACGTCAGGCATCACCGATCAGCAAAGTTCTGGCCGTTGCTGGCTTTTTGCAAGTTTGAATGTTTTCAGACCAGCGGTCATCAACAAATACAATTTGTCGGATTTTGAATTTTCGCAAAATTATCTATTCTTTTACGATCAACTTGAAAAGGCAAACCTTTTTTTGCAGGGTGTGATTGAAACTGCTGACCAGCCACTCGATAACAGACGGGTGGATTGGTTGCTTCACAACCCGATTGGCGATGGGGGTGTGTGGGGTGGATTTGTCAATCTTGTAGATAAGTACGGTTTGGTTCCGGCTGAAATCATGCCTGAGACAAATAGTAGCAATAATACCCGCTATCTTTCTTCTGTGCTGGCTACGATTTTAAGGCAGGATGCGCTTCAGCTGAGAAAGGCATTTGCTGAAAAGAAGAAGGTTGATGAGCTTCAGTCAATGAAAATAACTATGTTGAGTGATGTGTATAAAATTTTGGTCTATCACTTGGGTGAACCGCCGGTACAGTTTCAGTATCGTTTTATTGACAAAGAAAAGAAAGCCGGAGAGATGAAGGAATACACCCCGCTTAGTTTTCGCCAGGAAGTTCTTTCCCTGAACACTTCAGATTATATCATGTTTATGGATGATCCTTCGCGCGAGTATTACAAGTTGTATGAGATTGAGTTCGATCGGAACACTCAGGAAGGTACCAACTGGAAATATATCAATATCCCAGCTTCAGAAATAAAGCCTATGGCAGTGGCAAGCATCAGGGGAGGCGAAGCCATGTATTTTTCGTGCGATGTGGGAAAGCAATATGATAAAACCAGCAGCACACTTGATGTTCGAAATTTCGATTACAACAGTGTGTATGGTGTTCAGATGGGCATGACAAAAAAAGAACGAATTCAGACTTTCGAGAGCGGTAGTACGCATGGAATGACCCTCGTTGCCGTAGATACCGATTCGAAAGAGCAACCGGTGAAATGGTTGTTGGAAAACAGTTGGGGGAGTACGGGTTTTGAAGGCGGGCATCTGATCATGACAGATAAATGGTTTGATGAGTACATGTTCAGAATTGTGATCAACCGCAAGTATGTTGACCCGAAGTACCTTGAAATTCTTAAAATGAAAGCGGTGATGTTGCCACCGTGGGATCCAATGTTTTCAGAGGATAATTAATCGTTAGATTGTTGCATGTTGAAGTTATGAAGGATTTTACCGGTTTATACGAATGGACATTTGATCGGATTTCTCGTCTCGATGCAGACTGGATTCCTGCTGATCAGTTGGCAGGGTTGATCCTTATATCAGCATTGGTAATTTTGGCAGTGTCAACGTATTACATTAACAAGCTGATCATTTTCAGGATTCTCAGGCGTGTGATCAGACGCACTCCGGGTCGTTTCGACGACATGTTTGTCGACCGGCGATTTTTGCGACGTTTAGGGATTGTAATTCCCCTCATTCTTGTGTACAAAATTATTCCGTTCGTGATTCCTCATCATCAGGGATGGGTCATGTTTGTCAAAGATATTTCAGAAATCCTACTTGCCTTATTCATCCTTTTGTCAGGATATGCCTTGCTCGATAGCTTTTATGAGGTTTACCGTCAGGTAGATCAGGCACGCTTTAAGCCTGTGAAAGGGTATTTACAGATTGTAAAAATACTTGCAGGATTTGTAGTTGGCATTCTTATCCTGTCCATTTTAATCAATGAATCACCCGGATATCTTTTAGGAGGGCTGGGGGCGATGACAGCAGTGCTTCTGCTGGTATTCAAGGATACAATTCTGGGGTTTGTGGCGTCAGTACAGTTGTCTTCCAACGATATGGTGCGACCTGAAGACTGGATTACAATTGAAAAGTATAAGGCTGATGGGTTTGTGAAAGAAATCACACTAACGAGTGTCAAAGTGCAGAATTTCGACAATACCAATGTGTTTGTGCCTACATATGCACTGATTTCAGATTCGTTTCAGAATTGGCGTGGAATGCAGGAGGCTGAGGGACGAAGACTCAAAAGAGCAGTAAATATTGACTTGAACAGCATTCGCTTTGTCGATGAAAAAGATTTAACCGTTTTTTCAAAGATTTCGCTCATTAGTGATTATATTGCGTCGAAACAGCATGAAATATCAGTGTACAATGAAGTGATTCCTGCCAATCATGACATTCCGCTGAATTTGCGAAGGCAAACTAATATTGGGATTTACCGAGCATATCTTGATGCATATCTTCGCAATCACCCTGCCGTGAACAAGGACCTTACCTGCATGGTCAGACAGTTGCCTCCGGGCGACAATGGTGTGCCGATGGAAGTGTATGTGTTTTTATTTGAAAAGCAATGGGAGCATTATGAGGCAATTGTGTCAGATATTTTTGATCATATTCTGGCATCGACCAAATATTTCGGCCTCGATATTTTCCAGTCAGCATCAGGCTCTGATTTTCGTCAGGGTCATGCCGGCAAACAACAATGATTGAGATTTTGGGTAATGAAAGACTGAATGTTGTGGTCCACATCATTCAGACCGGTTGATTTATTGTACCTTTGCACTTTATTTTAAAAAGGCACATGTCAGAAACACTGAAAATCAGAAATATTGCGATCATTGCGCATGTCGATCACGGAAAAACCACGTTGGTAGACCGAATTCTTCATCAGGTTAAGCTTTTTCGCGACAATCAGGATCCCGGCGACCTCATTCTTGACAGCAATGATTTGGAACGCGAGCGGGGAATCACCATTTTAGCGAAAAATGTTTCGGTCAGATATAAAGGTTACAAAATCAATATCATTGATACGCCGGGTCACGCCGATTTCGGAGGTGAAGTAGAGCGTGTGCTCAATATGGCAGATGGTGTGTTGCTTGTTGTTGATGCCTTTGAAGGGCCAATGCCACAAACACGATTTGTTCTTGAAAAAGCGCTGCAGATGAACCTGAAGCCTATTGTGGTTGTTAATAAAGTGGATAAGCCGAACTGTAACCCGGAATCGGCAATGGAGATGGTTTTTGAGCTCATGTTTTCGCTTGGCGCGAATAGCGAGCAACTTGATTTTCCGACCGTTTATGGTTCAGCCAAACAGGGTTGGATGTCTGGGCACTGGGAGGATGTGGCAGATGATGTGAGCTATCTTCTTGACCTGATCATTGAAAGGATCCCGGCTCCCAAAGCATTGGATGGCACACTTCAAATGATGATTACTTCGCTTGATTATTCGTCGTATACAGGTAGAATCGCTGTAGGTAGAATTATGCGGGGTGAAATGAAAGCTGGCGACGATATTAGTATCGTGAAAAAGGACGGCACGGTGGTTAAAACAAAGATCAAGGAGTTGTATATATTTGAAGGGCTGGGAAAGGAAAGGATAAAAACACCTGTAAGTGCTGGCGAAATTTGTGCAGTCTTCGGCCCGCAGGAATTCGAAATCGGCGATACCATATCGGATAAAGAAAACCCGGAACCCCTTCCTCCAATTCAGGTAGATGAGCCAACCATCAGCATGTTATTTGCCATTAATAATTCTCCTTTCTATGGAAAGGAAGGAAAGTTTGTTACATCACGCCATGTTCGTGACAGGCTTTATCGGGAATTGGAAAAGAATCTTGCCTTGAAGGTTGAAGACAGTGCGTCTGCAGATTCATGGATGGTGTATGGCCGAGGAGTACTTCACCTCAGCATCCTGATTGAAACCATGCGAAGGGAAGGATATGAACTACAGGTGGGTCAGCCAAGAGTGATCATCAAGGAGTTGAATGGTGTGAAATGTGAGCCTGTTGAGTACCTAACCATTAATGTTAAATCTGATTTCAGTGGCAAAGTGATTGATATTGTCACTACCCGCAAGGGCGACATCGTTGACATTGAGAACAGGGGCGAAAGAACAAGACTTGAGTTTGCCATACCAGCCAGAGGGCTTTTTGGACTTAGAAACGTCGTACTTACTGCCACGGAAGGTGAGGCTGTCATTTCCCACAGATTTAAAGGTTTCGAGCCGCTGAAAGGAGATTTGCCGGTTCAACGCAACGGAGCACTCATCGCTCAGGAAACAGGCCAAGCCATTGCTTACTCCATTGACCGTTTACAGGATCGAGGCAGGTTTTTCATCGAACCATTTGAGCAGGTTTATGCTGGTCAGGTGATTGGAGAGCATATCCGACAGGACGATCTGGTGGTTAATGTGGTGATTACAAAGAAATTAAGCAATATGCGGGCAGCAGGGAGCGATGATAAAGTTGTGCTCTCACCTGCCAGGAAATTCTCGCTTGAAGAAGCCATGGAGTATTTGGCCGATGACGAATATCTTGAAGTTACTCCAGACTCATTGAGATTGAGAAAAGTGACACTTGATCACACAGAACGCAAGCGTCAGTCCAGAAATAGTTAAGAATCGTTCTTATTTCAGAATGATGTTCGACGTGAAAACTCCTTTGTCAGTTGATAGACTAATGAGGTAAGAACCTGGATTCAATGCGCTAAGGTCCACCGTTTTTTCTGAATCAAACCTCAGTTCTTCTGAATAAACCAGTTCGCCTTGGATGTTAAAAACACTAAGATTTGCCTTGCCTTTGTAGTAGTGAAATCCTACAGTGATCATCCCTGAGCTCGGAACTGGAGAGACATTCATATGGATTTCGTTTTCAGATATGCTAGTGCACGATATCACTGTCACACTGAATGGAGGGCTTACCGATCCTGTTCCACAGGCATTTTCACCCTGAACTGTTAACGACCCACTGGTGGCATTGGTTGCAAAATCGAGCTGGACAGCCGGAGCATTTCCGTTGATGGATACTCCTGAGCCAGAGTAAATCCAAAGATAATCAACGGCGTCAGTGATGGGTCCACCGTCATAAATCACATTTGATTGTCCCTGACACACGGTGTCGTCTCCGTTGATAGAGCCTCCGCTGCCAGGAAGTGGGCTCACTCCAATGAGCAGACTGTCAGATATTGGCCCGTTTCCACAACTGTTTGTTCCGTAAACAGACAAATAACCTCCCGAAGCAACGACACTGAAATCGATGGTGATATTTTCCGACGATCCGGCAACAGATGCTCCCAGACCGCTGTATTGCCACATATATGATGTGGCGTTGGGGATGGTCGGAACTGAAAAGGATACAGCCTGATCGCCGGCACAGACGCTTGTGGGACCAGTGATGCTTCCGGGACTGCCTGGATTGGTGCAGCAACTAGTCCCATAGCAAAAATCATCTGCAATACCGGTGCTATAACTGCTTATACCACACAGACCACTGCCTGTAACTGTTACTGTGGCAGTATATGTATAGTCCCATGTGCCGTTCCGATCTGGGTCAATGCGTAGCGTTACATTACTTCCATTATACTCCATTTGCATGATGAGATCGGTTCCGAAATTAAACCCTTCGGCATAGCTGACACTGCCAGATCCATCGTATATAAAATACGAATCAAAATATCCGCATGATGTATTGTCTTGAACTTTCACCATGATATTTGAGCTGGGGGAATTGTATCTGCCGGTAAGACCCATAAATTGTGTGCCTGATGGTGTGGAGTATTTCACACGCGCTGTAATACAACCGTCAGTTTGGCTACTGCCATCATAAGTGATGAAATTCCATGATGTGGCTAATGGAGCCTGCAGCTGGTTGTTGAAAACAGTCCAATCACCACTCTGATCAGTCCAGCCTGTAACAGTATTGGTGTTGGCATAATTGAAATAATCGCATGTTTGTCCTGCTACAATCAACGACACCAGAGTCAAAACAGCCGAAAATATTCCCTTTTTCATATGTGTTTTTTGACAAATGTAAACATTTAATCAAAATCACACAAAAGCTAAGGATAATGTAAGCCAAAAGCAACAAATATGTTGCAATTGACTTTTTATTAGGAAAGGAAAGACTTAATTTGTAATCCACTCAATGATTTCACTGTCCAAAGGATTTGTTTTTGGACTAAGAGAACGTACATAGTTTCCGTTTTCATCGATGAGGAATTTTTGAAAGTTCCATTGAACAGGAGCTTCTTCAACCCCATTTTTCTTCTTTTGGGTGAGCCACTCATAGATGGGATGAATATCTTCGCCCTTCACGCTTATTTTTTCCATGATGGGGAAAGAAACCCCATAGTTATTCGTACAAAAAGTCCTGATTTCTTCGGGTGTTCCCGGCTCCTGATTAAGGAAGTTGTTTGCAGGAAAGCCAATGATCACAAAGTTGCTGTCGACATATTGTTCATAAAGTGACTGGAGATCTTCGTATTGGGGTGTGAGACCACATTTGCTGGCCACATTGACAATCATTACCTTTTTGCCTTTGAGAGTATTGATATCGAATGGTGTTCCCTCAAGGGTATTAAAGGAAAACTGGTAGAGATTGCTGTTTTGGGCAAACGAAGCTCCTGACAGAAGGACAGAGAGGACGATTATGGTGTTTTTCATTTTTTTCTCAAAGATAACTGTTGTCAAAGGATGTATAGACGAAAGTTGACAAATATCAATCAATCGCTTTTTTGCTTAAAAGAGCTTTTGCAGGTTAGCAGAGAAAAAATCACTAATTTTGCAGCAAACTGAAATTATGTTTGAAGGACTGAGCGACAGGCTTGACCGCGCATTCAAACTGCTCAAGGGGCAGGGAAGAATCACGGAAATCAATATTGCTGAAACAGTTAAAGAAATCAGAAAGGCTTTGCTTGATGCTGACGTGAATTATCAGACGGCTAAGCAATTTACTGACCGTGTGAAGGAAACGGCCATGGGCCAGGATGTCATTAAATCGGTATCCCCCGGGCAAATGATGGTGAAAATTGTCCATGATGAGCTGGCACAGCTTATGGGTGGAGAAAAGCAGGACATCAACCTAAAGCCTAGTCCAGCCATCATTCTGATGTCGGGATTACAGGGTTCGGGAAAAACAACCTTTTCGGCAAAGCTTGCTTCGTATCTCAAAAGCAAGAAGGGACGGCAGATTTTGTTGGTGGCATGCGACGTATATCGTCCAGCAGCTATTAATCAGCTCAAAGTGCTTGGTGAGCAGATTGGCATTCAGGTTTATAGTGAGGAAGGCGTAACAGACCCGGTAAGAATTGCCAAAAATGGGGTGGCCCATGCCCGAAATTACGGAATCAACACCGTAATCATCGATACTGCCGGACGTTTGGCTGTTGATGAGGAAATGATGCGTGAAATTAAAAACATCCATCAAGCAGTAAGCCCTGCTGAAACGTTGTTTGTGGTTGATGCCATGACTGGTCAGGATGCGGTTAACACAGCGAAAGCTTTTAATGATGTGCTGAACTTTGATGGGGTTGTCCTGACAAAGCTTGACGGTGATACGCGTGGAGGAGCTGCTTTGTCGATTAAGGCCATTGTCGATAAGCCGATTAAATTTGTTGGTATTGGCGAGAAAATGGATGCCATAGATGTATTTCACCCATCGCGAATGGCCGACAGAATTCTGGGCATGGGTGATATTGTATCACTTGTTGAAAAAGCTCAGGAACAATTTGACGAGGAAGAGGCTCGCAAGCTTCAGCGCAAACTAGCCAAGGATCAGTTTACATTCGATGATTTTCTGAAACAAATTCATCAGGTGAAGAAAATGGGGAACATGAAGGATCTTATGAGCATGATTCCCGGCATGGGCAAAGCCTTGAAAAACGTTGAAATAGACGACAATGCATTTAAAAGCATCGAGGCAATCATTTATTCAATGACACCTGCTGAACGTTCCAATCCGGTTCTCCTGAACGGTTCAAGACGACTCAGGATTGCAAAGGGAAGCGGAACAACCATTCAAGATGTCAATAAATTGGTGAAACAGTTTGAGGATACCCGGAAAATGATGAAGATGGTGACCAGCGGAGGTGCCCGTAATGCCATGAAACAAATGAAGAATATGAAACGAAAATAAATTATTCAAGCATAAATATTGAGTTATGAATTTAATTGACGGAAAGCTCATCAGTGAGCAAATCAAAGAGGAAATTAAAAAGCATGTTGCAGCAATGATCGACAACGGAGAGCGTCCTCCTCATCTTGCCGCAGTATTGGTTGGCGAAGATCCGGCAAGTCAAACTTATGTCAACAGCAAGGAAAAAAATTGTCAGAGTGTGGGCATTATGTCGACCATTTATCGATTACCACAGCAGGCTACCGAAGACGAAGTTTTAAGAATAGTTGATTTTCTAAATCATGACCCTGAGGTTGACGGTTTTATTGTGCAGCTTCCATTGCCTGATCATATCTCATCGCAAAAAGTGATGTCAGCTATCGACCCCATGAAGGATGTGGATGGATTCCATCCTGTAAACATTGGGAAAATGGTGCTAGGTCAGGATTGTTTTATCCCTGCCACCCCGGCTGGCATAATGGAAATGTTGAAACGTTGCGGCATTGAGACGGCCGGAAAGCACTGCGTTGTTGTGGGACGAAGCAACATTGTCGGAACCCCAATGTCTTTGCTCATGTCTCGTCAAACCAATCCCGGAAACGCCACTGTTACACTTTGCCATAGTAAAACAAGAAATCTGGCCGAAATTTGTGCATCTGCAGATATCTTAATCGCTGCAATCGGAAAACCCCGTTTCATTACTGCCGATATGGTGAAGGAAGGCGCAGTTGTGATTGATGTTGGGATTCATCGAATAGAAGATCCCTCGAAGCAGTCAGGTTTTCGTTTGACCGGTGATGTTGATTTTGAAGAGGTGTCAAAAAAAGCATCATGGATCACGCCTGTTCCAGGCGGTGTTGGTTTGACCACTATTTCGGCATTATTGCTGAACACTTTGAAAGCCAGAAAACTCTGAAAAGCTTATGAAAATCATCCTTGTCTTCTTCGTGTGTTGGTTAACAGGCGTTTATGCTTATGGCCAAGACACACTGGTCACTTGGAGCGAGGAAGAAATCATTGGGAAAATCATCTCCATCGAACGAAAGGTTGTCATCATCGAGCTTCCCGATGAACCTGGGAAACAGTACCGGATCCATTCGAGTGAGCTTCAACGTGCCACCTACGAGAACGGGAAGACGATTTATTTTTTTGAAAAATATCCCGACATCGTAACCAAGATGAAGAAATCGACCCCAAGCCGGGATATGATCGAATTTGGCCCACTTGGACCGGTATTTAATCATTTCTATGTGGGGTATGAACGCCTTTATTCCAAGAAAAGCACCTATGAAGTTCAGGCGGGTGTTATTGCGCCGATGGTCATGCCCTGGCCTGGGAAAATGAAAGGTTTTAATGTCAATTTTGCATGGAAGAGCATTTTCTCTGAGCCGGTAAGAATCAGCGGCTTGTCGGTCAGGCCAAAAATGCAGGGTGCCTATATTGGGTTTCAGGCCTCTTTTAACATGATATGGTTTAATCAGAATGTGGTGATGCCTACCGATACTAGTTTATTGTATTATTCTCCGGTATTAACAAGAATTAACGTGTTTTATCCAACGCTGCATGTCGTCTTTGGGTATAATAAAATGGTGGCTCCTTCAGTCATGCTTGGATTCTGCGGTGGACTTGGGGGTGGTCCAATGATCATCATGAATCGCAACGAAGATGTTCGTAATCAGGCATCTTTGCCTGATTATCCCATAGGGGGTCAGCGAACGGTTACCCGACCATTCAGCCTTTTGGCCATGATAACTTGTGGTATCCTAATCAGATAAATTCTGACTCAAGCGTATTTTTACCCGATGTAATCAGGTGTTTTATTGTTAAATCTTTATTTTTCTAAGTTAAGGAGGTGTTAATTTTGCAAAAATCGATGAAGGTTGTGTAAGTTAAGTGTCAGAAATACAGGTCGTTGTATTTATTTTCGGCATTAGACACTAAAATATTTCATTTAAACCAGTCATTAATTTAATCATCATATTCCTTGTTAATCAACTAAAAACGGGGGTTTTATGAAGATTATTTTCATTTTAATGTTGTTATTGCCGTTTTCTTCTGTTATCGCACAGGAGGCTGGAGACAAAGTGACTCAAAACGGTACGGATGAGTTAATCGATTTGATTTTACTTGAAAAATCGCCAGTGTTTAATGTTGAACCGCAACTTGCTGTCACTGAAAAAATTGAAGCGATTTCGATCCAAATTAATTTTGCCATTGATCCTGATGTAAAGCGTAACCTAGTTTTGGTTTTGCAAAGACTCGAAGCAGAGTTGTATGGTGAAATTGTCAGCACAGAACAGCCCATGACGGAGGCAGTTTATATTAATCCACAAGGAGAAAGGAGGCAGCCATGAAACTCTTGATGCTTTTTATCGCTATCACTTTTTCAATCTTTACGATACAAGCTCAAACCTCAGGTTGTTGTACCATAACAAAAACAGCCATTGGAAGTCCGGTTGACAGAAATGACTCATGGACAGATCCCGCTCCGATCACTTTTATTACCGGACCAAATGCCGGTGTGGGTCAATGTAATATTCCTGCAGGCGCAATTATTACTTCGTGTACGGTGACATTGTCGGGTGCTGCCATCACGGCAGGAACCATTCCATGGAGTACTACCCATGCTCAGGTCACCGTGTTCAGCGGAGCCGCAGGTGCAACAAATACATTAAGTGTCATTGGTGCAGGACTGGCCATTGACTTCAATGCGCTCAGCGGGACACCCGTTAACGGTACCACCGTAGGAATAACTCTGGCTGGAACTGCCCTCTGTGGCAATAGTCATAGTCATACAGCTCAGGTCACTGTGTCAGTGCAGTTGTGCTGGACACTAACTGCCGGCACATTTTATCAGGGAACCAGTGGTTTGCAGAGTACTTATTTATCACATTGCATGGAGAACCTTGATTGCGCTGCCACCTTGCCCTATGTCTTTGCGGATGACGGAACACAGGCCAGCGGTGGATTCTACTCAAACGGAATCACCAGTTATTACAGAACCTTTTGTCCAAATACAGCTGGTCAGTGTGTATCGGCTACAGTAAACTATATGTCAGTTGAGAACACCTGGGATGATCTGTATGTGCTGAATGGACCAACTCAAAATAGTACTACTTTGTGGCGAGGCAATGGAACTATTGCGGCGCCAGCAACCGAAGCCGGATCTTGGTCAAATCCATTTGTGGCAAATAACGAGAGTGGCTGTCTGTCGTTTCGTTTCTATTCCGATGGCACAGTCAGCTATGGAGGCTGGTATATCACTCTGTCTTGCGTACCATGTGCGATTGCTAATCAGGATACATCGAGTGATTGTCCACAATCGATTCCTACATGTGGATCAACCTCTTTTTCCGGGTCCAGCACAGGCCCCGGCCTATCAAGTACCTGCAGCGGATGTGTGGTAGCCGAGAATTTTTCGACCTGGTACTTCTTTGAAATTGCATCAAATGGCACCCTCTCGTTAACCATTGATCCGACCACAGATGCTAACGATTATGATTTTGCATTGTTTCAGGCGTCAGATTGCAACTCTCTGGGAGCTCCGGTCAGATGTTCCTACGCCGCCAATGTGGGCAACACAGGACTTGGAAATGGAGCCGTGGACAATTCTGAAGATGTGGCTGGTGACGGATGGGTTGCCCCATTGAATGTGACCGCTGGTCAAACATATATTCTAATGGTGAATGGCTGGTCACCCACCGACAACGGATACAACCTCGATTTTACTCTTGGAGGTGGCGCTACATTTGATGATTGTTCCAATATCAGCTTGCCTGTTGAGTTGGTTGAGTTCAGGGCTGCATGCGATAAAGGCAACACTGAGCTTTTCTGGACAACTGCCTCTGAGCAGAATGCCGATTATTTTGCTGTAATGAAATCGACCGACAATACGGTATACAAAACAATAGGTTATGTCATGGCTGCAGGTAATAGCAATACCTTAAGGCAGTACTATTTCAAGGATCCTGAAATGAACGAAGGAAGTGTTTATTATAAGCTGAAAACAGTAGATTTTGATGGCTCTTTCGAGTTTTCTGAACTTGTACAGGCTTCGTGTGGTATTACTGACCCAAATCCAGACATCACCATAGCTGATAATCAGGAATTTGGATACACAAGCATTTCTTTCAGCACCATGGAGAATCTTGAATATCAAATCAATATGGTTGACATGAGTGGTCGTTTGGTTTTTAGTGAAAGTACTGTGGCCTCCTCTCAAATTGTCACCCTTAATATTCCCACTGCTGATTTAAAAGCAGGAGTATACTCTTTGTCTGTCAGGGCAAATGGAATCAATTCAATAAAAAAACTTGTTCTATACTAGACGACGAATAAGTCATCCTCCCCTGGATGTTTTCGAAGGCTGCTCACCCCCGGGCAGCCTTTTTTTTATTAGGCCGAAAGCCAGTTTCGAAGCAATTGTATGCCTTGCGGGGTCAAATGCGACTCGGGATGAAACTGCACCCCAAATATGGGCAGCGATTGATGCT
>CAZLHV010000065.1:0-14479 GCA_964559205.1 uncultured Bacteroidaceae bacterium
CTAAAGCAACTCCGGCTTCCTTTTCTTCGTCGCTGAGTACGGCGTAGCTGCTGGCGATGGGTTCGAGGATCATGTCCTGCATCACCAAATCGGCTCGCGACACACATTTTTCGATGTTTCGTGCTGCACTCACCTGGCCGGTGATGATATGAAAATTTGCCTCAAGCGAAACTCCGGCCATTCCAACCGGATCCTTGATTCCTGGTTCCCCGTCAACGATATATTCCTGTGGTATGACATGAATAATTTCTTCACCGGGGGGCATCACAAGTTTGTACATGTTTTCGATGAGCCGTTCCACATCATCCTGATTGATTTCTGTTTCATTTGAATCACGGATGATACTGCCTCTGTGCTGCAGGCTTTTAATGTGTTGCCCGGCAATGCCCACATTCACGGTCCGAATGTTGACATTGCTTTTCCCTTCGGTGAGTTCTGCAGCCTTTTTAATGGAGTCGACGGTTTTCTCGATGTTGGCCACAACCCCTCGCTTCACCCCCAGAGATTCGGTCTTGCCGTATCCGAGAATTTCGAGTTTGCCGTGTTCATTTTGGTAGCCAACAATCATGGCGATTTTGGTTGTCCCGATGTCGAGACCCACAACGATGTCCTGTGTTCCGTTCATATTTCGTCTTTTTTAATACATACAACCTGATTGAGAAATCTGATATCGAAAGCCCGGTATTTGCCAAAAGGGATCTGTCTGTAACCATTCAGATAAAAATACCGGAGATTTTTCAGTTTTTTTGGAAGATCGTCCACATCGCCAAGAATGATGGTTTGATTTCCGATTACCGGAATCAGCTCGATTTGATTTTTCTCGTCCACATAAATCTGAGTGATGAGTTTTTTGAGCACGGTATCCTGATCAATTGCCGCAGCAACCAGAAACACTTTGTGAATACCGGGCAAAACACGGGCCTGTTCCCATCCCAGAGAATCGAAATGCTGAAATTGAACTGAAGGCGCATATCGGTCAAGAATTTTTCCTGCTGCAATTAAAAGCCCGGCTGACCCGGAGCTGGTTACAGGAAGCATTCCGCCGGAGTTATCCATCAGAAAGCTCTCTCCTCTGGTGTTGAAAACCCGAACCACTGGCTTGCTTTGAATGATGTCTACCGTGAGACTGGCATCCATGTTAATGTATGCGTGTGCCTCCTGAACATATGGATTGGTCCGCGTCATGGTTTCAACCCATTCAAGATCAATCTCTCCAACTTGGCGAGTGGTCAGTGAATCGTATCCCTGTGAAATCAGTTCCCGTATTTCGGTTTCAGTTACCAACTCTGGCCCCCCTTGGGTATCGATGGTAATCACCACCTGACTGATTGTTCTTGAGCGGAAATTGTCGTTGGCCAATTTCAGCAGCACCAGAATCACGATGGCTGTCACAGCGAGAAGGATGATCTTGTACCTGCGTTTCATGATTCTTCGATATGGGTTTTCAGCGTTTGAATATGCATGTCGATATCTCCAGCCCCAATGGTGAGCAGTATTCCATTTTTCATTGTGCTTATGATTTTTGGAATGTCGTGGTAAGGAATATACCTTTTTGCCGGGTTATTGATTTTCGATAGCAGCCAGTTTGATGTTATGCCTTCGATGGGCAGTTCCCTTGCCGGATAAATGTCGGTGACTACTGGTATGTCGAGTGTTGACAGAATGTCGGCAAATTCGTTGGCAAAATCTCTTGTTCTGCTGAACAGGTGTGGCTGGAAAATACCGGTAATGGGTTGAGAAGGGTGTAGCTCTCTGATGGTTTGAATCAGCGCACTGATCTCGGCAGGATGATGTGCATAATCATCATAATAAATTATTTTTCCGTTGTCTGCGATTTTCTCAAGCCGGCGTTTCACCCCTGGAAAATGACTGAGTGCTTTTGAAGTCAGCGAGGGATCTACACCAGTCAGATGAAGTGCTGCGAGTGCTGCAAGTGCATTTTGCACATTGTGCCGTCCAGCAGAAGGCAATTCTATGTTTTTGCAAAGAATGCAGTTGTTGAGTGTCACATCGAATAAATATCGCGAATTTTCGATGCGGATGTTTTCTGCCCGATACCCAATTTGATTGTGAAAACCGTAAATGATATATCCTTCTGGCAATCTGAGATTGCTGATGCCAGCCCCTTCGAATATCAGAATCTTTCCGCCGGGGGCAATGCCTTCGGCAAAAAGTGAGAATGACTCAAACAGTGAATTAATTCCGCCATAAATATCAAGATGGTCGGCATCGGTGGCGTTTATGACGGCTACATAAGGATGCAGGGCCAGGAAGGATCTATCGTATTCATCGGCTTCTGCTACTGCAATTTCGGCCAGTGGGTGAACAAAAACGTTTGTATTGTAGTTGCAGAGCACCCCTCCGACAAAACCCAGAAAGGGTTTGTTGCGCACCGATAATGTGTGTGCAATCATGGCAGTGGTGGTTGTTTTTCCATGGGTTCCAGCCACTGCAATTGATGGCAATGAGTTGACCACTTCGGCTAGAAAGGCAGCTCTTTTCATCACCGGCAGGTTGCGGGCATGTATTTCGTTCCATTCCTCAAAGCTCTCGGGAACTGCCGGAGTATATACGACCAGTTCGGTATGTTCAGGAATCAGGCTTCCATTGGCCGAATAATGAATCGCGATGCCTTCGTGTTCCAATTGAATGGTCAGTTCTGTTTGGGTTTTATCGTATCCGCTAACGGCAACCCCTTTCCCATGCAGGTAGCGCGCAAGGGCACTCATGCCGATGCCGCCTATGCCAAGGAAATAAACCGTTTTGAGTTGATCGATGTTCATTTTTTTTGAAGATCAGCTAGGGCAATGATTTCGCGGGCGATGTTTCTGGCTGCTTCTGGCATAGCCAGTTTTCCAAGTTCGGCCGAAAGAGCAATCTGTAAATCTTTGTTTTCGGCAAGTTCGAAGAGCAACAGTTTCAAACTGGTTCTGGCTTCAGCGTCCCTGATCATCAGAGCAGCATTTTTTTCTACCAGAGCAAGGGCGTTTTTGGTTTGATGGTCGTCGGTTACATTGGGTGATGGAATCAGGATAGATGGTTTGCCAGTCACGGCGATTTCGGATACGGCAATTGCTCCTGCTCTTGAAATGATGATGTCGGCTGCGGCATATGCCATTGGCATTTCATAGATGAATTCCTGAGCAATGACATTCCTGGTTGGATGTTGATACAGGTATTCGCAAGCCTGAACGGCATAACTTCGTCCGGTTTGCCAGATGAGCTGCATGTCTTTTTCAACCAGTTCGCCCACGAGACCACACACTGATTCATTGATGGTTCTGGCACCAAGACTTCCTCCAATCGCTAACACTGTGGGTTTTGCAGGATCAAGCCCAAAAAATGTCCGGGCTTCTTCTTTTGTAGCAGAAGACTGACATATTTCGGAACGGACGGGGTTGCCTGTGATGACGATTTTTTCTGCATCAAAGAACTGTTCCATGCCGCTGTATGCCACACAAATTTTATGGGCTTTTTTTGCAAGAATCCGGTTGGTGAGCCCCGGAAAAGAGTTTTGTTCCTGAAGGAGTGTCGGAATGTGGAGTCGGGCGGCTTTGCGTAGAACAGGGCCACTTGCATACCCGCCAAATCCGGCAACAACCGAAGGTTTGTAATCTTTCAGTATGCGCTTTGCTTTTCGCAAACTTCGGATGATCCTGAATGGTACTGAAAGGTTTTTCAGGCTAAGTTTTCTTTGAAGCCCACGAATGGGAAGTCCAATAATCGCATAGCCATGGTGTGGGACTTTCTCCATTTCCATTCGTTTTTCTGCACCAATGAACAAAATTTCTGCTTCTGGCAGCATTTCCCTCAAGGCATCGGCAGTTGCGAGGGCAGGGAAGATATGTCCTCCGGTACCTCCGGCTGAAAAAATAAATCTGGGTTTATGCTTGTTCATTTGACAGATCTGTTTTTTGTTGTTCGTCCTGACTTTTACTCACGCTGAGTATGATTCCCAGCGAGATGCATGTGAACCAAATGGAAGTTCCTCCCATACTGATCAGAGGAAGAGGTTGACCGGTAACCGGGAGCAGACCGACTGCAACACCCATGTTGATGAGTGCCTGGAAGACCAGGATGAAGATCAGTCCGATCGATAAAAAGGCACCAAAAGCTCCCGGACTTCGGGCTGCTATACGGATTCCACGGTATAGCAAAATGAGATATAGAAGCAAAACAAAGATTCCGCCAATCAGGCCATATTCTTCAATGATCAGTGCATAAATGAAATCGGAATATGGATGTGGCAGAAAATTTTTCTGAGTAGAGTTCCCTGGCATTTTTCCCCAGAATCCACCATTGGCAATAGCTATTTTTGCCTGTTCGGGCTGATAGTCTTCTGACTTGTCATCTGACATGAAATTGTCGATACGGTTTGTCCAGGTGCCTACGCGTCCCTGTCCCGGCATTTGCATCAGAATCAGGATGAGAAATACAATCCCCAGTAATGTGGCACCCGCAGTTGCAGCGATAAATTTCACCGGCACCCGGCCAACAAACATAATCATGAGCGCTGAACCGAAAATCAGCATGGCAGTTGAAAGGTTGGCAGGCATCACAAGAATGGTGACCAGACCTACTGGCAGGATCAAGGGAATAAATGCAGCCTTGAAATCGGTGATCTGTTCCTGCTTGAGTGCCAGAAGGCGGGCCAGATAGAGGATAATGGCCAGCTTGGCGATATCAGAGCTTTGAAAACTGAGGTTAATGCCGGGAATGGTCAGCCAACGGCTTGCTTCATTGACATTTGTGCCGCTGAATAGGGTGATGAGCAACAGTGGAATTGATAAATAAAACAGCAATTGTGCAAGTCGTGAAAAATAGGAGTATTTCATGTTATGAACGACATACATAATGCCCAGACCGCTCAAAACAATGATTAAGTGTTTTATTAGGTAAAACTCAGTATTGCCTTCCTGATAGCGAAAGGCCAAGGTTCCGGTTGCACTGTAAACCGTGAGTACCGAGAACAGACTGAGCAATACTGTGATTACCCAGACAACACGATCACCTTTTATATTGTCTGAAAAGAATCTCATTTTTAAAGTTCTCTGATAGCGTTTTTGAATTGGTTGCCCCTGTCTTCGTAGTTTTCAAACAAATCGAACGATGCGCAGGCAGGTGATAGCAGCACCACATCGCCTGGATTTCCAAGGTGATATGCCGTATTGACAGCCTCGGTCATGCTTTGAGTTTCAATAATCATTTCTGTATGATCTGCAAAGGCCTGCTTAAGCGCCTGATTGTCGGTCCCAAGGCAAATCAGAGCTTTTACTTTCTCTTTCACAAGTGGAATGAGAGAGCCGTATTCGTTTCCTTTGTCAACGCCTCCGGCGATCCAAATGATGGGACTTTTCATCGATTCCAAAGCGTACCATACTGAATTGACGTTTGTTGCTTTGCTGTCGTTGAAATATGACACTCCGTGAACTTTTGCCACAAACTCAAGCCTGTGTTCGATTTTCTGGAAAGTCTGAAAACTCTTTTTCAGTGTATCTTTCCTGAAATCGAACATTTTTGAGGCCACGGCAGCGGCCATGGTGTTGTAGAGATTGTGTTTACCTTGCAGTGCAAGCGATTCGATTTTCATGGTGATCGGTTCGTTATAATGGTTGACAACTACTGTTTCATTTTCAACCCACGCTTCCTGTCCGTCTTTTTTCTCAAGGGAGAAGGAGAAGGTGTTTGCCTGACCAGTTTTCTCGTTCAGAAACTTCATGGTTAAAGGGTCGTCGGCATTGTAGACAAAGGCGTTTTGGGGTGTTTGATTTCTTGTGATCCTGAACTTGGCTCGGCAATATTTTGCCACATCATGATCATACCTGTCCATATGGTCAGGGGTAATATTGGTCAATACGGCTACATCTGCTTTGAAACTAAACATGTGTTCGAGTTGATAACTGCTGAGTTCCAGAACAAAGATGTCGTGGTCGCTTTGGCTTAGGCAGCGGGCAAAGCTAAGTCCGATGTTTCCACAAACACATGCGTCATGGCCATTGGCTTTCAGTACATGACCAATCAGCGAGGTGGTGGTTGTTTTTCCATTGCTACCGGTTACACCAACAAGCTTTGCTTTGGTGAAACGTGAAGCAAACTCAATTTCGCTGATGACATCAAGGTGCCTCTTGTTGGCTTCGGTCAGCACCGGATGCTGATTGGGTATTCCAGGACTTTTTATGATTATCTGTACGTTTTCGAGTATCGTATTGCTGTGCCCGCCTTCTTCAAAGCGGATGTCGTTTTCCAGCAATTCTGTTCTGAACTGACTGCGGATCGGTGCTGCATCACTTACAAAAACCGGCAGCCCCGATTTTTGTGCAAGCAAAGCTGCGCCCACACCGCTCTCGCCTGCGCCCAGAATGAGAATGTGTTGCTGGTTTCTCAATTTAGCGAAGTTTCAGGGTTACAATGGTCAGAATAGCCATGATGATATTGACAATGATAAAACGGTTTACAATTTTCACCTCGTTGAGCCCCTTTTTGTGGAAGTGATGGTGGATGGGCGTCATCCTGAATACTCGGTGAGTGGCGGCATAGTCGTAACCAAATCGTCTTTTTCTGTACTTGAAAACTGTTACCTGAATGAGAACAGACAATGATTCAAGAAGAAAAATCCCGCAAAGCACCGGAATGAGCAGCTCCTTGCGGATCATGATGGCAAAAACAGCAATAATTCCTCCGATGGTCAGGCTTCCTGTATCGCCCATAAAAACCTGTGCAGGATAAGAGTTATACCACAGGAATCCAATCATTGCTCCCACAAATGCACTGATGTAAATGGTCAGCTCTCCCGAATCGGGTATGTACATTATGTTGAGATAATCTGCAAAGATGAAGTTGCCCGAGACCCATGCAAGCAAACCAAGAATAATCCCGACCACCGCCGATGTCCCGGCTGCCAGCCCGTCCATTCCGTCGGTTAGGTTGGCTCCGTTTGATACGGCAACAATAATAAACATTACAATTGGAATAAATATTACCCAGCCCCAGCGGCCAGCTTGATCACCCATCCATCCGGTAAGCACACTGTAGTCAAATTCGTTGTCCTTTACAAAGGGGATGGTCGTTTTAAGCGATTTCACCTCGTCGACATGAAAGAAGTCCGATGCTTCCTTTTTGCAGTCTTGATTCAGCATATCTGCTTCGGTAAGGTGCTTCCCGGTGTCAATCTTCTCCCTGATGACTATGCTGTCGTTAAAATACATTACAGTGCCCACCAGAATGCCAAGTCCGAGTTGACCAAGGATTTTAAACTTTCCATGCAATCCGGCTTTGTTTTTCTTAAACACTTTAATGTAGTCGTCGATAAAACCAATGGTGCCCAGCCAAACGGTCGACACAAGAATGAGAATGACATAAACATTTTGCAGTTTTGCCAGCAACAGGGTCGGGATGAGAATGGCGGCAAGAATAATGATGCCCCCCATGGTAGGCGTGCCTTTTTTCTGCGCCTGACCTTCGAGACCCAGATCGCGAATTTCTTCTCCGATTTGACGGTTTTTAAGAAAACGGATAATGCTTTTCCCAAATACCATCGAAATCAGCAGCGACAATACAGCCGCCAGGGCAGCCCTGAACGAAATGTATTGAAATGCACCTGCACCAGGCAAGTCATAGGTTTTATCCAGAAAATCAAAAAGGTAGTAAAGCATATTTTATGATTTTAGGAGTTCTTCAAGGATTTCTGCGTCGTTGAAATGGAACCGTTCACCGTTGATTTCCTGATAGGTTTCGTGTCCCTTGCCTGCAACCAGAATAATGTCGCCTGCAGTGGCCATCATGCATGCAGTTTTGATGGCTTCACGACGGTCGCTGATGCACAATACCCGCTTACGTGCCGCAACATCTATCCCGCTAAGAATAGCTTCGATGATCGCATTGGGGTTTTCAGTCCGGGGATTGTCGCTGGTAATGATGGCCTGATGACTGTATTCTGCAATAATTTTCCCCATCACCGGTCGCTTACTCGGATCACGGTCTCCTCCAGCACCAGCTACTGTAATGATGCGCCCCTTGTCTTCATTAATTTCAGCAAGTGTCGTCAGCACATTTTTCAGTGCGTCGGGGGTATGGGCATAATCTACCACACCGGTAATTCCTTTTTCAGACCTGATGACATTGAAACGCCCATCGACTTCTTTCAACGCACTTAAGGCGATCAGCACGTCGCGGCTTTCGAAGCCACACAACACAGCTGTACCGAAAATTGCTGTCAGATTATAAGCGTTGAACATACCAACCAACCGGAACCATGCTTCAGAATTGTTCATCAACAAACCAAGACCACTGACAGTGTTGTGCAGAATCTTAGTTTTAAAATCTGCAGGGCGCTTTAATGCATAGCTGAACTTACGGGCCTTCGTGTGCTGAACCATTACTTTCCCATTGGGGTCGTCGTCATTGTACAAGGCAAAAGCATGGTCTGGCAGACTGTCGAAAAACTGCTGTTTTGCTTTCAGGTAGGCAGCAAAAGTTCCATGGTAGTCCAAATGATCATGGGTTAGGTTGGTGAATACACCACCATGAAAACTGATTCCATGAATACGATCCTGTACCACAGCATGAGAGCTGACTTCCATGAAACAATAAGTGCAGCCGGCGTCAACCATTTCGGCAAACATTCTGTTGAGCACCATTGCATCGGGGGTGGTGTGGGTTGCAGCATATTCTGTATTGGGAAGAACATACCGGATCGTGGAAATCAATCCGGAGACTTCACCAAGGCTATTGAAAAGGCTGTGAAGAAGGGTTGCAGTTGTTGTCTTACCATTTGTGCCGGTTACGCCGATGATTTTCAATTGAGACGATGGATTTTCATACCAGGCTGAGGCTGCCAGAGCATACACTTTCTGTGAGTTTTCGACTTGTATACATCGCGATTTTTCAATGACGAAATCAGGAATGTATTCGCAAACTACTGCGGCTGCTCCTGATGCGATAGCATCTTCGATAAACTGATGGCCATCTGCTTTCACTCCTTTCATGGCAAAAAACAATGATCCATTGATCACTTCTTTGCTAGAGGATGTGATGCCGGTGATGATGGTGTTATCCCAATCGCCATTGGCCGGGATCGCGGCGAAACGTAATATTTCGGATAGTTTTTTCATCGCGGGCCAAGGGTTAGTTTTACTTTCATGCCTTGCTTAATAGGGGTGCCAACGGAAGGCTCCATCTCTTTCACCCAGCCTTTGCCGCTGAGAGACACAATCATTCCGCGGTTTTCGAGCCATGCTACTGCATCGGGAGCCGACATGCCTTTGAGGTTGATGAGCCGGTTGCTGTTTTGAGAAATGACCCTGTACTTCATGGAGTCGGATTGAGGATTCATATAAACAAAATCGTCAAAACCGGCTTCAACCGAGCGGTGCATCGACACATTTAGCAATGCAAAAATCTCGCTGGCCTTATGAAACATGGTGAAGATTTCGCCAGGTTCCTGCGGATCAGGGAGCTCATGATATTGCTGTTTCATATCGAGTCTAGTGGCGAATACCTTTTCTGCAATTTCCAGAAAAACAGGTGCTGCAACCGAGCCGCCATAGTATTCACCTTTCTTTGGTTTATTCACCATCACAATGCAGGAATATCGCGGATTGTTGGCAGGAAAATAGCCGACAAATGAAGCGTAGTATTCCGGGCCTGAACTGCTTTTGTAGCCACCACTCTGGGCAATCTGAGCTGTGGCAGTTTTTCCTGCAATCGGGAATACTGCACCTTTCAGATTCGTAGCCGTGCCTCTCAAAACCACACCTTCGAGCAGGTCCTGCACCTGACGGACAGTTGAACGACTGCAGATGGCTTTATTGATTACAACCGGTTCGTAGCTTTTGATGGTCTGGCCTGCATGTTGAATTTCTTTTACAAACATCGGCTTCATAAGAGTTCCGTCATTGGCAATGGCGTTGTAAACAGCCAGAATTTGCATTGGTGTCATGCGCAGCTCATATCCGATCGACATCCAGGGCAAGCTGATTTTCGACCAATATCTGTCACGGGTGTTTTTAATATATGGTTCGCCTTCACCCTGAAGCTCGATGCCTAATTTTTTATTGATGCCCAGTTTGTACAAGCCATCAATAAACTTTTGAGGATTTGAGCCATATGCTTTCACAATCATGCTCGAAATTCCAATGTTTGAGGAGAGTTCAAAAGCCTGCCGTATGGTGATGGTTCCATAGCCGCCTTTGTGTGAGTCGGTCATGGTATGCTTGCCATATTTTAGCGTGCCATTGCCAGTATTCACATGGTCTTCGAGCGATATCAACTCGTCTTCAAGAGCCACAATCATCGACATCAGTTTGAAAGTCGATCCCGGCTCATAGCTTTCACCGATGGCAAAGTTGTATGCTTCGGCATATGAGCCGTCTGGCAGACGCTGAAGATTTGCAATGGCTTTCACTTCTCCAGTTTTTACTTCCATCAGAACCACACAGCCGTGATGTGCTTCATGCTTTTCAAGATGCGTGTATAAAGCGGTTTCTGCCACGTCCTGCAAGTGGATATCGATGGTGGTAATAATGTCTTTTCCCTCTTCTGGAAGAATATCTGCATTGTCATCCACAGGAATCCAATTTTGTCCCGAAACGCGCTTCATGAGCCGTTTTCCGTCTGTGCCGCGCAACAGGCTGTCGTATGCCCCTTCAATCCCAACCCAGTATTGATCGCGGATAAAGCCGATTGTGCGTTTTGCAAGCAAATTGAAAGGCATTTCGCGACGATCGTTTTGCTCGACAATGAGGCCGCCTCGGTTCCTGCCCTGATTAAATATTGGGAAGGAAGCCACTTTTTTCATGTCGTAGTAATCGAGATTGCGGCCGATTCTAAAATACCTGTTGTTTTTTGCCCTTTGCTCTTTTAGCGTCTTTTTATAATCCTCGGCACTCTTATCTTTAAAATGGAGGCTGAGTTTTTTGCAAAGTGCGGTCAGACTGTCGTTAAAAAGCTGCTCGGCAATGGTTTTCGGGCTAAGGTCCATATAAAGGTCAAATCGGGGGACTGACGTTGCCAGCAAACTCCCATCGTCGGCCATGATGTTTCCTCGCCGGGCATGAATGTCGAAATAACGAACCGAAAGGTTTAGCGCTTTTTTCCTAAGTTCTTCTCCCTGTGCAAACTGAATGTGAAGAAGCTGATATATGATGGCAATCACAAAAACCCCCGACAGGGCATAAATAATAAAAGCCCTGCTGAACACTGTTTTGCTGATTTGCTGTTCCTTTTTACTCATTGTCTTTGGCTTTTACAAATATTTTTCCGGGAGGCTGATGCGAAGGTGCTATGCCAAGATGTTCGAGTTTCTTGCTCAGTTTGCTGATATTGGTACTGGTGGTTAATCTGGTTTTTGCCGAAATGTATTCACTGCGAAGCTCAACCAGTTCTGATTTATTCTTTTCGATTTCATAAATGGTTTTTTCGCCGTAATAGGAATTGGCGATATATATGAAGAAAAGAAACGAGATGTATAATATGAAAGGGAGTTGTTTGAGCAGACCTTCTTTTTCGAGAAAGCTTCCAGTGAGCACGCTTCGAGGTGAGAAACCTCTGCGTTTAGGCCGTGGTTTGCCTTGACCTGATTCACGACGTTCTTTGGGCTGATTCTTTTGCTCGTTTTTCTTCATATCTTTTCAGCTGCTCTGAGTTTAGCGCTTCTGCTTCGCGGGTTTCGGGTCAATTCTTCGGTCGAGGGGACAATGGCAGTGCCGGTCAGATTTTTCCACAGCATATCCCTTTTTCCCATGACTTGTCGGCTGAAGGCATCGGTTTCTCGTTCCTTCCGAAAGAAATTCTTGACCATACGGTCTTCGAGCGAATGGTAAGAAAGAATCACCAATCTGCCACCTGGTCTGAGGCAATGGTATGCCTGATTCAGAAACTCTTCAAGAACCGACATTTCCTGGTTCACTTCGATGCGGATAGCTTGAAATACTTGTGCCAGCAAACTGTTTTCACGGCCTGGCCTTGCAAATCGGGTCACAATCTCGGCAAGTTCGAAGGTTGTTTTTATGGGGCCATTTTCGCGGGCTTTCACTACTGCACCGGCAATGCGGAAGGCCTGATCGATTTCACCGTATTTTCTGAAAATCTCGCTAAGGTGTTCTGCCCCATTGTTGTTGACCACGTCGGCTGCTGTTTTTCCTGATGCCTGATTCATTCTCATGTCGAGCGGAGCATCAAACCTAAACGAAAAACCACGATCAGGAGAGTCGATATGGTGACTAGAAATGCCAAGGTCGGCCAGAATACCGTCGACCGGAAGGGCCTGATAATATTTGAGAAAATGACGAATAAATCTGAAGTTCGACCTTACCGTAACAATTGACGGATGTCCAGGAAAACCAATCACCGAGTCTTCGTCTTGATCAAAGCCAAACACCTTGCCGGTTGAAAGCTTTGAGGCCATTAAAAGCGAATGCCCGCCAGCACCAAAGGTAGCGTCGACATAAATGCCGTCAGGTCTGATGTTCAGCCATTCAATGCATTCGTGCAGTAAAACGCTTTCGTGTTTAGTCATGGGAAGGATCAGACAGCTGACCGGGCTGTCCCATCACTTCCTCGGCAAGAGTAGGAAACGATGCCGCCTGAGCGGCAATCACCAAATCGTAAGCTTCTTTCGACCAGATTTCGATTCGGTCGACAGCCGAGGACATGACGATATCCTTGCGTATGCCTGCTGCAATCATCAGATCGCGGGGGATCAGCAGCCTTCCGGCATCATCAGTGATCACCTGTCGTGATCCTGACATGTAAAGGCGGATAAAGTCATTGTTCTTTTTTACAAATCGGTTCAGTTGAGAAATTTTCTCAGTTTCCTGTGCCCAGGTGCTAAGCGGGAAAAGCTCGATGCAGGGGTTAAAAATGCTCTTCTTCATCACAAATCCATCCGAAACATCGGCTGAAAGCTGTTTGCGAAGAGACGACGGAAAAATCACGCGTCCCTTCGAGTCGGCTTTCAGTTCAAATACTCCGATGAGTGCTGGCATGTGTTGAATTTTAAGGTGTAAAAGTAAAAATTAATTTACCACTTTTTCCCACTTATTCACTAGTGTTAATAACTTTTTACGCAAAATCACGATAAAAAGTTTCATGAATTTCTTAAAACACAGTAAAACAGCAATATACAATATGGTGAAGTGGTGGGAAAATTTTCCACTTTTCTCCATTTTCTGATGCCGCAGGAATTTCACCGGATATCTTATCTTTGTCCCAAATGGATCAGAATGGAAGTGAAGAGTAATATCATTGTAAATGGCTCGTTGGTCATTACCGAAAGAACCATCGATGTCCGGTCTTTGATACGTGATAAAAACCCGCGGCTTTTAAAGTTTTTACCAGGATGTGTGATCCGTTATTTGCGGAAGATTCTTCACGAAGACGAGGTTAACAAAGCCATGTATGATAACCGTGATAAAACCGGACTTGATTTTGTTGATGCGATGATTGACATGTTCGGCGCGCGCGTGAAATGTTATGGTCTTGAGAATCTAAACAATGAGAATCGGTTTATTCTTGCGGCTAATCATCCGCTCGGTGGGCTCGACGGTCTTGCTTTGATGCAAATGGTTGGCAGGGTATATCGCAACATTCGCTTTCCTGTCAATGACTTTTTGCTGTATTTACCTAACCTGAGCGAATTGTTTATTCCCGTGAATAAAGTAGGAGGCCAATCTCAGAGCGGTGTAAGAGCTCTTGAAAAGGCATTTGCATCAGACGATAACATACTTTTCTTTCCTGCCGGTCTTGCTTCGAGGAAAATCCGCGGTAAAATTGTAGATTTGGAATGGAAGAAAACTTTTATTCAAAAGGCAAGAATACATCAGAGGAATATTATTCCGGTGTTTATTTCGGGACAGAATTCAAAACGGTTTTACCGCCTGGCAAAATGGCGAAAGTTCCTTGGAATTAAAACCAATATTGAAATGATGTTTCTTTCAGATGAAATGTTTCGTCAGAAGGATAAGGATATCAGCATTTTTATTGGAAAACCGATTTCGTATGAAACGTTTGATAAAAGCCGAAAAGACACTGAATGGGCAGCGTGGGTGAAAGAAATTGTCTATCAATTACCGCAAAATTCTTAATTTTACACGCTCGTTTTTGAAAAACTATCACAAGGAGGGTCTATGGAGCCGATTATCGACAAGGTATCACGCCAGGAGCTGATCAGTGAACTAACACCTGAGCGCTTTGTCAGGTACACCAATTTCGGCAACAACGAAATTTACATTTTTCGTGGTGATGATGCGCCTGCATTGATGAAAGAGATTGGCAGACTGCGTGAAATTGCATTCCGTGAAGCAGGTGGAGGAACAGGAAAACCCATCGATGTTGATGATTTTGATTCTGGCCCTGATGCTTACTTTCAGCTCATTGTCTGGAATCCTGTAGAGCAGGAAATTGTTGGGGGATATCGTTTCATCAGACTGAATCAGCTAAGGCCCGACTGGCGCGCTGAGTATCATTTGGCAACAACACACAT
>CAZLHV010000066.1:0-14304 GCA_964559205.1 uncultured Bacteroidaceae bacterium
TTCTGCAAGCATGATGAATTAAGTGGCATGTGTTAAGCGAAACCCTTGCCCACGAATTAATTTGGCCGAAATTCATGATATGAATACCTTCGCAATTCAATTCAATCTCCATGAAGCAGACCCTTTGTTTTGTCATTATATCGCTTGTGGCTGCCTGCCAAATGAAAGCCCAAAAGCCTATCATACTTACCGATACCTATATGAAAATCCGAAACGGCTCGAACGAGATGTTTTGGTGTGGGCTTGCAGCTGGCGATCGCATTGTTTTCGATCTTGAGGTAAGCGACAGCCTGTGTTTGAAGGGCATTTCGTTTAGTGAATACGAAGGAAACGAGATTTACAATGAATCGGACCCTTGTCGCATCACTCAAAAAAGCATTGATATTCATCATCAGGGAATTTATTATTTCGAATTATGGCAATCGGGCTTTCTGGCTGGTAAACGATTTGCCGAATTTAAGGTCGTTCGATATCCTGGCTCAGCTGCTACTCAGAATTTCAACAGCACAGTGTTTTGGAGAACTGAAACAGACACCGTTTGGTACGAAGAGACCGAAACCATGCTGGAGCGAATCGACACAATTGAATCAATGCTTGTGATGGAGGTAGTGGAATTGGGGAAAAAGAAAAAGGATAATCGTGCGGTCATTAGCTTCAATGTGCCCGATAGCGCGAATGGCTGGGCTTATTATATATGTACAGGAAACGGGGGAGATATGAAGTTTAATCTTCTGACGGAACAACTTGAAGGAAAAGAACCTGTTGTGGCAAAATATGGCCTTCTGACATGGTACATGCTAGGCGGCAACGTGCCTTACACCATCAAGGCTGATATGCCACTGGTGCAAGCTTCCTTTGCATATAGCAAAAGCGACAAGGACAATTTCATTGCCCATGCTCAGGAAGAAGAATATGGCCCGCTCATCAGCATGGAATTTGGTCGTGGTGCCGATTCAGCCCAAGCGCCCCAATATTTAATGTTGTTGAATCCGGGAAAGAAGAAAACCCATGTTTGGGTTTATATTTCATCAGTTCAAATTAAAGAAGTATACGTTACACGTGTTTTAAGAAAATACAGCATCGTTCAAAAAGAGATTCCATATTTGCATAAGCAGCAGGACTGATCAGGATTGCATATGTGATTTCTGAAAATAGGCTGGGGTAAGTCCCGTAATTTTCTTGAAAGCGTTATTGAATGATATTCGCGAATTAAATCCTGCTTTAGCGGCGATACCTTCGAGCGAGAAGTGACTGTTGGCCGGATCAAGCAGCAGTTTTCGGGCTTCTTTAACGCGATAGGTATTCACAAATGTATTATAATTGGTATGATGAATCTCATTGATCACCTGCGACAGGTAACGGCGGTTTGTGCCAGCCTCAATGGCAAGATCCTCAATGGTTAGATCGGCCTTTAAATACCGATGCTCCTTTTCCATCAGTTCGATGATTTTAGTGTTAATGACATTTTTTTGGTCATCAGTCAGCGACGACTTCTGATACTTTTCGGCATGAAGGTCAACGTCATCTTCAGCGGCAGCATAAACTCTGGGTGAAACAAGCTGATGCTCAACAAGAATTTTCTCCTGCATGGCAAGCTCAATATTCTGTAGCAGCAATACCTGATACGAGCGTCGTTTCTGGCGATAAAGCCAAACCAAACCGGCTGTGAGCAGAAGGCTCACCAAGAGTCCGCTGGCAATGAGATACTTGATTAATCGCTCACGTCTGATTATCTCATTTTGTTGCTCAATCTGCACTTTGCCGATTTCAATTTCGCGATTCTTTCTGCTTAATTCATATCGGGCTTCCATTTCCGATAGCTTTCGGGTCGACATTTCGTTGAAAAGCGAATCGCGCAAAACAAGCACTTCTTTCAGATACGCATAGGCATCGGAAATATTTCCGTTTTTTTCAGCTATTTCGACCAGTTTCTCAGAGGCAAACAGTGCTTCCTTGTTAAGTCCGATTCTCCTTGCAATTTTTTGCGACTCGCTGAAATACCGAAGGGCAGCCGCATAATCAGAAGTCATCATCGATACAAGCCCAAGATTGTTCATCGAAAACACGATGCCCAAATCGTCGCGAATGGATGTTTGGATTGACAGTGCCTTCTGAAACCATTCGGTGGCTGAAGCTGCATCCTTCCGATCAAGATAAAGATTGCCGATATTGTCGTAGGATGTTGAAATCATAATACTGTCGTTAAGCTGCATCGCCAGCGACAACGATGCCTTGTAATACGACATGGAAGAATCACTCATGTCCATGCTGCGATAGGCAATCCCAATGTTTTGATACGATTCGGCTATCCCGCCTGCATTCCCAATTTCTTTTTCAATAGCCAAAGAATGAAAGTAGAACTTCAGAGCTGTTTCAGGCTTGTTCCATTGCGAGTATATGGCGCCAATGTTGTTTAAAATGGCTGCTTTCCATGGATCGTTGTCCATTTTGTCCATGATCCGGTACGCCGATTCGTAATAGTCGAGGGCTGTAGCATAATCACCCAAATAATCATAAACAATTCCGGCACTGGTGATCAATTCTCCAAGCAAAGTAAGCGAATCGCCTTCCCTGGCTATTGCAATTCCTGCCGAATAAATATCGAGAGCCTTAATGTACTGGCAGTTTGAAAAATACTGATCACCTGCTTCTAAAAACTTTCGGGCATCCGATACGTCCTTCTGTGCTTTGACCTCGTGAGAACATGAAAAAGTAAAAAGCAAAAACAATCCGAATACATACAGAAAACGTGTAACATTATCCCCAATTCCTCTCATAAAGCCTGATATTTATCGATGCAATATTAGTGAATTAATTTCAAAGCAAAAGATAAAAAAAGCCGGACAAGCCGGCTTCTGTGTTTCAGTTTTTTGGTTATGGTTTCAACGATGTCCAGAATTTATTCCATTCGGTAGCTGCCACATAGGCTCCGTTGTTCTCGGCTGTAAGAAGAAATGATTCATTGCCAATGATGAACACAAACGCATTGCAATAAAGACCAGTGCCGGTTTCAATGGTTCCTTGCTTATAATTTCCGCCTTTCCATGGGGTCATCACTCCCGTGGTTTTCACATTTCCTTTGATGTGACCGGCATGACGGGCAATTTTGTCGCTGAGCAACGAGTCAATCGAAGGAGCATAAGGCGCCGACATGCGCTCATATAAACATAGGAAACGTGCAAAACCGGGAGTTTGCTGTGTTAATTCAACTTTCATCACCATCGGTGCAGCGACCGCAGGTGTCGCCCTCATTGGTGCCGCAGGAAAACTGATGCTGAATTTTTCTGCATCGGTGTGAACAACCCATTGAGCTTGAACTGAGGTTTTCATGGCCATCATGAATAACATGATTACTGGCAACAAAACAAAAACTGACTTTTTCATATTGATTTTGATTTTAGGTTAGTGAATGTGGTGTTGCAAAACTAAAACCCAAATCAAAAAAATTCTGTCTGCCTGTGTTTCAATTGCTGAATCATTACTATTCAAATTTGCAAAGCGCTGTTTATCAAATTATTAAAAAATCAACACTCAGTCTGCTTCCCAACTCTGGATCATCATCACTGAGAAATCCCAGTGATTTTCTAAACGAAAAACCGAATTTGATTTATGGCACTATTGATTAAAAACAAAAATCACAAACAAAGCGATGGTGCCAAGCACAAGCACAGTTTTGAGCAATCCCCCACCCTGATTCTTGTTGTATGTAAGCGCGCGTTGATTTCGTAGCACGGTGAAATATCCACCGTCGTCACGAAAAATCAGAGGGATAAATACATGAGCCGCTACTTTCACCCCATCTTTTACAGCCGGTCTCCATGGGGGCATCTCTTCGAGTGCCCTTTCGATTGCCCGCTCGAGGTACACATTGCTGCTTAACATGTAATCACTGCTATCGAGCAATCCCAATGGAGAGAAGTATAATTTGAGTACCACCTGAAATGATGCCCGATCTTTGTCGCCGGTCATAAGATGTGAAGGGTGAACCCGTTTGCTGAAGAACATTAAAAGATCTTCTTCTGTGCCATTGAAACGGGGCATCGTGTCGACATCACAGTCGGTGTAAATAAATTGAGGTTGCGTCCTTCCCTCGCATGACAGCAATAAAACGATGACTAAAAATAAAAAATTGAATCTCAATGGCATCGCACAAGGTATATGACACAAAGAAAAGAAAAATTTGCCGAATCTAACAAAACATTAAACATGTGAACACTCATTTCTGAAATGAATTCACATTGAAATGATTATGTTTGTGCAACGATAATGAAGAAAATTAAATGTCACTCACCCCAATTGCGCTAAAAAGCATAGAATGTCCACACAGCGTGGAAATGGCTATGCGAAAACTGCAGGCCATCATCACCGACGAGGATTTGGTGAACCGAGGTACGTATTTCTATTCCTCATCGAGACCATGGACCGGAAAAATCATCGATAAGCGCTTCAGATTGCGTCGCATCATTAAAGAACATCGTATTTCGTTTATGCCACGAGTCAGGGGCAGGGTGAGTGAAACAGACAAAGGCTCCGTAGTCAGGCTTCGGCTTTTCTTGCATCCCTTTACCATGTTTTTGTTTCTCTTTTGGACGCTTGGCTCGCTCATCACTTTGATCTATTTCTTTTCACAGCAATATGCCCGCCATGCATTCAGTACCGACCTATTGAAACCGGCAGCCATGCTTGTCGGTGGTTGGTTTCTTTTTATGCTTCTGTTTCATTTTGAATGCCGGAAAGTGATTGCTGAATTCAGAAATGCACTGGATTAACCGATTGGAGGAACAAAAACCATTGCCATTAATCAGCGTCCCGGTCTGAAATCAGATGGTGTTTTGCAATCCAATTTTCAATCAATCCGGACAAGCAAATGACCTTTTGAATCAATTCGGACAACAAACATGCTGGATTTCAAGACATTAAAAAAGGCCACCTTCCGGTGACCTTTCCCTGTTTGTTGTTGTTGTACTATCCTATACGTAGATCTGATAGTCTGTTCCGTTCCATGTGACTGTGACCAGTCCGTCGCAGCTTCCGTCACCATAATCAACAATCAGTTGATAATTTCCGCTTTCGATAACCAGCACCCCGGCGGTGACCCAACGGCAGCCTACCTGCACCCTGAGCGGACTCGATATCGACATGGTATAGTCTTCGCCAGCAGCATTTGTACCATATGCAGTTCCCGTTACCAGATACACATCGTCCCAGGGATTCAGTGTGGTGCTTTCTCCTTCAATCCATTCGTTGTTTCGCTCTGAGTGCCAGAAAATCACACCGTCGGTTGTCGTTACAGTTCCATCGATGTAGTAATCATAGTTCAGATTTCCCGCTCCGTTGTGGCCTTTGTTGGTCAGGGTTTCAATACCCTCGACATAATTGTCATCTACATAATAGTCCTGAGGAGTTACGGTGATGACACTGCCACTGTCGCGGTACCATCCGGTAAGAACAACGGTGATAATTCCTCTGCGGTAGTGACCGTCGTCGCACATCACATTGGTGCTGCCAAAGTCGATGGTGATCGTTTTCGGAAAAGTCGTCAAATCGTATGGATCAATGGTGAGAGTGGTCTGTGTGTTGAGTGAACTGTACATGCTGTGGGTGCCCGATACGGTGTTCTGTGCACGATCCACTCCATCCGTGGCTTGTTTGAAGACATCGCCAAACATGTTTTCTGCTTTGGCATTGTCAGTTGCAGAACGATTGGTGAAATCAGGAGGTGTCACATCGTCATCTTTACGGCATGAGGTTGACACAATGGCGATTGCTAAGAGCGCGGCGAGGATGATTCTGTTGGTTTTCATGGCTGTGTTTTTTTTGTTGTTATTGTTTTTGTTGTGTTTTCTTTAGTTGAGGATCACTGCTGCGGTAACGGCCATTGCTGTGGCAAGAAGATAAATGATCCAGAGCGAGGTTTCTTTTACTGAGTTCATGGCGTTTCGTTTTTTGAAGTGAGTGAGTTGTTTGTAGGTTTTCAAACATATTACACCACACACTACCCTTACCCCTATGCCGGGATGAATTTTTTTTTTAAAATATTTCTATCTCGCTGTATTTCAATTAAATGAAAGTGCATTTTTAATGAATGCATATTCAAAACTGATCAATCGGGTTTAAGCAGCAAGGCACTTTTCAATTGTATGAGTGGAATAATAATTCCATCATCATGTGATGCAACCATACTTGTCTGTTGAGCCCAGTTGCATCGTTTCAAAAAAATCAGTAGGTTTGCAAAAAATATTACTCCTATGATTAAGGTAAATGAATATTACGACGGCACCGTGAAATCGATGGCTGTTGAAAACAACGACGGACGTTTCACTGTAGGTGTGATTGAACCCGGCGACTATGAATTTGGCACCGACACCATCGAAATCATGACGGTGGTTTGTGGCGAAATAGCAGCCATGCTGCCCGGTGAAAGCGAATTTAAATCCTATAAACCTTTCGAGTCTTTTCGTATTGAAAAAGGACAGCGCTTTAAAATGAAAGTCACTGCTCCCTGCTCATATCGCTGCCAGTACATCTAATTCAAACGTATGTCGGAAAAAGGCATCCGCTACGACAATATTTTTGTCGGGTATTCCTTCTGGCTGGCCGATAAGGAACATGGCAACATCATTTCGCCCGAGATGTGGCAATTGCTTGCTGCCATTGAACAACTGAATTCGATTAGTGCTGCTGCCAAACACCTTAAAATAAGCTACCGCAAAGCATGGGACATGATTCGTTCATGCGAGACTTCGCTTGGGTTTCCCATTTTTGTGAAATCACGCGGTGGCCGCGAAGGCGGACTTACCACGCTCAGCGACGAAGGTGTCAGGCTCATGGAGGCATACCACCGCATGATTGCCAATGTTGAACAGGCCTTTGAGCAGTACATCATCTCTTTTAAAAGAACCCTGAAAGGAAAATCCTGACGCATGAAATATCTGATTGGGATTGACGATACCGATAATCTTTCAAGTCGGGGTACCGGATTTGTTGTACGTGAACTGGGTCGGTTGCTTGCACTGGAAGGTGTGGCTGATCCACTTTGCGTTTCAAGGCACCAGCTGTTCTTTCATCCCGATATCCCCTACACTTCCCACAATAGCTCAGCCTGCCTCGAAGTTGAAGTACATCGTCCTGAGGCATTAAAGGATTTTTGCAGAAATTACCTGCTCAGGGTTGCAGCTGAAGGCTCCGACGCAGGGCTATGCATGGCTCCCTCTGCTGCATTTTCTGATGAACATATTCATTACGGTCTTAGGGCTAAACGTGAAATTCTGACTCAAAACGAGGCCACCGAACTTGCCAGAACAAGCGGCATTTATCTCGAAGGCCTCACGGGGACACGCGATGGCATCATCGGTTCGCTCGCTGCCTGTGGTTTACGAACCCATGGCAACGATGGCCGCATTCTCATGCTCGCTGCCGATTTCCGATCGTTCAGTGGCAATATTTCGGCAAAAGAGATATGCAATAAATTTCATATTTCTAATATTTTTGATACCTTTGGCGACCCGATTCCGGCTGACGCAGTCATCAGGCTTGAGGAAGGCTGGAAGCCGGTTTTGAAAAATGGTTTGTATTCCTTAATGGTAGAAAAAGATGACCAACACCAATGGAAATCCATTAGCAAAGAGTTACTCAGGTCGATTTCATCCTGATCTTGTTCTTGCTTTTCAGTTGTTTCTGATATTCATGGCCGGCATGAGTGCCGTATTGCTCCATGTCCGCTTTCGTAACCCCATCGGCATTCCGGGTCATCACGGCCTCGAATTTATGGCACTGGCTGCTTTCATGGCTCTTCGTTTCCGTTTTCGGACTCGCGGACTTTTGTTCAGCCTTGGTGCCGGTTCGGCCTTGTTCATCCCTTTTCTAAGCTTTACTGATCCCTTTGCCGAATTTGTTTTTCTGCTTCCTGCCTTGGTGTTGTGCACCATGAGCGATGCGATTCGCATCAGTGGCAATGCCCGCACTTTTTTGTTTTTTGCCATCGGTGGCCTAAGCTATATGGCCATCCCATTGGCCAGACTTGTCATTCATTTTTTCAGCGGATATCCATACAAATCACTGCTGATCAATCCTGTGTACACCACTGCCATGCATTTTGCATTTGGCGTTGCCGGTACCATGCTGGGATATTCATTGTATCGGGGGCTGAAAAGCCTCTGATTTTTTTCATGCCGATATGAAAAAATATACAACACCCCTCTTTGCTTCCTTTCTTTTTGTATTGGCTGTGGCTCTTTCGTCGTGTAGGCCCGATGCGACCGACTCATTGCCTCCCATTCTCGACGTCCGTTTTTCGGATAGCAGCGCCATAAGCGATACAAGCACCGAAGCAGGACAAGCCATCGAGTTGCTGATCAATGGCAGCAATCCTGAATCGAACATCACCTATTTTTCAATCATCCGCAACGGGGTTCATGTGCTCGACAGCGGCCTCAATGCCCCTTCGTTTACGTCGAGAAGGCAGATTATTCGCGGAACCGACAGTATTGAGCATTACACCATTATCATCCGCGACCGCGAGTTTAACGAAGCCAGCTTTTCGTTCAGCATCGGGTTAAAGCCAACCCTTCAGTATGGACAAATCCGCACTTTAGCACATGTGGTGCTGGGTGCACAAAACAATACAACAACCGGAAGCTTTCTGAATATTTTCTCGGGACAAACGTTCACCCTCAGCGAAGCTTTTCTGGCTCAGGATTCCATGCACATGATCTATTTTTATGATTTGGCCGATTTAAACACCATTGCTTCTCCAAACGCCAACATCGACACCTCATATTTTGGCGGCAGCAGCGGTTTGGCCCAATGGACCATCAAAAACGAAATTCGCTATGTGCAGTTATTTCTTTCCGGGCAGGATTTTGATCAATGCCAAAACGATTCGCTCATCATTGCCAACCTGTTTCCATACGAAACCGGTAAACGAAAAGCCAAACAGTTGCAGGCAGGACACATGTATGAATTCAGCTTCAACGGACGCTATGGCATTTTCTATGTGCATCAGGTTAGCGGCACCGATGCAGGCAGCATTGAAATCAGTATAAAAATTCAGGAATGATGCGCACCATTGTTTTCTTTATTCTGGCTTTCTCTGCGCTGATTCAGGCTCATGCCCAGCAACATTTCACAGCTGAGCTGCGCGATGCTTCTTCGGGTCTTCCAATTGCCGGCGCAACCATCACGGTCGATGGAATCCGCCTTGGAACGGTGAGTGATGCAAACGGACAATTCAAGCTAGCTTTGCCCGGCGATGGACCATGGACGCTTCAGATCAGGCATGTGGCCTGCGAAAGCCGTAAAGTAGACATCAAATCAGGCGATTTTCCGCAAAAGCAGCCTTTGATCATTTATTTGAATCTGGCTCCCTATATGATCAATCCGGTGGTCATCACTTCGGATCGCGTGCATCGCAAAATGGCCGATGTTCCGGCCCGCATGACAGTCATTAATGCAACCAGCATCAGCCATTCGGCTTCGAATAATGTGGACGAACTGCTAAAATCTGTCCCGGGACTCTATGTTAACCGCAGCTGGGGCATGTATTCGCGCAATGCCAGTGTAACCATGCGTGGCCTTTCAAGCTCTTCGCGTGTGCTGGTGATGCTCGACGATGTACCGCTGAATAAATCGGGTGGCGGAGGTGTGAACTGGAACCTGCTCCCCAACAGCGCATTCGAGAAAATCGAGGTGCTGAAAGGACCGGCTTCAAGCATGTATGGCAACAATGCCATGTCTGGCACCATCAACCTCATTACCCGGCAAAACTCCGATAAGGCTTCGTCCGAGGCCGATTTCTTTCTGTCGCAATTCAACACCTATGGCTTTGGACTGCGTGCTTCGAGTGCCAAAAAAGTGAAGAAGCCGTGGGCATGGATCAGCCTTTCGGGTACGCAGGGCGATGGCTATTACCTCGATCCGGAGGATCTGCGAAACGACTACTCGTCGAAATGCAATCTCGAACAATACAACGCTTATGTCAAGGCCGGCTATATGCTTTCCGACAGCGCTGCCTTCGAGGTGAGTGCGCTGGCATCGAAATTCGTGTCGGGTCTTGGCACCACCGTGTTTGAAACCAATGGAAACTTCGACGATTTCACCACATGGATGGGGAGCATGCGCTATTTGAAAGACAATAAAAACAGCAGTATTAAAGTGATTGCCTTTGCCAATTACGAAGACTATTTCAATCAAAGCGAAAGTATCAATAGCTATTCCGAGTATAAATTGTCGGAGAATCCCACCAAAAAAGTCGATGCCGGTTTGTGGTCCACATATTCAAAAAACTGGAACAACCATGCCGATTTGGTGGCAGGGATCGACCTGAAACTGTCCATCGAAGATGGAAAAAACCTGTATCTGACCGCCAGCGACGAAATCTATTTTTTCGGCATGCATCATTTTGCGGCGGCGTTTATGCAGTATTCAAAACCTTTCGGAAAGCAATGGCTGTTACAGACGGGTTTGCGATACGATTTCGGGCAGTATAGCCGGGGTGAAATCATGGTGCGCAATGCCACAGCCCTGAGCGATTTCCTGTTGCCCTACTCCGGACAACACCCCACCAGTACCTGGCATAGCCTGAGCCCGAAAATAGCCATTAAAAAAGTGCTCAGCGAAAAACTCAACGTTTATGTTTCGCTGGCGCGAGGTTTTATGCCGCCAACCATCGACGACATGACCCGTTCGGGCAAAATCCGCAAGGGCATCAAAATCGCCAATCCATTTCTCGAACCCGAAGTGCTGTATAATGCCGAGACGGGCCTGCAGTGGCAATGTGGCAAACATCTTACCCTCGAGCCTTCGGTTTATTTTTCATTGGCCAATAACATGATTTATCAGGTCTGGACAGGCGATTCGGTCGAGATTCTGAGCGATGGCCCCAAGCCCATGATTCAAAAGCAGAATGTGACGCAGGGAACCGTGAAAGGTGCCGAAATCAGTCTGAACTACGACCCGCTAAAGTGGCTGCATGTGCAAATGGCATATTCATTCAACCATTCGGTGATCACACAACACGAGGCGCTGGAGGGCGATGTAAATCTCAGCGGCTTGTATATGGCTGAGGTGCCAAAACATCTTTTTTCGTCAGACCTGCGTTTGCGCTATAAAGACTGGTCGCTCAACATCGAATATCGCTTCACCGATATGATTTTTGCCGATGACGAAAATCTTCAGGTGGTCGAAGCCTTTCATCTGGTGAACCTGTTTGCCGGCACCCGATACAACAACATGGCACTTGGCGTTTCGGTCAACGATCTGTTCGATACACAGTTTATCGATCGCAAAGGCCTGCTCAGTCCGGGACGTTTTGTATCGGCCAGGGTTTCGATTAAGCTTTGAGATGATGTACGTTCGAAAAAACAGAACTGTCAACAAACAAAATGCTTGTTCAGTCATTGGATCTGCAACAATTTCTCGCGGAGAGCATTCGCTTATTATCGATGGCAACTATTGTATTTGATAATTGACAAGTTCGCCAACAATTGAATAAAGGGATATAGCAAACGTACTTGTTTTTTTAACGGGGCCTGTGTTTTTACAATAGTAAGTATGGAAATAGCGTGGCGTATTGTATTGATCAGATTTTAAATAAAACTCGCCCTTATAATCCACACAATTAAATGCTCCGGCAGGAACCACAATGTTTGTACTCTGATTATCGAAATAATAATCAATAATAACCATCGTATCAGGCTGAATGGTGTCTGAATAAATGAAACCTGAATGTATACTGAATACAATCTTACCTTCATGGTTCACGATGCAATCGGCCGAATCACGATAAAAGTGCTTTACAGGCGTTGTTGAGCCCCATAAATGATATTCCTCAACAATTTGGTAGGTCATATTGTTGATCATGGTGTCGTTCTTTACGACAAGCGAATCATTCAAAAAGGAACTCGGAATTTCTATGCCGCTACTGTCGTAGAGTTTTTGTTCATAAACCCAGAAATTGCCATTTTTTAGCGGGAAATAATCAAAAACCGTTTCCTGTGTTGGTGTAGGGACTTCCTGATCAGGTTCGTCCTTCGTACAAGAAATGAACAAAATGACCATCAGACTTGCCATCAAAGCACTTTTTTTCATAAGATTTGGTTTTGGTGAATGAAAAAAAGTATAGAAATTGCATATTTGTTGTTTTTTGATTGCATTAACGATCACATCGAAATTTAATTGTATTGACCTGATTGAAAACCATCAAACAGTGGCTGCACTTACAACCAAATCCAACAGCAGAAAGGAAATCCGAGATTGATCATCCTGCTAATTATCTGCAAAAAAGGTTGTTTTTTTCAATAGCGGTTACAATTAATTAAATCGACCACACATTTTTAACCGCCAATAATAGAACATTCCATTTGAAATAATCTCTATTTTTGACAGGTTAAACCAGTGAATTCCGAATGAAAAAAGACCATTTGCTCATTGCATTGAGTGTTATTTCAATTTTACTTTCATCATCGATATATTTTTTATCGGCGCTGAAATCACTATTGCAAGAATCTTTCTATTACATGATTGTTGGATTCATGCTTTTTGGAATCATTATTTCAATGGCCTTAGTGCTTTTCAGTATGGTTTTAAGAAAACGGCTTGATCCCCGAAAGTTCAGAATTGTCTTCTATTCCAACTTGATTCACATCATTTTCTTGATTCTTTTTGTAGTGTTTTCAATGTTTACCGACAGGGCTCGCAGGCCTGAAGGGACTGATAGTATAAACTGCAATTCATCAGCTGAAATGCGGGAATTTACTTATATAAAAATCCAAATGCCTCATAGGGCAGCAACGTGGCAATCAACAGAATAAGGGCATATGTGATGATGCCATAAATGAGCATGATAAGCCAGTTTTTCTTGTAAAATATGAATATATTTTGCTTATCTACCTGAAGTTTATCCATAGATATTGCACATTTTGTAACAATAAAAGGAACGAATATGAGATAGTCGAATATATAATTGGCCCAGCCTAAAAAATCTCCAGATATGAGCAATTCATGAAAAATTGATAAAATCGTGAATAGTAAAAGCCAAAAAGGAACTGAAAATACAAACCTAACAGTCTTTTTTTGATTCATGAGTATTCCCACACCAATTAAAAATGAAATTGCGCCGAAAAGAGTCCATTTCACAGCTATTGTTTCTGGGACAATAACGAGCCACAGCATTTCCGGCATGCTGTATCTCCAATATAGCTCAATGCCATGTTTGATGAAAATCAAAGCGGCGATGAACCATAGTATCGAAGAAATTCTAGTTCTCATGGAAGGTCATTGATCAAATGGTCATTGGGTTTAATCCAGCCCAATATAAAAAGTTATTTTTGCTTTCATCGCACACAATGCTTCATAAAATTACCTGCACAATCGACAACTAAGATACGCATTTTGACATGTTGGAATGTTGGATAATGAATAACTCTCAATGATTTAATTCAAAATTATCGGCACCAAACTTCATCCATGAAATACCATGATAGAGTATGCTGCTCATTTTACAATTTTCATTAACCACAATAAGTACCAGCGCTTAAATCTTTTTTAAGATAAATCATATCCACAAGTTGTATGTCCCCATCAAACATTGGGTGATCGTAGTTGTCAGTAAAAAAATTCTTCACTCTATGAGATTTCTCAAAGCCACAACTTTCATAAAACGATAAAATTGCCGGTGTCTCACCTGTACCGACAAGCATTGTTTTGTATTGACTTTTGTAGTAATTAGAAATAAATCCAATCAATTCACTACCATATCCATTGCCTTGATATTTCTCATAAGTCGCTATGTTTTTCAACTCACAAGTTTCACCATTTATCGGCACTACCACGCAAACACTTTTCAAATCACCGTCAAACAAAGCAAATAAATCTCCATTCGGCAGATATTTGTCAATCATGCTTTCCTGCTCATCTGCCAACAGCAGTAAGTCAAGAAACTGCTTCTTGTTTTCTATGATTTTCTCAATTCTTATCATGACATTTTTTGATTAAAAGAGACTTCACTATTTCTTGTTTACTTGAGTCCAGGTCGATGTTCGGTTTTCCGGTATTGTGATTAGATTCGCAATAAGTGCTGAATGGGATTGTGAGATTCATCACTGTCATTCGATGTATATTTTCTGCGGGGCACTTTCATTTCAATTTACTCTTTAATAGGCTATTGGGCAAAGGTGCTAGTGGTCGGCGTTTTTTCTTCTATTTTATCTTTGAATATTTGAAATAACTTTTTCGACGACTTATTCCCAAACGGAGGTGTACCTATTTTTCCATTAGTTCCTATCGCAGCATTTCTGCAATTGAATA
>CAZLHV010000067.1:0-13343 GCA_964559205.1 uncultured Bacteroidaceae bacterium
CAAATCCTGCAGTTGGAGCTATGTATACTGATTACACATCGCTGACTCCCTATTTGCTGGCTCCCGGACAAACCTATAACATCAGTGTTTCCAGCGGATATCCTCCGGGATACTCTTCGCAATATTCCTGTTGGGTGAATGTATTTATCGACTACAACCATGATGGAGACTGGACAGATGCGGGTGAGTTGGTCTATGGCTCAGCTACTCAGTCTTCCAATACTGTAAGCGGTTCGTTTACTGTTCCTCCGTCAACTTACAACGGAGTGACAAAACTCAGGGTAGTGTTGAAAGAAGGTGGTTCACAGTCAGATACAGGCCCATGCGGCACATACACATGGGGTGAAACCGAAGATTATCTTGTGAATCTGATTCCTCCTATTCCATACGATGCCGGAGTCATTGCCATTGTCTCCCCTGATTACATTCAGAGTGAAGACGATCAGGTACCGGTGCTTGTCGACGTTTATAATTTTGGTACAGACACCCTGACCTCGATTCCGCTTGAATACATTGCCAATGGCGGTGCAGCTGTCCCTTACACATGGAACGGCACCTTGCTGCCAGGCGACACCGTTACGATTACTCTGCCTGATGTGACCGTTATTGCCGACAGTAATGACATTTGTGCTTACACGCTTGTGATTGGTGACACCAACACATTTAATGACCAGAGTTGTGCCTATTTCATGGGTTTGCCTCCCAATATCATTTTTGAAGACGATATGGAAAATGGCACCCCTATGTATACCGATGCACCTACGCTTTGGGAACATGGCGTTCCGGCTGCTACTATCATCAACTCGGCTCATAGTCCTGACAGCGTTTGGGCCACTGTGCTTGCTGGCAATTATCCAAATTCTGCCACAGGTTTTGTGTATACGCCAAGCATTAATTTTGCTGGAATCACTGGAGCATACCTCACCTTCTATTATTGGATGGAAGCTGAAGACAACATGGATGGTGGCTATGTGCAGTATTCGACCAACAACGGTGCCACCTGGAGTTCATTAGGAAGCATAAACGATCCGGCAGGATACAACTGGTTTGATTCATACGCTTCGGGCACACCGGGCTGGACAAAAAGTACGGGTGGATGGACTCCTTCGTTCATCAAGCTTGATGTCGTTTCGGGCTATTCAACTGTCAAATTCCGCTTCGGTTTCAAATCAAACACCACAACGGTCAATAACGGATGGGCCATTGACGATATCAAAATTCTGGCACCAGCAGTAGCTGTCGATGCCGGCGTGATTGAAATCATTTCTCCGGTCGATTCAACCGTTATAGGCAATCCAATATCAGTAAATGTAAGGGTGAAAAACTTTGGCACTGATACTCTGACAAGCATTCCTGTCACGTTCCTGCTCAATACAGGTTTCCCGCCACAAAACGGAACATGGACCGGAACTCTTCTGCCTGATTCAACAACCATTTACACCTTCACCCAGACCTATCCCGGTCCGTCTTCGAACTATCGTTTGTGTGCTTATACAGCGGTTACCGGAGATCCATACAAGTCGAATGACTCAACCTGTGTTTATCTTAGCTACTTCGACGATGCAGGCATAGGCGATGTGAGTGATAACGGAGTGATGTTGCTTCAGAACATGCCCAATCCGGCCACCGATCAAACCACGATTAGTTTCATATTACCCCAACCCGGCGAATGCATCATCACCGTCAGAAATATGTTGGGCGATGTCATTTTAAGTGAAACCCTTTCGGGACAGACCGGTCGAAATGACTATCAGCTGCCTCTCACATCCCTTGGACAGGGTGTTTATATGTACAGTCTGATTTTTGGTGACATAGAGCTGACTCGAAGACTGACGATAATCAGATAATTTGTCATGTAATTGATCAAAAAAGGGGTGTTTTTACACCCCTTTTTTGATTTTTATCGAAATAAAAGGTTTCGTAATCAATACATTCATTATTTTTGTGAAATAATCCTTTTAACCACATGAAAACCGCATCATTCATTATTGTTTTTCTAAGCATGATTGTCTGGGGGCATGCACAAACCATCGTTCTTCAAGAGGACTTTGAATCGGCACCCTACGAGGTTACCTCATCCGGAACTCCGGCATGGGGCATCAATTCCAGACTTCAGGCTGCAGGATCATATTCAGATTCATGCACCCTTGGCTTGTCAACCACCTCGTACCTGACAACCAATTCGTTCTCGACCATTGGCAATACAAATGTGATTCTGGAGTTCAAACACATCTGCAAGATTGAGATGAGTGATGTGGCTCAGATTCAGTATTCTGTTGATGGCGGCAGCACCTGGACCACAATTACTGCAACAAGTTATCTTGGGAGCGGGAATTTTGCCAGCAATAAATTTACAGAATTCAGTTATGCCACCACCTGGCAGGCAGGTACAGCCACCGCAAAACCACAAAACAGCTGGTGGAAAACCGAGCAGTTCGATTTGAGTTCTCTTGTAGGCAATCAGGCCAATGTGAGAATCAGATTCCTGCTTAATGACGCCAACAATACCGGACCAGCTCAACGTCCCGGTTGGTTTCTCGACGACATCAAAGTCACCATTGCTCCTTCCGAATTGATCCCTCCTACCATCACCCAGGTGCCTTACATCTGGCAGGATACTGTTTATCAAACCGGTCCTTTTGAAATAAAAGCAAAAATATCGGATGCATCAGGAATCGATACAGCCTATGTAATTTATTCCATTAATGCCGGTGCACCCGACACCCTCGGCATGAGCATTCTGGTGGCAGATACTTTTTCAGTAAATCTCCCTGCACAGGGATACAATACCCGCATTGATTATCGCATTGAAGCCATCGATGCATCACTGGCTGCCAACATGCAAACGGCAAGCCCTATGTGGTTCTATGTGAAACAGGCACCTCCTGTGGTCATCATCGGAACAGGTACTACGCAATCATACTATTTGCCATGTTATGGCTATTATAATTATGGTTGGAGTGCGCAAGTGTACTCATCGACCGAAATTGGTACAAGCGGCTTCATCGACTCACTTTTCTTTTATGTGGGAAATAGTGTGTCAGGATTTCAGATGACCAGTCAGCTGATGAAAATCGGCGTGGTTCCTGACTCTGTTTTTGCCGATGGCAGCATGCCCGATAGCACCGGTATGACAACATTTTATTCTGGAAGTGTTACCTGGACGGGTCCGGGCTGGTATAAGTTTGTTCCGTCAACACCTTATTATTATTCAGGTAGCGGCCATTTGCTCATTTACTATTTCAACAATGATGGCAGTTACAGTTCGGGTTATCCCATCTTCAATGCCACAAACACCACCGTCGCCAACAAAGCAAAATATGTTTACAGCGACTATTATTCCGATGTATTTCCTGTGTCAACTGGGATTATGACCCAAACGCGGCCAAACCTGAAGCTGGTTTTCCAGCTAAACAACAGCGTACACGATGCAGCATTGCTCGAAATATCGCAGCCGTTAAACAGTCCAACCCCCATTACAGGAACGCCGTATGATGTACGCGTTAAAATTAAGAATGCGGGAAGCGACACATTAACTTCGCTCACCATCAACTGGGAGCTGAACGGGCTGTTACAAACCCCATTCACCTGGAACGGCAGTCTGCTGCAAGATCAAATGGCTTCGAACATCCTCATTGGCACAGCGACTTTCCCGGTCATGGGCAACAACACAATCAGAGTCTGGACCTCAGCCCCCGACGGATTTGTCGACGAACAACCAATGAATGACACTTTGGTTCGCAGTTACTTTGCTTGTTCAACGCTGCTTTCTGGTTCATATACCATCGATCCGAGCACCCCTACAGGCGGCGCAAACTTTCAGTATTTCAGCGAAGTGATCAGTGCATTGGAAAACTGTGGAATCAGCGATACCACAGTATTCAATATTGTTCCGGGCACCTACGACACACTGATTTCGTTGGGAACCATTGCTGGTGCAGGACCTTCGGCATCGGTGATATTCACTTCTTCGACAGGGAATGCTGCAAGTGTGATTCTCACCGACAGTGCACAGTCATCATCGGACAACTACATCTTTGATCTCAGCAACGTTTCTTATTTCGAAATCAGGGATTTGACCCTTCAGCAAAAAGGCGACCATTATGGAAATTGTATTTCGATGCGAAATAATTGTCATGATCTGAAAATTGAAGGGAATATTCTTGAGGCCAAGATTGCTCCGTACAGCACCACCGATATGTCGCTCATTTATAATAATGGCAGTTCAATCGACAGCAATATTCTGATCAGACACAACCATTTTGAAAACGGTTCATATTCCATTCATCTATATGGCGATTATTCATCTCTGGAAACCAATATATTGGTCGACAGCAATACGTTTTCGAATTACTATTACACTGCTGTATATTCACAATATCAGGATGGTATTGTGGTGTCAAATAATGTAATGGAAAGCAACTATACTGATAATTACGCATACGCAATTTACTCAGGCAATAGCAACAGCCCGGTGATAGAGAGTAATCGCATCGAACATTCCGGATACGCGGGAATTTATCTTGAGTACACTACCGGCTCATCAGGTGATCCCGGGGTTGTAACCAATAACTTTATTTCTGTATCAGGAAATGGTGACCGTTATGGTATTTACAGTTACTACTGCGATTATTTTGATCTGTATCATAACAGCATCAATTGCACCGGTACAGGATCGGGCTACGGAGCATCGTTCTATAACTACTACAGCAACAGTTTTAATGTAAAAAACAATGTCTTGGCAAATAGCCGAGGTGATTATGCTATTTTCGCTACCTCTGCCATGAGTAGCTGTGATTATAACAATCTGTATACCACCGGAACCTATGTGGGCAGCCTTTATTATAATGATTACACCGACCTGGCATCGTGGCAAACCGGAACACTGCTCGACAGTCACTCCGTGAGCCTGAATCCTCAATTCGTTTCAGCCACCGATCTTCACCTGATTTCCGGCACGTTGAACGATTTGGGTACACCAGTTGGAGTAATGTATGACATTGATCATGAATTGCGAAGCCTGACCACTCCTGACATTGGAGCCGATGAATTTACGCCACCTCTTCAATCGGCAAGCCTGATCGGTCATGTGGCGCCTGTCACAGGATGCAGCATGGGAACCGAAAACGTAGAGATTCTGATTGCTAATATTGGTATGGACACCATCAACGGCAATTTATCAGCATCATACGTGATCAACAATGGCACGCCGGTCACTGAAATGGTCAGCACCATTATTCCACCAGCTGATACAATCACATATACATTCAGCACTACAGTGAACATGGCCACCGGAGCCACCGATAGTCTGTTTGCATTCGAAAGCTACATTGCACTCACCGGAGATCCGATTCAATCGGACGACAGCACAATGTTTAATGTATTTTCACTGCACTCGCCTGGCTCAGTGACCGTAAGCAATGCCACCATTCCTTATGGCACCTCCACAACACTGACCGGTACCAGTGCCGATACAGTTCAGTGGTTTGCCGATGCGGCCCTTCAAAACCTGCTTCACACCGGAGCAACATTCACTACACCGGTGCTGTACGATACCACTGTTTATTTTGTAGCCAGCACATCAGCCATCAATTACACCTATACTTTTGATTCTGATTTACAAGGCTGGTCAGCCCTGACTCCCTGCCCGTCTTACACTGCTTATAACTGGGCGTGGGACGATGATAACGGTGCGGGAGCTGCATTCATGATCAATCCTTATCCATCGTCGAGTGCAGTTCTGCAGTCGCCGGTGCTGAATGTCTTTGGTGACGAAATCATGCTCACCTTCAAACACAAGTATGAGACAGAAGATTGCTGTGACAGAAGCTATGTGGCCTATCGCATCGATGGCGGAGCATGGACACACTTTACCCCCACCACAGGCACCTATCCCGATGTTTCCGGCTTATCGGTTGACCCATTCTTTGGGTCTTGTAATTATTCCAGTGTGAGTTTGGGAACCTTTGGAGGTTCAGCCCCGAACTATTTCATTTCATCAGGAATTATTCCCCTTAACGGCGGAACCCAACTCGAAATAGCATTTGTGGCTTCATCAGACGGAAGTGTGAACTATGATGGCTGGTACATCGACAGCGTAGCACTTTACAAAACAGGATGCCCCGGCACCGTGGTTACAGATACGGTATTTATCACCGGAATTCCTGCCACCGACATTGGCGTAATCAGTATTGATGAACCCAACAATGGCATTGAAATGACCAACTCGGAGCCTTTCGAAGTACGCGTAAAGAATTTCGGAACCAGCCCTGCAAGCAATTTTACCATCAGTTATCAGGTAGACGGTGGACCAGCCGTTGACGAAACTTACACCGGAACATTGAATCCGGGTGACACCCTGTCGTACCCATTTAATGCTGATGTTGACCTTTCGGCATATGCTACCTACAACCTGAAAGCATATACCACATTCACAGGTGACATCTACGCTGTGAACGACACGGCTTATAAATCCGTTACCAACCAGATGATCAACTACTGCGCATGCTCAGCCACATCAACAGGATATGAAGATCTAACCGGATTGACAATTGGAACAACGGCATACACCAACCCCGCCGTTGGAGCCATGTATACCGATTACACTGGTTTGGCACCCTTTGTCATTGCACCGGGTCAGACCTATCCCATCAGTGTATCGAGCGGATTTCCTCCGGGTTATTCCTATCAATATACCTGCTGGACCAATGTCTTTATTGATTACAACCACGACGGAGACTGGGACGATGCCGGTGAACTCGTTTTCGGCTCATCTACTACCTCAAGTAACACTGTTTCGGGAAGCTTTTCGGTGCCATCTTCAACCTATCAGGGTCTGACAAGGGTTCGTGTTGTTTTGAAAGAAGGCGGCGGACAGGCCGACACTGGACCTTGCGGCACCTATACATGGGGAGAAACCGAAGACTATATGGTCATGCTTATTCCTCCGATTCCGGAAGATGCCGGCGTGATCAGCATTGTGTCTCCCGATTTCATTCAGACACAAACTGCCATGGTTCCAGTGGTTGTTGAAGTGGTGAATTTTGGCACCGACCCGCTGACAAGCATCCCGCTTGAGTATATTGCAAACGGAGGAGCTCCTGTTGCTTATACATGGACAGGCAACCTGCTGCCTGGCGATACCATTCAGGTAACCATGCCCGATGTTTTGGTGATGCCTGACAGCAACGATATCTGCGCCTATACATTGGTGCCTGGAGATTCAAACACTTTTAACGATGAATCTTGCAGCTATTTTGTGGGACTGCCTCCCAACATCATTTTTGAAGACAACATGGAAGACGGCACACAATTCTATACCGATGCACCGACCCTCTGGCAGCATGGAGTACCCACGGCTTCTATCATCAACACAGCTCACAGTCCCGACAGTGTCTGGACAACCGTTCTGGCCGGAAATTATCCAAACTCTGCGACCGGTTTCATTTATACTCCAAGCATCAACTTTGCCGGAATCACCGGAGCATACCTCACCTTCTATTATTGGATGGAAGCTGAAGAAAATATGGACGGTGGATATGCCATGTACTCGACCAACAACGGTGCTACCTGGAGTTCTTTAGGCAGCATAAACGATCCGGCCGGATTCAACTGGTTCGACAGCTATGCTTCGGGTACCCCAGGCTGGACAAAGAGCACTGGCGGATGGACTCCTGCATACATCAAACTGGATATGGTTTCGGGATACAGCACAGTGAAATTCCGCTTCGGATTTAAGTCGAATTCCTCTACAGTGAACAATGGTTTTGCTATCGATGATATTAAAATCCTTGCTCCTGCCGTTCCTGTCGATGCTGGCGTGATCGAAATCATAACTCCAGCCGGTTCAACTTCGCCTGGTGTAGCCACTCAGGTATCAGTCAGAATCCAGAATTTTGGAACCGACACGCTTAATACCATTCCGGTAACATATTTACTCAATACCGGCTTCCCTCCTCAAAACGGAACATGGACCGGCACTTTGTTGCCAGATTCTACCACAACCTATACCTTCACACAAACCTATCCGGGACCTACAAGCGATTATGGATTATGCGCTTATACGGCCGTGGTTGGCGATCCATATAAAACCAACGATTCAACTTGTGTTGATTTGCTTTCGGGTGTTGGATTCGACGATCCTGAAAACTCCGGTGTGGTTTTGATGCAAAATGTACCCAATCCAGCCTCAGACATGACCGAAATCAGCTTCACGCTGCCTGCGGCAGGCAACTGCGTCATTACGCTGCGCAACACGTTAGGCGAGTTGATTCAGACCACACAACTGAGTGGACAAGCCGGCACGAATTCGTTCAATATCAATGTTGACGGGCTCGAACAAGGTATTTACATCTACACGCTCGAATACAAAGATGTGGTGCTGACACGCCGTTTTTCAGTGATGCGATAGAATTCAGCATTTCAATTCTTCAAAAGAGGACGGAGCAATTCGTCCTCTTTTTTGTATTTTTAGCCGCAAAAAGCACCATGAAGTTAACATTCACGGCATTAACGCTTGGAGTCATTTTCGATTTTATCATTGTTATCGCCGATGCCGTGGTCAATTATTGGCTCACTCCAGTCTTTCTGGGCTTTGTTGATGAAACCGTGCAGGATCCATCGGCCAGCACAGGAGTTTTTCTCATCTGGCTTTTCATGCTGACTCCATTGCTATACTTATCGAACATCGTACTAAATAAGGCGCTAATCAGTGGTTCAGAAGGAATGAAATATCCTCAAAATCATGGACTGATCATGGGGTTTAATTCATTTCTTGTTCCCATTTTGTATTTAGCCATTGCACCTGTTTTGCTTTTCAATGCACCTCTTCCAGACTGGCTCATGATTACATTAATTTTCGCAGGTCCAGTCATTTGGGGCTATCTTCACTGGCTACCCAGCAAACCGGCTACAAAGACAATATCCGACAAGGAAAAATCCTGGCGTCGAGTCATGGCTTTTATCTTGACTTTTCCGTTTGTTGTGGTTTGCATGGCACCAATAAATTCGGTTTTGGCCAATTTGCATCTTACAACCAACGACTTATATGGACATCAATGGTGGCTTGGACCCATCATCGTGCTCTGCTTCACCTTTTATGTTATGATCATCGTATATCTCCCCCGAAAAATCCTTTACCGCATCATGGGTATTGATCTTTCAGCGACACGATTTTTCTACATCATCATCGTTGATATGGTTGTAAAAACATACGGCTCTCATATCTTTTAACACCCAACTCCGCAAATCATTCAAGCAAATCCGCACAAGGCGAACTTGACCCTATTAGTCAAAATCTATTCCGCCAGCTTCCACACGGTATCGATGATGGTGCCATCGACCCATTTGATCACAGCCACAGGTTCATCGGTCAGCTTTGGTTTTTCGGGTTTACCACAAATGGCTTCCGCTTCAGCCTTCAACTCCTGAATGGTTTTAATGGGCAGGCTGCTGCCTTTCATTTTTTCAATCAGGTCGGTACGTTTGGGATTGATGGCGATGCCTCGTTCGGTAACAATGACGTCGATCAACTCCCCAGGACCGGTGATGGTGGTGACTTCGTCGAGAATGACCGGAATACGGTCGCGGAACAAAGGAACCGGTAGAATGGTGGTTTTTCCGAAAAGCGTGTTTTGCCATCCGCCAATGCCATGAAGCAGTACACCGTCGCTGTGGGTTACCACATTGGCATTGAAATTCACATCCACTTCGGTTGCGCCGAGAATGACAATATCGACAAACTGAGCAAAAAAGCCCTTGCCGTGATAATTGTATGAAGTAAAAGGCGAGGTGTTGACATGATTCCAGTTCTCGCGCATGGAGCGTACACCTTCAAGATCGAAGGTCTGTCCGTCGAGAATGAATTTGGTGTAACCCTCCTCAAGCATCTGAACAAGGTATTTATTCGATCCACCTCTTGCAAAGGCAGCCTTCCAACCATTCTTTTTGAGAATTTCGGCAAAATACACCCCAATGCTGAGGGCTGTACCCCCCGCTCCGGCCTGAAAAGAAAAACCGTCGTAAATGAGACCTGCTTCTTCGCAAAACTGAGCCGACCATTCGGCAAGTAGGAGGCGATCGGGGCTGCGTGTGATTTCGGTGGTTCCGCTGACTATCTTCTCGGGAATGCCCACTTTATCGACCACCACGACATAATCGACATGATTGCCCTGAATTTGCCAGGGAATACAGGGAAATGGAACCAGGTTGTCGGTGACCACAATGACCTTATCGGCATATTGTGCATCGGCAAGTGCGAAACCGAGCAAACCGCAGGCTGCGGGACCACGGTCACCGGTGGCATTTCCAAAGAAATCGGCGCTGGGAGCTGCAATAATGGCAATGTCGATGTGCACTTCGCCATCCTGTACGGCCTGATAACGTCCACCATGCGACCGAAGCACACCAAGACCCTGCATTTTTCCTGAAGAAGTGAAACGTCCGAGCGAGCCGTTCATCGAACCTTCGATGTGATGAATGGTGCCATCTTCGAGGTATTTAAGCAAGGGAGAATGACATTCAAAACTGGCACTGGGAAACCACATGAGGTTTTTAACTCCTTTTGCGGCTGCAATATCGAAAATCTGATTGGCAATCAGATCGCCGTTACGAAAATGATGGTGGGTCGAAATGGTCATGCCATCGCGAAGCCCGGCCTTGAAAAGGGCTTCTTCAAGGCTGCCCACAATTTTATTGCCGTCAGAAGGAAAATCAGCAGCACTGACGATGGGTGGGGCTGCCTTTCGGCCAGAGGGACGATATTTTCCAACGCCCATGTAAGGCACCTGCTCCTGACCGTTGACAATGGTGGGCACCAAACGACCCACAGCGTTGCGTACCAGTTTATCGTACTTCATTGTTCAGCTCCTCCTTCCAGTTTGCGTTAAGTTTTCCGGTATTGATCGCGATATCGATGGTTCGTACAGCACGTTTGACGACAGGTGGGTCGATCATTTTCGATCCGAGCGAAACCACGCCGAGTCCACGTGCGCTTGCATCGTCGAAGGCCATTACGATTTTCTTTGCTTTTTCTATTTCGGCAGCATCGGGGCCATAATGTTCGTGGATCACCCTGATTTGCCGCGGATGAATGCATCCCATGCCCGTGAAACCAAGCGACTTAGACACTTTAATGGCGTTGATGAGACCTTCGGTGTCGTCCACATCGCTGAACACCGAATCGATGGCTGAAATTCCGGCAGCCTTGCATGCCATAGCCAGCAAATTGCGGGCAACAAACGACTCGTTTCCTTCGCGTGATCGTTGAATGCCCATGTCGGCGGTAAAATCTTCCAAACCGATGGCAAGAGCAACCACGTTGTCGGCGGCAGTGGCAATTTCGTATGCTTTCATTACCCCAAGCGCACTCTCGATAATGGGCATAAGCCAGATTTTGCGTTCAGGATTCCGGCTCAGCTCAGCGATGCGTTGATTAACCTGCTGAAGTTGCGCTGCACTCTCGCATTTTGGCACCAGAATGAGGTTGACTCCGTGATTTACAATAAAAGGGAGATCGTCGAGGCCGCGCGGAATCTGATTGATGCGGACCATGCGTTCGCAGCCATAAAAATCGACATTGCGAAGGGCGTTGCGAACGAGGAAACCTGCTTCGTATTTCTTGTCAGGAGCCACCGCATCCTCGAGGTCGAGAATAATGCCATTGGGCTGATGTATCCCGGCATTGATGAATAAATGCGGCGAATTACCCGGCAAATACAGACGAGAAAAGCGAAGGCGTTCCTTGTCGGTTTGTGAATCGGTTTGTGGCAGTGCCGGCAAAAGAAACTCCTTGTCGGAGCCAGTGGCCAGACGGATAACTGCTTCGAGACGCGCAGCGAGCGTAAGGGGCAGGGCTCCCGAGTCTTCGAGATTCAGTCTGCAATGAGAAATGCCATAAAATGCCAGCACATCATCAATCAGTTGCCTGATGGCCTGACCATACATGACGCGAACCTTGCTTTTCATTTCAATTTGCAGACCACCTGTATCGGTGAGTTCAAACTCAACGCGGCAGTCGGAGCGGACTTTGGGTCCGGCATTGCCGCATGCAAAAACCTTTTGTGCTTCCATAGAATCCGGATTATTTCCGGCATCAAAAATACATGAAGTTTTCTGAATACAGACATGGATTTATGCACAGAAGTTAGAAAAACAGGGTTGGGGTTGGCTGAAGAGGAATAAACAAGGCTTAAACTATTGCAACCAAGCCAATAAGACATGATAAGATTACGCAAGCGATTCAAAAAGAAATTTCAATTTATAGCTGAATGTAGTCAATTATTAAGATTATTTTATACATTAGCACCATGCAATGGGTTGGGAGAAATATCAACACTTCGTGCGCGTTAACGTATTATTGTGTTAATGCTGCGCGAAAGAATACGCTACAACCCTGGTACACGCCGTATAAATTCTCTGGGAAGGAGAAAGACGAGGAAACATCTTATTCCTATTTCGGTGCGAGATATTATGATAGTGATTTGAGCGTGTGGCTGAGTGTGGATCCGATGGCGGATAAGTATGCGAGTTTGAGTGCATATCATTATTGTTTTCAAAATCCAGTGTCATTTATTGATAAGTTAGGGCTAGAGGGAGAACCAATTGCAAATAATGGAACTCCTCAAACTGATTTATCAAAAATTGATTTGGATTCTAAAGCTAAAAGACTAAATATTCTGGTTATTTGTGCTGGGAATTTTAATAAAAACACCGACCCCACAAGCTCCTGTATTGATGATGATAAAAATAACAGCAACACGATTGCATTATATGTAAATAGCGCAAATGACTTGAACGAAATGCTTTCTTCATTAAGGACGGATTATGGAAAGGAAATTGGGAATCTGATTCTGTCTTCTCATGGAAGTGGCAATAAATCTAAATTTTTCATTGGAAAAACAGCAATTACAAAAGCAAAAGACTTGAACTTTCTCAATGATGATTTATCATCAAATAGCATCTTATTTATCACAGCTTGTCATGTAGGAAGTCCAAAAATTGGTGGAGATGTTTTATTAGAAGAAATATGCAATAATCTTGGTGTTTCTGTAATTGCAAATCAAGGTTGGTCAAGAGGTGGAGCTGGTCCTGATGAACAAATATTTTCGGGGCAAACATGTAGTTCACAAAACTCTAACAACAGAGCATGGGCAACAAAACATGCTGGCCAATTTTCCGTTGCATATCATTCAACAAATGGCGCTGAATTGTATAGTGCTTTTGATGTACGATTATCTGCATCAGGTAGCGTATATTATAATACTGAAAAATTATTCAATATGAAAAAAGGGAATGCTATATAAAATTATAATAAAAAAAAAAAATGAATAAAATAAAAAAATATA
>CAZLHV010000067.1:13353-14246 GCA_964559205.1 uncultured Bacteroidaceae bacterium
TCAAATTCTCCGTCAACCTCAAAGTGATTAGAATGAAAGCTTATATAAACAATCTTGTTGGAGCAATCTTAATTTGGCTTACAGCTTGCAGTTCGCCAGAGAATAGTGCATTTGTTGATTCTAATTCAATTAAGTATTATCGAGAATACGACGTCTTTTCAAATAAGCCAATTCAATCGTTGAACAATAAACCAATTTCAATGCCTTATGTAAAAATTCAATATGAAAATGACACCACCTTTGACGTTTATTATATAAGCAATAGCGATGCTCTTAAACGAAGTTTTAGAAAATCCCATTCCAATATTTTAAGATATACTATTTACCGGCCTGAGCCATATTTCAATTTTGAAATAAGTATAGTTGGAAGCGATTCAATAATTTCGTATCTATTTAATTGTAATGATGTACCCAGAAGCATTTTTGAGCTAACCAAAGAAGATAGCTGTAATTGCTGGTTGAGTGCATATTATGTTGATACTCGCAAAAGCAGAAAGTCGTATTATTATGACGATGAAAAAAAAATACTTTTACAACATGTTTCATTGTTCAATGATTCTGAAAGAAAACTTCATCACATTAGCCTGATCGGCTCTTGTTATGAAAAGATAATTGATCAAAACGAACGCATTCTTGTTATTTACACAACAGATCGTTTCGGCGATGAATTTTCAGGGAATTTTGATACATTATGTTATGATAAAAAACTCACCCCATCTATTAATTGGGCACCCCCACTAAAATAACAATGCACTATTGCCCCATCAAGACAAATCTCAACCAGCACCCAAATAAAAACAGAGAAGACAGTAAACAAAAAAAGCCGCTTGAGAGCGGCTTTTTTGTTGGAGGGGGTTGATTATATATTGTGAAATTTTTTGTGTTTACACTTT
>CAZLHV010000068.1:0-3283 GCA_964559205.1 uncultured Bacteroidaceae bacterium
AGGCTTGCAGTTTTCATGGACAAGTGCCAGTGAAGTTAACAGCCGTGATTATACCCTGAGCGTGCAGAATGGTGACTCATGGCAAACACTGACAACCATCCCTGCTGCCGGAAATTCCAATGAGACGATAAAGTACACCTATCTCTGTACCGATTGTCCAGAAGCTTCATCGATCTATCGTCTCTCACAATCCGATCAAGATGGGACTATGGCCACACTTGGGGTTATTCCTGCCGGCTGCGGCAACGATTTTCAGGTTATGGTGATGCCCAATCCGGCTATGGATGAATTCATTGTATACACAGGCAGCGATGTGCAAGCGCGGCTTTGGGTAAGCGATATCACCGGACGCTCTGTTTATCATGGCGACATCGAAAACGGTGAACCTGTCAGCATCGATATCAGCAACTGGGCGCCAGGTGTATATCAGGTTTTTGTTGAAACTCCGGAAAAGAGGATCACTTCAAAGCTGATCAAGAATTAATTGAACCAGAAAGTAACAAAGAAATACCACTGCATATGAAAATTTCTATTGTATTGACCCTGTTCGCTTTTATGCTGTTTGGCAGTATTGTCAAAGCACAGGACATTCGTCATGCATCCGGCGTTCAGTTTGCTGACGGAGCCGGTTTTGTCGAAGAATCGGGACAGTCGGGCACCCCCAATCTGTTCAGATTTAGCTGGGAATTTAACCGCGTAAAAGCCTATTTCATGAACGATCGCGTTGTTTTCTTAACACGGGAGGTTACATACCAGGACAATGAATCTTCGCTTGAAGCAAAGCAGCGAGGCGATGACAACCGCGCTCTTCGTTTGTCGGCTCAAACGCATGTAAGCCGTTTTGATCTGGTGTTTGTAGGCAGTAAGCCTGAAGCAAGCATTTCGGGTGAAGAAAAAAATGATGTACAGGTCGATTTCTACAAAGGACATTGCCCTGATGGAATCCGCAATGTGCAGGCGTTTGAAAAAATCAGATATCATGATCTTTGGCCCGGAATAGATGTGGTGTTCAGTTTCACAGGAGGTTCCCTGAAATATGATTTCGAGCTTGCTGCCGGTGCCGACCCGACACAGATTCGTTTGCGCTGGGACGGTGTTGACAAATTGACAAAGAGCCAACAGGGCGAATTACAATTCAATGTGGGAAGCTTTTTATTCACCGATGCGGCACCTGTTTCCTTTTGTGAAGGCCGGAAAATCAATACATCATTTGTGGTAAGCGATCAGGAATTTTCTTTTCAGCTTGATGATTATCAAAGCGGTCAGCCAATCACCATCGACCCGGGCTTGTATTGGTCCAGTTCGTTGCAGTACAATGGGTATGGCTCGTGGGGCGAGTTGGTAACCAACAGCAGCGGAATTTTTTATGTGGTTGACTGGGAATGGGATCCGGGTGCGGCCGATTTGCTTACCTATCTTACAAGCGCAACCACTTTTTCCAATTACAGCAGCGATGCTTCTGAAATGGACATTGTGATTTCTAAATTCAGTAAGAATGGTGATTTGCTTTGGGCCTGTAAATATGGGGGAACCGGCGAAGATGACGTGAACGGCGGCGTTGAACTCGACGATGCCGGAAATCTCTATATCGCAGGAACAAGCCGCAAGGAGTTTTCTGCTTCTTCGGGTGATTTTCCGTTGCAAAGCCGCACGGGAGCTTTTAATCAGGCATGGGATGGGTCATTGAGTACCGGAACCAGAGGCTATCTGCTCATGTTTGCTTCGGACAACAGCCGCCAATGGTCAACCTATCTCGATCGGGGAGCCAATCTCGAAGTTTTTGATGTGGTTTGCGGGATGAGCAACAGCATTTATCTCACCGGCTATTCGGGTGGAAGCCCTACCTATATTCAAACTGGCAGCATCCCTTCAGGAACAGGTTATCTGGGAGCACTCAACGGAACATCCACTGCGCATAGTTTCATCATGCAGTTTAATAGCAGTGGAGCACTGTATTGGGCCACATGGTTACCCGGTGTGACCGCTTCAACATCCACTGGAAGAGCTTCTGACATCGTTGTAAATAAAACCAATGGTTATGTCTATGTAGCCGGAGACGACATCTGGAGTTTCTCTACTCCGTTCAATACGGCCATCATTTCAGCTTCATACACCAATCAGGGCGATAACGACATGTTTTACATGTGCTTCAATGGCAGCAATCAGCCTGTTCCTTCCTACGGAAAGTATGTCGGAGGAGCAGGATTCGATAAAATTAATGTGGGGGCTGCCAACGGCGATATCGAACTCGATGCATCCGGAAACCTCTATTTGTGCGGTCATACGTACAGTGCAAATTTCCCTGCCATTCTCAACCCCGGCACTTGCGCCTATTTCGATGGAACCATTAACGACGGCTCCGGTATCGTGGCCAATGAAGCGTCAACGCAGGACGGTTACCTCTATAAAGTCAATACAAGCGGTACAGTAACCTGGGGAACTTTTTTCGGTGGTACAGCTTATACTGCCATGAAAAAACTAAAGAAAGATTCTCACAACAATCTATGGGTTTGTGCACAGCAAAATCCTGCCGGATTGGCTCAGGTGAGCAGAACGGGCTATCACAATCAGGCCTTGACCGGAGCCAGTACCAATGTGATGTTTGCTCAACTGGGTACCAATGATAATATGGAATGGCTTGCATATTATGGCTTTACTACCGGTTATTCCGGTTACAACGGATTCGACATTTATGAACCTGCAACCGATACCATTTATATCAATTATACCGGAAACTTCAACTATGTGGTGAATACTGGAGGCGGATACCAATACTCCTCGGCAACAACCTGCTCAGGTGCTGCCCAGTTTCGTAATGCCTACGCTCCCTATGCTCCATTTACCATTTCGGGACTCACATCATTGTGCCAGAATGCAACAACCACATGGACGGCCACCTCGTCTGGTGGAACATGGTCAAGCTCCAACACGTCGGTGGCGACCATCAATTCCTCAAGCGGATTACTAACAGCTGTTGCCGGAGGCACAACCACCATTTCCTACACCCTGACTGTTTTAGGTTGTCCTTTTACCGCAACAGCCACTGTGACGGTCACCTCAGTCAGCATTTCCGCATCGGCTACACAAACAAGTATATGTGCGGGCAACAGCTCGACCATCAGCGCCTCCGGTGGATCTTCTTACACCTGGAATCAGGGATTGGGCGCAGGCTCATCGTTTTCGGTGTCGCCATCTTCCACCACAACCTACACGGTTACGGGTACCAGTAGCGGCTGTACAAATACGGCCAGTGTAACGGTGAATGTCACCGCCCTTCCCACCG
>CAZLHV010000068.1:3383-14237 GCA_964559205.1 uncultured Bacteroidaceae bacterium
GTTACGGGTACCAGCAGCGGCTGTACAAATACGGCCAGTGTAACGGTGAATGTCACCGCCCTTCCCACCGTGGGGGCATCGGCAACGCAGACCACGGTTTGTGCCGGCAACAGCAGCACGATCAGCGGCTCGGGTGCCACATCATACACCTGGAATCAGGGATTGGGTGCAGGCTCATCGTTTTCGGTATCGCCATCGTCCACCACAACCTACACGGTTACGGGTACCAGCAGCGGCTGTACAAATACGGCCAGTGTAACGGTGAATGTCAATTCGTTGCCTTCAGTAGCAGCCAGTGCAACGTATCCCAGCATTTGTACAGGTGAGAGTACTGATATATCAGCTTCGGGGGCATCAACCTATAATTGGAGCGGATTGGGTTCGGGTGCCACCCATACGGTTAGTCCAACCTCAACAACAACTTATACGGTGACAGGCACTGCAGCAAATTCATGTTCAGCCACGGCACAGGTTACGGTTACTGTGGCATCGGCTCCGGTGGTTCTGGCATCGGCTGCCAATCCGGTCATTTGTTTAGGATCCTCAACAACCATCAATGCTTCGGGTGCTGCAAATTATTCATGGGATCAGGGATTGGGATCAGGAAGTACCCATCTGATCACACCCTCAGCCACAACCACGTATACTGTTACAGGAAGCACAGGAAGCGGATGTTCTGCCACCACAAACGTTACAGTCACTGTGAATCCGGTTCCCGGTGATCCTATAGCATCAGCAACGCCAATGACCATTTGTTTGGGCGACAGCACAGTAATTACGGCATCGGGTGGCGGAACGGGTTTGGACTATGAAGTCTATACCGCACCTGTGGGTGGTACTTTGCTGGGGGATGCTTCACTGACTGTTTCACCCGGAACAACCACCGTTTATTATGTTCAGGCTGTCAACAGTTACGGTTGTGCCAATACGGGAGGTCGAGTTCCGGTTACAGTCATTGTGAATCCATTGCCTGCAGCACCAATCATCAGTGCTTCAGATACCACGATTTGTGAGGGAGAATCAGCAGCGCTGCTGGCAGGTGGCTCCGGAACGGGCGTTGTGTATGAAGTGTGGTCCGACAGTACAGCTGGCAGTCTGTTGGGATATGCACCCATGATGGTTACGCCGTCGACGACAACAACATATTTTATTCAGGCAGTTACAGCAGCAGGTTGTGGTAATGCAGGTGGCATGGTGCCATTTGAGATCACGGTTAATCCGGTGACTGATGCAGCCATGAATGCTGCCGGTCCTTTTTGCATTCTTGATGCGTCCGTCAATCTTACTGCACTGAACTCGGGAGGCACCTGGGCGGGTACTGGCATTTCCAATGCAAGTCTGGGTACTTTTGACCCTTCGGTTGCCGGCAATGGAAATCATCAGATTACCTACACCACTGCAGGGCCTTGTTCTGATACCGATACCATGTGGATTCTTGTTACCGATGTTCTTGATGCCACGATTAATCCTGCTGGTCCTTTCTGTCTATATGATGGATCCGTTGTTTTAACGGCTGCAACATCCGGAGGAACATGGTCTGGCACTGGTATTACTAATCCTGTAACGGGTTCTTTTGATCCTTCCGTAGCAGGAACAGGTACACACGATATTGTTTACACGACATCAGGCGCCTGCGGCGATACAGATACCATTCAGCTTGTAGTAGCCGATCAGATGGATGCAAGCATTGGTGCCGCAGGACCGTTCTGCGAAAACGAAGTAGTCGTTTTACTTTCGGCTGCTGATCCCGGTGGAAGCTGGAGTGGACCCGGAATTTTGAATGCTGCAAGCGGATTGTTCGATCCTGCTTCGGCAACCCCAGGAACACATGTGATCGTTTATTCAATTCCGGGAGCTTGTGGTGATAGCGACAGCATCAGTCTTGTGGTTTACGAAACTCCTCAATTATCGTGTACTGCAACTGATGAATCGTGCACCGGAGCCGGCGATGGTCAAATCACAACCGATGTCAGCGGTGGATCATCACCATACACATATTTATGGAGCAATGGATCGGGGACTGGAAATATTTCGGCATTGCAGGCAGGACAGTACATCATCACAGTAACGGATCAAAATGGTTGTGAAAGAACACAAACCGTGCAGCTCGACGATCCTGGTATTCCCTGCGATGGTGTAGATCCTCATGCTGTTGTTCCCAATGCATTCAGTCCCAATGGTGATGGTGAAAACGATGTATTGTATGTCCGCGGTGAAGGGGTGACGCAAATGACTTTTTATATCTACGATCGCTGGGGAGAGAAAGTATTTGAATCTTTCAGTCTGAGCACAGGTTGGGATGGGACATTTCGTGGAAAAGAACTCGATCCTGCAGTGTTCAGCTATTTTCTGAATGTTATATTTGCAGATGGGACAGAAAAACTTGAAAAAGGCGACATTACACTCATCCGCTGATTAAAACAAAGCCATATGAAGAACATACGATTCTTTTCTCATGTCCTGTTGCTGCTGACAGTTTTTGTCACGCTGCCAGGCAAAGCACAGGTTACTCAACACCAGACAAACCCATCTTTTGCCGACTTTGTTTTTATCGAAAACAAAGGACAGGTGATGGATGTTAGTGAAAATCCACGGCCTGAGGTGTTGTTTATGTATTCTAATGGCGACAATGCCATGTATTTTGAACGCAACCGTGTGGTTTGTGTTTTTGCCAGACGCGACAAAATTGATGTTTCGGGATACGTTGATCAGCAACGGGCATATGACAGTTTGTACAGGCATCATGGAATGACCATGCAGCGAATCGATATTGAGTTTGAGGGTGCCTTGAGCAATGGCCGAATGATACCGGGCGAACGCGGCAGCACTGTGTTCAATTATTTCCTTAATCAAAGGGAGAATATTCAGAATGTGCATTCCTTCAATAGTCTGACCTACGAAAATATTTATCCCGGCATTGATATTGTGTTTCGTGCAGCCGCGGGGGGTATTAAGTATGATGTTGTGTTACACCCCGGTGCAGATATACATCAGGTGAAAATCCGATACAATGGCGCTCAGTCAGTAAAAGCAAATGGTTCTGCTCTTACGATTGAAACCGGCATGTTCACTTTTACGGAATCTTTGCCCGAGGCTTACTTCGATTTCGACAGAAATCAACCTGCTGAGGTGAACTATGTGGTCAACGGCGATGTGATTGGGTTCAGCAGCACCTATGATCAACAGAAAACGCTAACCATCGATCCTGTGCTGACCTGGGCCACTTATTACGAAACCACCACTTTTGCAGGGAACATGGATTACGATCACAATGTGGCTGATACAGCTGGAAATCTTTATATTTCTGGTTATTGCGGAAACTCGGCAAATACCTATCCGACGGTCAATCCGGGAGGCTCTGCTTATGTGCAGGCATATACATCAAATGACCTTTTTATTGTGAAATTCGACGACAGCAGGAATCCGGTCTGGGCGACCTATTTTGGTGGAAGCAATTCTGCGATGGACTGGGCACTGGGTACGGAAGTAATGGCTATCGGCGGAGATGTGTTACATATTGTCGGTGATGGTCTTGCCACCAACGGTCCTTTTTTAAATGGAGGAGGATTTTATTATTCGGCAGGATCAGAGCGGCCCTATTATGCCCGATTCAACCGGAACACCGGGGTGCTTTTGCATTGCACAAACATTCCCGGTCACACTTCTTCTCATCCAAGCATTGCCATCAGTCCTTCAGGTCAGGTGGCGATTATGCTCAGCACTTATGATTGGGGCGTAACGGCAGGACACATTGTTAATCGAGCAGGAGCTTACAATCAGGCTACCAATGGAGGTTTTACCGATTTGTATCTCATGTTGCTCAATAGCAGTTATACACAGATATGGGGAACCTTTCTCGGTGGACCCGGCACGCAGGAAAACGGACATGTGGCCTTTGACGCAAATAACAACCTCTTTTTCAGTGCCGAAATTCAATGGTTATCTGGAAGCACAGCAGCAACAGAGCATTTGGTAAATCCGGGCGGAGGTGTTTATTATCAGTCTACGAACAACGGCGAAGATATTATGATTGGTAAGTTTACTTCGGCCGGAGTTCTAAACTGGAATACTTTGTATGGCGGCAACGGAAACGATGGTCTCGACGATGAAATGGGAAATGGAACAAAAGTGATTGTGAGTCCCTCAGACGAGTTGATTGTGATAGGCGGTACCAGCAGCACCGATTTGCCTTTGCTTACGCTTTCTGGCGCCTACAATCAGACTCTTCCGGCCAATGTGAACTCAGGTGGTTCGTACGATGATTTTGCAAGCTTCATTCTCAAGTTCTCAAACAGCGGAGTTCGGCAATGGGCCACCTACTGGGGTGAAAACGCCGCTACGTCATGGGCGTTGCTGTATGACGGAAAATTCAGCGATTGTAACCAGTTTGTGCTATCGGCCCGCGCCAATTATACCACAACGCCTGTGGTTGGTTATTACAACAATGCCACTGGAAGTCAGTGTTATCTCATGCAGTTCAATGCAAGCACTTTTGCAAGTGAATGGTCGTCGTATGTGGGTGACAACACATCTGAGCCCCAGATTTGCTACACTTCAAAAGGAAGCAAACTTTTTCTGACGACCTCAACATGGGGAGCAGAAACGACGGTTGATCCATCTGGTGGTGCATTTTACGATGGTGTGCTCAATGGCAGTTCGAGCTATATGGTGTGGGAATTTGCCATGGTTCCGCCTCCTACGCTCACAGGCACGGCTACCCTATGTGTGGGTGAAACCGACACATGGTCGGCTTCGGTAAGCGGCGGCGTATGGACAAGCTCAAATCCTGCCGTGGCTTCCATCAATTCATCCTCAGGTCTTATTACAGCTTTAAGTGCCGGAACGACAACCATCACCTATTCAACCAATGTATCCGGATGTCCGGCAATTGCCACAGCTTTGGTAACGGTGACCGCCGAACTCGACGCAGCCATGAATGCTGCAGGACCCTTTTGCATTCTCGATGCTCCAGGCAACCTTTCGGCGGTTAATTCCGGAGGCACCTGGGCCGGAACCGGAATCACCAATGCGGTCAATGGCACCTTCGATCCTGCTACTGCAGGAATTGGAAGTCATGAAATAACTTATACCACTTCTGGCTCGTGTCCTGATACCGATACCATGCTGGTGACAGTCACCGATGTCCTCGATGCGGCCATCAATGCGGCTGGACCTTTCTGTGTGAGTGGGGTCTCTGAAACACTTACCGCAGCTAATGGCGGTGGAGTCTGGGCTGGAACCGGAATCACCGATGCGGTGAATGGCACCTTTGATCCTGCCACGGCAGGGATTGGAACCCATGAAATCACCTACACAACTCCAGGCGCATGCGCCGATACCGATACCATACAGATCGTGGTTACCGATCAGCTTGATGCCACCATCACCTCTGCCGGACCTTTTTGCGACAACGAAGGCGTTGCCACTTTGACAGCCGCCAACCCTGGGGGCACCTGGACCGGCTCAGGGATCACAAACAGCACAGCCGGGACATTCGATCCGGCAATGGCTGGTGCAGGATCGCACTGGGTGGTTTATACCATTTCGGGGGCATGCGGTGACACCGACAGTGCCAGTGTTGAGGTGTTTGACAGCCCTTCCTTATCGTATGTTTCTGTCGATGAGTCCTGCACGGGTGCGGGCGATGGCAGCATTGTCATTACGGTCAGCGGAGGAACTGCTCCTTTTGATTATGTTTGGAACGTGTCGGGTACAGGAAACAGCCTTGGTAGCCTTTCAGAAGGAACATTTACAGTGACAGTAACCGATGATCGGGGTTGTGAGGCACTGCAATCGGTAACGCTTGACGATCCGGCAATACCCTGCGGCGACATCATTCCGCATGCAGTGGTTCCTAATGCGTTTAGTCCAAACGCTGATGGGGAAAACGATGTGTTGTTTGTTCGCGGCGAAGGAGTAGAGATGCTGACACTTAAAATATATGATCGTTGGGGCGAACTGGTGTTCGAAACGCACGATCTTACGATGGGCTGGGATGGAACGTTCCGTGGCAAAGCCCTTGATGCTGCCGTTTTTAACTACATCCTTGAGGTTTCCTTCATCGATGGCAGTTCAAAATCGGAAAAAGGTAACATCACTCTGGTAAAATAAAACAAATACATATGAAAAGAACAGCTATTTTTCTGTTTGTTTGTCTGGGAGTTCTCTCCATTCAGGCGCAGGATTTTCATTTCTCAATGTTTAATGAAAATCCGCTCAACATCAGTCCAGCCATGACGGGAGCTTTTCCCGGCGATCACAGGATGGTGCTCAATTACCGCAATCAGTGGAAGAGTATTTCAGACCCTTACACCACTTTCAGTGGTTCATACGATGCAGGTCTTTTTAAAAGGGATGCTGAAACCGGATATTTATCTACTGGAGTGCAATTTCTTAATGATGTTGCCGGTACCAGCGAGTTTAAAACCACTAAAGTGGACCTCAATGTGGCATATCATGTTGTCATGGGTCTTTCAAGCACGCTCAGTGCCGGCATCAGTGCCGGATTTTGTCAGCGAAGCATGAACGAATCGGCGCTCTATTGGGACAATCAGTATGATGGTCAGGGTGGATTCGATCAGTCGGTGTCCAGTGGTGAGAGCAGCACGTTCGAGAGTTTTGGCTACGGCGATTTCTCAGCCGGCCTGATGTACAGCTATGCCACTCAGGAATCATCGATGGCTTCAAATGATGGAGCCAAATTCAACATCGGAGTGGCAGCCTATCATGTCAATACCCCAAAGCTTACTTTCTCTGGTCTTGACGCCGAAAATCTGTTTGCAAAATATGTAGTTCATACACGTGGTCAGTTTGGTCTCTTCAGCACCAATACTGCAGTGGTGGTGCAAGGCTTGTTTGCAAATCAGGGTCCCACCCGCGAAGCCGTTGCAGGTGCCGGTTTGCGATTTATGCTTTCCGAGCAATCGCATTATACAGGTTTTATTAAAGAGTCGGCTTTGACCATTGGTGGTGCTTTTCGCATTGGCGATGCCGTGGTTCCTCAAGTGATGCTTGAAATGGCAAATTTCGCTGTGGGCTTTGGCTACGATGTGAATGTATCGGGTTTGAACGTGGCATCGGATGGCCGCGGAGGCATGGAAATCTTTTTCCGATACATCAACCCCAGTCCGTTCCGTTATCAGAATAAATCTTTTAATAAAAGCTTTTTCTAAGCACCGGAGCTGTTGTTTGTTGCAACAGGCTCTTCTATTCACCAGACTTGAAGTACTATTTCCAACACCTCCCTTTGTGGAATAGTAAATGAACCCTGAAGCCGGCCAAAAGCCGGCTCAGGTGTTTTATCGTCCAATGTTTTTACTCCGGCCTTTTGTGCCGTTTAATTCAACACATGGCTCGTCCGCTTGATTTCCTGTCACTCGAATCTGATCCTAAATGCTCAGCCCTGCGATTTGCTTGTTTTTCGTATTTTTGACCAGTGAAACAACAGGGACTTCAGTCGAATCCTGAGCTGGAAATGGCATTTGAGTTTGTGTACCGCACAAACCGAAATGTATTTCTAACCGGGCGTGCAGGAACAGGGAAAACCACTTTTCTGAATCGTTTGCGTACAGATTGCCCCAAGCGAATGGTGGTGGTGGCCCCGACAGGAGTGGCTGCCATCAATGCAGGAGGTGTGACCATTCATAGCATGTTTCAATTGCCATTTGCTCCGTTTTTTCCCGAAACTGCCGGATTGCAAAACAATCCGTTGAATGCAATACGGTACCGGAAACAAAAAATCAGGCTGCTGAAAAGCATCGATTTGCTGGTGATTGATGAAATCAGTATGGTTCGGGCCGACATTCTCGATGCCGTGGATGCGCTTCTGCGAAAATACCGGTTCAGAGGCCTTCCTTTTGGCGGAGTACAGGTGCTGATGATTGGCGATGTGCATCAGCTGCCTCCTGTGGTGAAAGACGACGAATGGAAAATGCTGCGTCTGTATTATGAGAACATGTATTTTTTCAGCAGCCATGCTTTTCGCAATGCCAACGCGGTGGTGATTGAGCTAAAGCAGATTTTCAGGCAGCGCGATCTCGAATTCATTCATTTGCTTGAAAAAATTCGCTCCAATGGCATGGACAAAGCCACCATGAACCTGCTCAACAGCCGCTGGAACCGCCATTTTCATCCCGAGTCACATCCGGGTTGCATTATTCTGACGACCCACAATGCACAAGCCGAAAACATTAACAGTTCGCGCTTGGCAGGATTGCCCGGTAGCATACTGGAATACGAAGCTGAAATTAAAGGCGAATTTCCGGAATACATGTACCCCACTTTGCGGAGCTTGTCGCTGAAGGAGGGAGCTCAGGTTATGTTTATTAAAAACGATATCTCGCCCGCAAAACAGTATTACAACGGCAAAATCGGACAAATTGTACATCTTTCATCTGAACAGATTGTGGTGCAATGTCCCGGAGACGATGATACCATCGATGTGGTTCCCGCCGAATGGAGCAATGTGAAGTTTTCGCTCAACGAAGCTACCCGCGAAATTGAAGAGGAAGAAATTGGCTCATTCAGGCAATTACCACTGAAGCTTGCATGGGCAATCACCATTCACAAAAGTCAGGGACTTACTTTCGACGAAGTGGTGGTTGATGCGGCACAGGCATTTGCCCACGGGCAGGTATATGTGGCTCTTAGCCGTTGTCGCACACTCGATGGTCTTATTCTGAGCTCGCAGGTGGGCTGGTCGGGAATCATTACCGATCGCGAAGTGCTCGATTTTAACCGTCGAGCCGAAGATGCAGTGCCCGATGAAGCCGAGCTGGAACAATCAAAACTGGCTTTTCGCGCAGAACTATTGCGATTGCTGTTTTCTTTCGACGATGTATCGATCCTTCTGAATCGCTTTAAATTCCTCATCGCTGAAGCAGGTCCTTCGGTAAGCTCATCGTTGCTGACTGATATCAACGACGTGATCGCCTTCTTCGAAAGCGAAATCAAAGTCATTGCCCTGCGTTTTACCCGACAACTCGATGGTCTGCTTGCCGATGCAACAGATCAAGAAGGTGAACAGCAACTTATCGTGCGGGTACGTAAAGCAGCTTTGTATTTTCGCGAAAAACTAAAGTTAGTCCATGACTTCACAGCTTATGCCGATGTGAGTTGTGACAATCTTGCCCTTGAAGATGAACTGCTGGCACATACCGAAGATGTGCAGCGCGCTGTTCACATTCTGAGCGTATGCTTCGATTTTCTTCAATCAAAATTTGATGTGCCTGCTCTCCTGCGAATGCGAAGTGATGCCGATCTTGATTTCAGATTCAGCAGGCGTCAACGTGTCATCGAAAGTAAAAAGGTAAAAGTGGCTCATCCAAAATTGTACGCATTGCTCCGCGACTGGCGGGACCAGACGGCTGACGATGCTGGTATGGAACGATACAGGGTCATGCCTAACAAAGTGCTGGAAGATATTGCCGATCAGCTGCCGCGTAGCCGTGAGCAATTGGCAATGGTGAAGGGTTTGGGCAAAAAGAAAATCGGCTTTTTTGCCGGCGATATCATGAAAATCATTGTATCGTACTGCAAGAGCGAAGACATGGATATTCCCAAATTGCCTGGTGAAGACGAAATACCGGCACTCGAAGCGCATAAGCCAAAGAAAATTCACTCCAGCGAGCTTTCCCTCACCATGTTTCGCGAAGGGAAATCACCTCATCAGATTGCTGCCGAACGAGGCCTCACCGAAGCAACGGTGGCCGGCCATCTTCTTAAATTTATTCCTTCGGGGGACATCAGCATTGCAGATCTGGTGTCAAAAGAAAAAGGCGAACGTATTCTGCAGGCTGTTCATGAAAGCGGAGCAAGAACTATGACCGAAATACGGCAGCAAACAGGAAACGATGTGGCATTTCACGAAATCCGCTGGATGCTGGCCTGGCTCGAAACGCAGCAATAGCCATGGGTCAAATCTTTGATTTTTCTGAAACGGGAATTTATCTCGTCCGATTCAAAAATAGAATGATGATCAACACCTATTCCGATGATCTTGTGATCATGAGCGACTTTGTGATCATCTGTTCACCTTGCCTGATGCATAGTGTGTAAAGTCCTTGCTGAAGAATAGTCACATCAATCATGCAGGTTGCCCTGCCCTGGAACTGCGTGCTTAGCAGTGTACGTCCCGACAAATCGATGATGGTTATGATGGCCGGTGCAGGGGAGGACAACTGAACTGAAACTACATCAGTCGCCGGATTGGGAAAAATTGTACACGTGTTTTCACTTTCATCCACCGAAGTTATTGAAACACTCACCCATTGAATCAGGGTGTCCGATATTCCGCAATACGATGCCACGAGACGAATTGCATACATGCCCGCTGCAGCGTAGGTGTGCTGTGGTGCAATCTCATGCGATTGAAAACCATCACCAAAATCCCATTCATAGGTGCTGGCTCCGGTTGAATGGTTTTGCAATAACACAGCATTTCCGGGTTGCGTCTGGGCTGTGAATGCTGCCACCGGATCGTATTCACCAACATGCCAATTGAGCAAACTGTCGAACACTACAACCTTCACTGCATCGCGAATGATTGATGCATCTCCCGCGCTCAGGGTGTAATCGTAAGTGATTAAAGCCGGATTTTTACGAAACAAAACGGTGTAGAAAGCACAGGCGGCTGCATATGAGCCCGCTTCGGAAGGATGACTCTCGTCGGCACTATATAGCTCAATGCCCGGCTGATGATCGCGCAGGTAATGCCAAACGGCCCCAACCGGTGATACAATGGCATTGTTGCTGTCGGCCATCATCATATATCGCAGATGAAGCAGGCTGTCCATGCCGTAGTACGTGCAAACCGGAGGCCAGATAGCGCAATTGCTTGCATCGCCGTTTTTTCTG
>CAZLHV010000069.1:0-14206 GCA_964559205.1 uncultured Bacteroidaceae bacterium
ATTTTCATGTTTTGTCTTTTGTATCAGCAAAAGTTTTTTGTATTTTTTATATGATGCGCCTGCCGAAAGCCAGGAAATGCGTAGTCCGGCTTTTCCGTCCAGAAATCCGGCTTTGAGGATGTAATCGCGTAAAAACTTAAACAACGTGGCTAAAATAATCCCGGTCCAGCTGGTTCTTCGCCCTGCTTCATACATTGATTTTGAGAGAATATCGGTAAATTTTGCAATTTGTTTCAGGTGATCTTCTTTCGTGTAATAACTGTAATGAAGCAAATCGCCTTTCAAATGTTGTATGGTGCACCCGGATATCATTTCAAAGCGGTCGTGAGGATTTAGTCCGGTCCATTTGCCCTTTCGGCTATCCCAAAGACGCAACTTGCGATCAGGATACCAGCCACAATGCCTTACCCAATGTCCGCAATAATTTGTAAGTCTGTTCATGGTGTATCCATCCGCAAGAAAGTGGTCTTTGACATAAAGTATGCTATTGACCAATGTTTCATCAGGGGCTTCATCTGCATCAATTGAAAGGATATGAGGAAACAAAGCCTGTGTGATGGCGAAGTTTTTCTGTTGTATATGCCCTTCAAAGGCGTGCTCGACAAATCGAACGCCTTTTCCTAGGCAAATTTCTTTTGTGCGGTCTTTAGAAAACGAGTCCACTACAACAATGTCATCTGCAATACGTGCCACGGAATCAATACAGCGGCCAATATTACGCTCTTCGTTGTAGGTGATGATTACGACAGAAAGCCTCACTTTCATTTCACAAAGGTATTTAAAAATGCCCAAGGGTGAAATGGAAATGTTGAATTGTGTGGTATTTTTTGTTTCAAAATTAAGTTGAAAAAATGATCACAAACTCGAATAAATCTGTTGAAAAACCAATACGTGATTCACGTATATCTTTTCCGAATTTTCCGTAATCATTTCAGCGCATCAGGTATTGCCTGAACAAGATGCTTTTCATTGCTTTGGGGCATCAAAATCCAATCGTATGAAAAGACTTTTTACGCACGCTTTTACAGCCATGCTGATGTGCTTTTGTGTGGTCGTTCAGGCCCAGGATGAGCCCAAAATCAAGCTCAATAGCGGTGCCGACATCATGAGCCGCTATGTGTGGCGCGGAACCGACTTCGGTTCATCTCCAAGCATTCAGCCCGGCCTCTCGGCTGCTTTCGGCAACTTCACGCTGGGAGCATGGGGCGCATTTGCCATCAACAACTTTTCGCAGGCTCAGGAAACCGATTTGTATCTGACCTACACCCTGAAAGAAAAAATTGACATCACATTTACCGATTATTTCTTTCCTAACGAAATGCCAGGCGCAGTAAACAATTATTTCGAATACAATGATACACTGACGAGTCATGTATTTGAAGGCTCACTGAAATGGAAAGGGACCGATAAACTTCCTCTTACCCTTTTGGTGGCTGCCAACGTGTATGGAGCTGATGCGCGCCACGACGATGGTTCACTGTTTTATTCAACATATATCGAACTGGGTTACAGTGGAAAAAGTGGCGAAACCGATTATGAGCTTTTTGCAGGTTTCACGCCAAACAAACCCACCGATGACGACAAGGCCGTAGGCATTACTCGCAGTTTCTACGGAAACACCATGGGCTTTGTGAATTTAGGATGCAAGGTGAAAAAAGAGATTAAAATCAGCAGCGAATTTTCGTTGCCGGTAAGCACCTCATTCATGTTTAATCCCATGGCTGAAAATGTATTTCTAGTGTTCGGATTCACTCTTTAACCAATAATAACAGGAGGATTTTTTATGCTTGATACTGGTTCAACCGGCTTTATGTTGCTTGCAACAAGCCTTGTGATGCTTATGACCCCCGGTCTGGCATTCTTCTATGGCGGTCTTGCCACCAAACGAAACATTCTCGGAATCATGATTCAGAGTTTTGTTTCACTGGGATGGACCACCGTGTTGTGGATTGCTTTCGGCTACTCGCTGTGTTTCAGTGGTGGCGAAGGCGGTATTTTTGGAAATTTCGACAAGGCGTTTCTGTCGGGAATTGGAATGGATTCCATGTATTCTAATGGTCAGATTCCCGAGTATGTGTTCGTTGCATATCAGATGATGTTTGCGATCATTACCCCGGCGCTGATCACCGGAGCCTTTGCCAATCGTGTTACTTTTAAATCGTACATGATATTCCTTACCGTATGGCAGATTTTGGTTTATTATCCGTTTGTACACATGATTTGGGGTGGTGGACTTCTTGCCGAATGGGGCGTTCTTGACTTCGCCGGAGGCATTGTGGTTCATGCCACGGCAGGTTTTGCAGCTCTGGCCTCGGTATTTTATGTGGGTGCCCGTGTCGATAAAAACAGTACTCCAAACAGCATTCCGCTGGTTGCCATCGGAAGCGGTCTTTTGTGGTTTGGCTGGTATGGTTTCAACGCAGGTAGCGAGGTTGCTGTAGATAACATTACATCTCTGGCTTTTCTTAACACCGATATTGCCGCCTCTTTTGCGACCATTGCCTGGGTGGTGATTGAATGGATTCACGTGGGACGACCCAAGTTTGTGGGGCTTCTTACCGGCTCCATTGCCGGTCTGGCCACCATCACGCCCTGTGCGGGTTTCGTTCCGGTATGGGCTTCACCCATTATTGGGGCTGCTGCTGGAGCCGTGTGCTACCTTGCTGTCCAGCTCAAAAACAAAATGAAATGGGACGATGCACTTGATGTTTGGGGCGTTCACGGCATCGGAGGTGTTATTGGAACCATTCTGCTTGGTGTGTTTGCTTCATCGGCCATCAATGCTGCCGGAGCCGATGGATTGATGTTTGGTGACTCATCGTTTTTCATGAAACAACTTGTGGCTGTTATTGCCGCTTCGGCCTATGCTTTTATTTTTACCTACATCATGCTCATCATCATCAACCTGTTTGTGCGTGTCAGGGTTTCCAAAGAAGAAGAAATGGAAGGTCTCGACGTGTCATTGCATGGTGAAAAAGCATACGACGAAGGTGCACTATAAATAACCAAATTACTCACGAAAGAAATGGACGTTTCTTTTCTATAGTGAAAGTTTTCTATTGAATCAATTGTTTTAGTGAATGAAGTGAAGGGTCTCGTGAACAGCAAGGGGGGTGCAAGCCCCCCTTGTTTTGTTTTCAATGGACAGTAACCCATTCTTAACATCCGCTTGTTAATCATTTTTTAAGCCCTTGAACCTCTTAAAAGGGTTGTTCAGTAGCTTTGTGTCATGAAGAAACTGTGGATTCGATTGTTGAAAGGCGGAAAAAAACCCCGAATAATTGCCGGCGCAGCATTGATTCTCATTCTGTTAATTCTGTTGCTGCTTGTTTTAAGACCATATTCAGGCGCACAACTTAAAAACCCATATGAACTGATTCCCGACAACGCTTTTGCGGTATTTAAAGTTCAGCAGCCAAAAAAGTTTCTATTCAACAACCAAAACTCACCTGCCTTAATGGCCTGGGCAGAATTGCCGGGCATTAAGTCGTTTATTGATGGAGTTGTATTCACCGACAGCATCTTGTCAAAAACATCATCGGGGAAAGGAATTCTCGATTCAAGCTGTTTGTTTATTTCACTACATCCTGAAGGGATTGATAAAATTGCAGTATTGTATGTACTTGAGCCAAAAAGGGAGCTGGATTATGCCGAAGTGTTCAGTGAATCAAAGAGTCAGCTGTCATCGATTACAGAAGCAAGGTTCGATGAGCATGAGGGTTACCTGCTAAACGACTTTGGCATGAAGGCTGCGCCTGCCGGTACATGCCTGCTTGCATCATCCTCTGAGCCATTGTTGATTACAGCCTTAAATCATCAGGACAAACCTTCATCTTTATCCGAAAACGATGCGTTCAACCGTGCTTCGGATGCAGCTACAGGCGACCTTAATGTGATGCTGTGTTTGCCAAAACTATACAGGAGTCTTGGTTTGCTTGCCTCTGGGCAGACTTATCCAAATCTGGCTTTTCTGTCATCTCTTTCCGATTGGGGCAGCATTGAAATAAAACTGAATAACGAAAACGCCATCCTGTCAGGATTTTTTCCAGGAAGCCAACATGATTCATCCTTTTTATCGGTTTTTAATGAACCTGTTCCAGAAGCAGGTCGCTTGATTTTCCCGATGCTTCCCGCCAATACATCTGCAGTGTATTCTTTTGGATCATCATCCTTTGAAGAGTTTTTCAAAGCCTACATGAACAGAATAGAACTGGACCGAAAGCTTGCATTCAATCATCAGAGAGAATTAAGTTTGTTCAACGACATGAGTGAAAGCTCTCATCTTGAGCAGATCCTCTATAAGCATATCAATGGACCTTTAACTGTTTTCGCGGCAGGAGATCATCCTTTGCAGGAGCATGAGGTGTTTTGTGCTTTTTCGGTCGATGATGCAGAAACAGTGAAAAAAGACCTGTTGTCACAGGCTGAAGGAAATGAAAAATGGGATACGGCGAATTTCAAACAAGCGTTGCTTTTTTCGCTTCCGGCAGATTATGGAGCATATAGCCTGTTTGGCCCTCTTTTTCAAAGCATTCACAGCACTTGCGTGGCTGTTACCGACAAAGGAGTGTACATCGGTTCTTCCTTTTCTGGTCTAAAAACAATGCTCGGCCATGTTTTATCGGGTCACACATTTGAGTCCTCGCAGGGAATGCGCCTTGAAACGACGATTCCTGCCGAGTGGAATGCTTTTGCATCTGTCAGGTTTCCCCACTCATTTTACTACTTCAGCAACCGCTGGCTCTCAGACCAAAGCACTGTTGATGCAATGAAAAACTGGATCGCTTCGGGCGTAGATGGAATCCTGGCTTTTTCTGTTTCACAGCAAAACGGAGGAATGGTTTTCAGTGGCATTTGGTCGTTCGGGCAATCAACAGATCATCAATCTGCTGATTGGTTTTTAAGCTTCGACGACGAAGTCGTTAATAAACCGGTAGTACTGAATCCGGCCGACAATGAATCGTATTATGTGGCCATTGCTGACGAAGTTGACAATGTTTATCTTGCAGACAGTGAAGGGCGGCAGCTTTGGAAAATGAATGTGGGAGATAAATGTCGCGGTGATTTTCGGTGGCTTGCAGGTAAAAACAAAGATCAGCATTGTATTGCATTCACAACTCGTCATGCCCTATATGTTGTTGATTTAAAAGGGAAAATACGTAAAGGTTTTCCTGTAACAATCAACGATGGTTTATCATCCGATCTGTTGGTGGTTGATTACGAAAAGAATCATCAGTATCGACTGCTGGTTGTCGACGATCGGGGTGTTTTGCGAAACTATAACATGGATGGACAAGCTACCCCCGGATGGAAATCTCCAGAATCGGATCTGGAAGGAGAAAAGCTGTTGTATTATAGACCATTGCAGGGAAAAGACTATCTGGTGATGACGAGTTCATCAGGAAATAAATATGAGCTATATAATCGGAAAGGAGACCGTCTCAAGGTTTTCGATCACCTGTCTTTTAACTTGGGTTTTCCTGGTTTCTTTGTCACACCCGACAAAGACAGCTGGGCAGTTTTGTCGACCGACGGGTCTTTGATTTCGCTTGCCCCTGATGGAACATCAAAACTGATTTATTCAAACAAGGAAGAGCAAGTTGAGCTTTACACGTCCGATGATCGGTATTATTTCCTGCTGACAGGCCAGAAAATATTCCAGGTGGGTCGTGATGATGGTCAAAAGGTCCGGGTTTATGAACGTGCAGGTAACCAACTCAGCGATTTCTGCCTTATCAGGAATGAGCCGACACTGATGTTGATACTGGATGATGACGGAGAACTGCGCTTGATTAATATGGGTCAGACGGCCAATGATTCGCTTATTGGTAACAAAATCAAATCGTTTGATGCCATTAAAATCAAACAACAACTCATCATTCTGACGGTGAAGGGTACAGTTTTATCGGCACAAACCTTTCAACTATAAATTAGTGTTGATGATCGTTTCTTGTTTGTAAAAATGTGTATCTTTGAAATTCCTGCCTGCAACAAAATGAACCCGAACACTGTCAAGTAAAAAAACACACCATGAAAGCAAAGCTGTTGATTTTTTCTGCACTGCTCGTGATTGTGTCCTCCATATTTGTTTCCTGTGTCAAGGAAGAGTTTGATATGGACACCATCACGGCTACAAACTGGAATCCCAATGGAGCTGCACCTCTGATAAACAGCAGTTTAAGCATGTGGGACATTCTTAACGATTATGATTCTTCAGACCTTTTGGTCGTTGATTCAAATCAGTTTGTATATCTCGTCTATGAGGATACGGTATATAGCCAAAGTGCAGAAGAATTAATCAGCTTTGGAAATCAAAACATGAATTACACCGACAACCTTAATATTCCAGGAGGTGCATTGTCGGGTAATTATAACACCAGTTTTGATTACGATTACGATTTTTCTTTAAGTGGCGGCATGGAGCTTGATTCAATGTATCTTAAGCAGGGATTGCTTAACCTGACACTCAACTCCGATCTGAACTATCCTGCAACCATTGTTCTTTCCATTCCGGGTGCCATGCAAAATGGGCAGCCTTACCGGGACACTTTAAACTATTCAGGCAGCAGCAACAGCATGGTTGCCGATCTCACTGGTACACATCTGGAGTTTGACAACTCGGTGGTTTCGAACCGTCTTCCGGTGCATTTTGATGTTACTGTGCACGGAGATGGCAGTGCAAACAACTCGCCTTATTTCTTTAATTTCAGCATGGGATTCAGCAATCTTCGTTTTCGGTTCCTTTACGGATATCTTGGACAGTTTGACTTGGATTTGAACAACGATACCGTTGGAATTAGAGTATATAACAATAACATTACAGGAACCGTCAATTGGCAGGATCCTCGGCTTTACATAAATGTGTACAATGGCTGGGGTCTGCCCATCAGAACAACTGTGGATTATCTGGAGGCCATCAGGACAAATGCCCCAACCTCAAGTGTGGTTATTACCGGTACTGGCATTCCAAATCCCTGGGACATTAATTATCCGACAGCCATTGGACAGGTTGCCAGCAGCAGCGTTGAACTAAATAATGGCAACTCTAATCTGGGAGCTGCGCTCAACATCACACCTCAGCGCATCCTGGCCCTTGTCTCCGGAAGCACCAATCCGAATGGAAATGTGGTGAAAAACTTTGTGGAGGACGTGAGCCGCATGGCAGTTGAAGCTAAGCTGGAACTGCCTTTCTATGGAACCGCGAATGGCTTTGTTTTGCAAGATACTTTCGATCTGAGCTTTGGTGATGACCTCGATCATGTCGAATGGATTTTGTTTAAGCTATATACCAACAACATGTTCCCTGTGGATGGTGATGTTCAGTTGTATTTTTGCGATAGCAGTTATGTTCAGCTCGATTCGTTGCTGAATCCTGCAGATAGAGTGCTGATCGCCGCTACACCCGGACCAGCCCCGGACTATATTGTGACCAGCCCCAGAGAGAAACTGATTACACAAACCATTCAGGGAGCAAGACTGGATCACCTTGAGACCACCAAACACATCATTGTAAGAGCACGGCTCAATACCTACAATTCAGGAATGGACTTGGTGAAAATCTACTCTTACTATAAATTGGATGTAAGACTCAGCGCTCAGGTACAGATGAAATTCAATAGCGGTGAACTATAATCAGGGAGGAAAAACAATGAAAAAAAAGATCATCTTCACACTGATTTGGGTCACTTCAACAATTGGCCTTTTAAATGCTCAGAACGATATGATTATTCAGAGCATGAACATTATACCACAATCATATTACACCAATCCAGCCTTTATTCCCCAGTGTAAGATACATACGGGAATTCCCGGACTCACATCGCTCTATCTTGCAGGCGGTCATAACGGTTTCAATACCAAAAATGTGCTTGACATCAATGTGCTTGATTCCGTGGTCATTGATATGGAATCGATGCTCGGCAGCCTCAAAAAAAACAACTACCTCTTTATGGACCTTAATGAAGAGCTTTTGTCATTTGGCATCAGGGTAAAAGATAAGCACTACTTTAATTTGTCTGTGACCGAAAGAATGTTTTTCAGATTGTCCTATCCCAAGGATTTATTTGAATTTGCATTTTATGGTAACGGAGCTTTACTTGATGAAAAACTGGAAATCGGTAATTTCAGAGTAAATGCGTCTCATTACCGTGAGTATGCCTTGGGTTATTCACTTGTCTTCGACAATAAATGGACTTTTGGTGCGAGAGGAAAGGTGCTGTTTGGAAAGGCTAACATCAACACAAAAAAAACAGATATCACTTTTGAAACAGAAAGTGAGTTTTTTGATATCACGGTTACCTCAGATATTCTGGTGAACACAAATGAGATTCACAATCTTACCGATACAACCGAAGGACAGGGTGCCAATGCGGATAATTATATCCGTGAGTATATGTTAAACGGTCAAAACTTAGGTCTTGGTCTTGATTTAGGTGCCACATACAAATATGATGATAAGCTCACCCTTGGACTGAGTGTAACTGATATTGGATTCATCAGCTGGAAAAGCGACCCCATGAACCTTCAAAGCAAGAATCCCGGGGGTTCTTTCACCTACGATGGTATCGATATTACTGAATTTGTCAATCAGGAGGATAGCCTTTTGGAACAAAAACTCGACAACACCCTTGATTCCATTGCCGAAATTTTTGAAATTGATACTTTATACAACAAATATAAATCGATGTTGAATACGCGAATTCATGCAAGTGCGTTCTATGCGGTTACACCTAAGGACCGTATTTCGGCTCTGGCAAGAATTCATTTTTACGATAAAGGAGTTCACCCATCTATTAGCCTTGGTTATACGCACAAGTTCGGCGACATTTGGCATGTTACAGGAACATATTCGGTGGCCAACAGAAATTTCACCAACTTTGGTCTTGGGTTCTCGCTTAAGCTTGGATTTTTTCAGGTTTATCTGTTGACAGACAATGTTTTTGGGCCAATAATCTGGAACCGCTTTTTGTGGACATCCAATGACAGCGAAAGCGGAGTGATGACCGACAACAGCCTCACTGTTCCAAGAAACTGGAAATACATGAATATGCATTTTGGAATCAACTTTGTGTTTGGATGTAAGCCTCCGAAGGATTATGTGCCGATTATCGAGTAAAGAATCTTGATGCTTGAAACGGACTTTGGGTTAACCACGGTCCGTTTTTTATTTCAAAGTATCTTTGAACCTTCATAAAACCATTATGGGTCTTTTTAAAACTTTCCGTTCTTTCCCCCGAAACTTTACCACGGTGATTGTCATGGAGTTTTTCGAACGTGGTTCTTATTACGGCGTAATGTCTGTGCTGTCGGTCTATATGGCTCTTGGCATCAACGAAGGAGGCCTTGGCTTTTCAAAGCCAGGCATTGCTGCAATTAAGAGCACCATTACGCCATTGCTGTATTTTTTGCCTGTACTGTCAGGTGCTCTTGCTGCACGTTTTGGATATAAAAGAATTCTCTCGCTATCATTTGCACTCATGAGTACCGGATATGCCCTTGCAAGCATGGTGGTCACCTATGAAATGATTTTTTTGTGCTTGCTCCTCATGGCAGTTGGCGCTGGATTGTTTAAGCCATTGATCGCCGGAACAATCGCAAAAAGCACCGATGAGTCAAACTCCACTCTAGGGTTTGGTATTTATTACTGGTCTATAAACCTTGGGGCTTTCATTTTTCCACTTTTTATTGTGCCTTGGATGAAAAGCCTTGGATGGAGCTATATTTTTATCATGGCGGCAATCGGAACAGGCTGGTTGTTTTTTCTGAACCTGATCGCATTCCGTGAACCTGCTTCAAAGGAGGCTCCAAAGCCATTTATAAAGGTTTTTTCCGATATGTTTGAGGTTGTGGTCAACTATCGGTTTATCTTGCTTGTTTTAATTTATTCGCTTTTCTGGGTCATGTATTTCCAAATGTATGACTCGGTGTTGTGGTATGTCACTGAATTTGTCGACATGTCTTCGGTTAACGCTTTCGTCAATGGAGTCTTGTCAGGCTTTATTCACAATCCTCAATGGAAATTTGATGCCGAGCATGTCACAGTGGTCAATGCAGGGGTCATTATTCTGTTGCAACTCATCGTTTCTTCATTGGTGAGGAACACAAAGCCTCTGCCGACCATGATGATTGGAATTGGTTTTGGCGTTGTTGGAATGCTTGTGCTTGCCTTTTCAACTTCAGGATGGATCTTTTTGGCAGGCTGCGTCGTGTTTACCGTGGGCGAAATGGTAGCTCATCCAAAATTTATTTCTTATGTTGGGCTTATCGCGCCATCAGATAAAAAAGCCCTTTATCAGGGCTATGCGTTTCTTTATGGTGCCATTGGCGGCCTTGTCGGACCATTGCTGGGCGCAGTGTTGTATGTTTATTTTATGGAAGACCAGTTCAACCCCAGAGCCTTGTGGTCGACCTTTGCGGCAATTGGCTTTATTTGTGTAGTGCTTCTGTTTTTCTATAACCGCTTTTTTGGCCGTCCCGAAAAGAATCAAGTAAACCCCAATTAACTGATTAGTTCAATGAAATCGTATCTCATTGTCGGACTCGGTAATATTGGCCGGGAATATGCAGGAACCCGTCATAACATTGGTTTTGATGTGCTTGACTTTCTTGCTGCAAAAAGAAATGTGATTTTTCAAACGGCACGCTACGCAGAAACAACCTCGTTTACGCTTAAGGGAAGAAAAATAGTTTTGGTAAAACCATCCACTTATATGAACCTAAGTGGTAAGGCAGTTGATTACTGGGTTAAGCAAGAAAATCCCGAAGCGATATTGATTGTGGCCGACGATGTGGCGCTTCCTCTCGGCACCATTAGAATCAGGAAAAAAGGTGGAGCGGGGGGACATAATGGTCTCGAAAACATTATCGTTACGCTTGGAACAGAAGAATTTCCAAGGCTTCGGTTTGGCATTGGAAATCAATACCCAAAAGGAATGCAAGTCGAATATGTGCTTGGAAACTGGTTTCCGGAACAAATTGCAACCGTTCGCGATCGACTTGGCCTTGCATCTCAGGCCATTGAAGAGTTTGTACTTGCCGGTCCAGACATTGCCATGAATAAATACAACAAGCTGCCTGATCCGCAACAGGATATTTCTAGTGAAAACACCTGAGAACCATGCCCCTGCTGGGCTTACAGCGACTCACTTTGTGGCGGCGTGATCCCTGATGCTTATACTGATACTTTTTTATTGATGTGGAAAGTGACTTGAAAAAGCCTTTGTTTTTTTTCATTTTTCCGGCATTTCCGTAGGATGATGAACCACTGCTGCCCGATGAACGATTGCTGCCGCTACGCTGAACCTGAATGTTGTTGTTTTGTTGAATATTGACAGGAATATAATTGATCTGGAATTGATTCTGCTGATTGTCTTCGTTGTTGGTTTGCGCCACATCATTGTTGTTGACACCATTGATTTCTTGTGGTTCAGAAACTGGATTCTGATTGTTCATGCTGACATTATTTTGCCCTTTCAACTGCACAAACAGCAGCAGAAAACAAGCAGCAAAAAAGATTTTAACCATGATTTTTATTTAAGGCGCTGATTATAACAAGTATTATGCCGGAAATCGCGCAATTATGTTCACGATGAAAATGAAAACCAGCACGTTGGTGAATCTATCCGTTCGAAAATAAAATTTGATTCGACTTACTCAAATGAAAATAAAAAACCGCCATGTGGCGGTAGGTAAATTTTGTGGGCGTTGACGGATTCGAACCGCCGACCCTCTGCTTGTAAGGCAGATGCTCTGAACCAGCTGAGCTAAACGCCCTGATCATAAATGGAGTGCAAAGGTAGAAATAATTTTGAATTGAAAAAACTTTTATGAATAAAAAAACCGTTACAAAAAAATTTGCAACGGTTTATTGTACCCCGGGCGGGACTTGAACCCGCACGGCCCGAAGGCCACAGGATTTTAAGTCCGGCGTGTCTACCATTCCACCACCGGGGCATCCTGTTTTTGCATATGAGCGATGACATTGGTCGAAAAAATCAATTGCCATCGATGCAAAAGTGGCTGCAAAGGTAAGAATCTTTATGAATTTTGATACTGATTTGATGAAACTTCTTCCTGCACGTGAGTCTTTATCTTTCCAATCAGACTCAACCTTCGGCAAAGTGAATATGAAAGTGGATTAACCGGTTGATATTGAGGCAGTATTTATGTTTCAGCGTGTGCATGATATAAAAAAACCCCCAGATCTGGGGGTTGGAGCGGAAGACGAGACTCGGACTCGCGACCCCGACCTTGGCAAGGTCGTGCTCTACCAACTGAGCTACTTCCGCATTTTGGACTGCAAATATACAATCATTTTTTATTCTGCAAAAATTTTTTTTGAGATAAGAATAAAATATTGACATGAGTGTTTTCGTTAACATTTCTGTAATTCACAAAGCACCAAGTGAAATGATCGAATCAAAAGTCAGTCTTTTTGCAGCATTGATTGCCGGTTCAATGCTTCTTTCGGCCTTTGTCTCCTATAATAAAAAGCAGCAAAAGCCACCTGAAGGATTTGTCCTTGTTCCATCAGGGAAAACAATTATTGGAAAAGACACAATCTCTGTTCAGGCTTTCTGGATATCGAAAACAGAGATTAGCAACGAGGATTACCGTGAGTTTTTGGCCGACCTGAAAGCCAACGGTGATTTGGTATCTTACAATAAAGCATTGCCCGACACCCTTCAGTGGCGTGACAAACTGGCCTACAACGAGCCCTATGTGGAATATTATTTTCGCCATCCGGCCTATGCTGAGTATCCTGTGGTAAATATCTCACGTGAGCAGGCAGAAATGTATTGTGTATGGCTGACCAAAAAAATGCGCGAGGCCTATGGTGAAAACATCAACGACGTTCGTCTGCCATATCGCGAAGAGTGGGTGCTGGCTGCCAGAGGAAATATTCCCGACGCCGTGTATCCGTGGAATGGAGTCACACTATTTAATGAAAAGGAACACAAATATGCATGTAATTTCAGAAGCATGGGTGCCGAAAACATCCACTTCAACGATTCAACAGGCAAAATGGAAGTATCCGGTAAGTATGGAGATTTTGGAATAGCAGGTCAAATATTTGATGCTTCAGATTTGACCGCGCCGGTACAATCATATTGGCCCAACGGTTATGGATTGTACAATATGTCGGGCAATGTAGCCGAATTGGTTCAGCAGAGCGATATTGTTGTTGGCGGCTCATGGAGATCGACCGGATATGATGTACGGATTGAAAGTACAGCACCCTATTCTGGCCCATGCCCTGATGTCGGATTCCGGCCAGTAATCACGTACACCGGTTCCATTAAGAAATAGTCCTCTCTTGTTCTTAAACAACATTCAAATGAAAAACTTCAATATCAAATTGTCATTTTTAATTGCAGGGCTCATTGTTTTATCTTCTTTTGATCAGGGAAAAAAGAAACAGATGAAAGCTCCTGATGGATTTGCTTTCATTCCTATGGGGTCTTGTGTGATCGATTCGGCAACAGTTACCATACAAGCTTTCTTTATGTCGAAAACTGAGGTTACCAACAAACAGTACCGCACCTTTTTGGCCGATCTGAAATCAAAGGGAGACATGGAAAACTACTCCAAAGCCCTGCCTGATACAAGCAAGTGGCAATTTGATGATCACTGTTATAATCAGCCAATGGTTGAGCACTATTTCAGCCATCCAGCCTACGACAACTGTCCGGTGGTGAATGTTTCCAGAGAGGGAGCCGAATTGTATTGCGCATGGCTTACCAAACAATATGAATTAAAGCATGGCCCCCAGAAATGTGCGTTCAGGCTTCCACAACGCGAAGAATGGATCTGGGCTGCACGGGGGGGACTCGATTCAAGTCCATATCCATGGGGTGGGCCTTACTTGCGAAATTCCAAGGGATGTTATCTCTGTAATTTCAGAACCTTGAACGAGAAACACATCACCTATAATTCCGATACAAAGAAATATGAAGTGGTGAGTGATGCTGCCGATTCCTTTAGCGAAGATGGAGGGTTTCAAACCATCATTGTTGGCCACTATGCTCCAAATGATTACGGTTTGTATGATATGTCGGGAAATGTTGCAGAGCTTGTTCAGCAGCAGGGAGTTGCCGTGGGTGGTTCTTGGATGTCACCAGGTGCCGACGTACGTATAGAAAGTGTGGCTCCATATACTGAACCCTCCCCAACTATTGGTTTCAGACCGGTAATGACCTTTCTGGGA
>CAZLHV010000070.1:0-14124 GCA_964559205.1 uncultured Bacteroidaceae bacterium
TCGATCTGGTTGACCATCTGCAGCCGCGAGTCATTGTGTTATCCGAAGATCACACCATTCGTAAAACAGGCACTGCTGAAGAAATCTTAAACGACGAGGATTTTCTTATCAGCGTGAATCTGATCCACGAACATACTCACAAACACGGCGACGAAGTGCATAAACACTATCATTCGCATTATGTTTTTCACAAACATTAATTTCCCAAAACGATAACTCCTGAATAATAAATTATCATTCAGTGCAGGCAAAAAAGAAATTAGATGCTTGTCTGATCCTATTTCATTAAAAACTCTTTAAGAAAACCAAAAGCATTATTCATATTGCTTACAGCCTTTGGGGTCATTTCTTCCTTAAAGTCAAACTCATAAGCCTTCACATGCAACACCCATGCCTCGGGAGTTTTGCCATAAACTTTACGGCAAAGGTCAATAACGTAATTAACTGATACGGCATGCATGGTGAATTCGATTGTCGCATCGTTAGGCTCAACCTTTTCAAGGCGAAAATCCTGAACATCCTCAACAACACTTGCATCGACGAACACAACGCGGTCGAATTCTGAAACAGTAGCAGCATCTTCAATATTCAACTGATAATTGCAATCGGTAACGATATTTGCAATTTTTTGGCTTTCAATCCATTGATCAGCTAATTCAACAAAACGTTCACCAATGCCATCGTCCATTCGTCCGGCATTGCCATATCCATATATCAAAGTTTTCTTCATGCTGCTTCTTTGTGCAAAAGTACAAACAAAAGTACAAGAGAATGTTTAATAATCGAAAAAGGGTACTTCATTTCGGGAAAACAAAAAAAAGTCCGCCACCAGGGACGGACTTCTGAAAAAAGAATCGACTTATGACTTGTAATGATCAAGTTCATTGCCTTGCGAATCAACCAGCTTAATATCGAGAGGCATTTTTCCCAACGCATGGGTAGCACAGCTCAGACACGGGTCATATGCGCGAATAGCAATTTCAACTGCATTCTTCATCGGCTCAGTGATTTCTTTCTGACCAGTCATCATTTTCTTAGCCACAAAGTTCACCGATTGATTCATCGGTTCATTGTTGTTTGTGGTAGAAACAATTAGGTTGGCCATGGTGATCTGATCATTTTCGTTGATCCGGTAATGATGGAACAATGTTCCACGCGGAGCTTCAATAAGACCAACACCTTCGTTCACTTTGGTGCCTTTGGTGACAAGATTGTCTTTCTGCAGATCTGGATCATTCAAAAGCTCTTTAATCACTTCACCTGAGTGCAGTAATTCGATCAGGCGTGCCCAATGTGTATGCAAACAATAGTTGTTCGGTTTGCCATTGGTATGTGCCTTATAGATTTCGAATTCTTTCTGTGCAAGCGGAGTAGGAATAAAGTCACAGGTGTTAAGGCGTGCAAGAGGACCAACCCTGTACCAGCCTTTTTCTTTACCCAGATGCTTCATGTAAGGGAATTTCATGTAGCTCCAGCTGCGAACCTCTTCCTCGATGTATTTGTAATACTCTTGATAATCAACATCATTGAGGATTTTGTTTCCTTCAGCGTCAACTGCGCGCATCACTCCATGATAAAGGTCGAGTGCACCGTCTTTGCGAACAAGACTCAGGTGATTGCTGGGGAAATAAGCAAAATTATCAACAAACTCGCGGTTTTTACCGTAATATTCTTTGAAGAATTGAACAGCATCGTAAGCCCACTGAATCATTTTGTCGATATTCATCATGTCAGAGCCGTTGATCAGAAAATCACGTTCTTCGATGCTGAGACTTTTGTTGATTCCACCAGGGATTGCACCAGTTCCATGAACTTTTTTACCTGCGGTGCGTTCGATCACTTCCTGACCATACTTACGCATCATCACACCCTGTACAGCGAGTTCGGGGAAGTTGAGCGCAACGCCGATCACATTACGAATGGCTGGATCAGCATCGTAGCCAAGCAGAAAATCGGGTGATGACAGGTGGAAGAAATGCAGTGCATGCGATTGAAACATCTGACCATAATGCATCAGGCGGCGCATTTTCTCGCCAGTAGGGGTCAGTCCATCGCCGGTGCCGGCACCTACAATCACGTCAAGTGCTTTGGCAGCAGCAAGGTGGTGACTAACAGGGCAAATACCGCAAAGGCGCTGAACAAGAACAGGAGCCTCCCAGTAAGGGCGTCCCTGAACGAATCGTTCGAATCCGCGAAATTCAACAATATGAAGGCGAGATTGGGCAACGTTCAGATTGTCGTCAAGCTGAATGGTCACTTTCCCATGACCTTCAACGCGGGTTACCGGTTCTATTGTTACTTTTTGTGCCATTTTCGTGTTGTCTTTTTAAATTAATCAAATTTCACCAGTTCATAGGGAATGTTGAGTTCGTCGCCTGTAACCAGAGCAACCACGGCAGCCCAAATCAAATCGGCACGTGGAGCGCAACCCGGGAGGAAATAGTCGATTTTTACGATTTCATGACAAGGATACACCTTGTCGAGAATCATGGGCAATTCCGGATCGTTAGGCATGATTCGCTCTTTATTCTCACCAACGGTTGGTCCGCCAAGATATGCCTCTTCAAGACACTCCTTGACTGGGATCCCGTTACGCATAGCAGGCAAACCGCCCATAATGGCACATTCGCCCAAAGAAATCAGAATTTTACAGTTTTTGCGAAATTCTTTCAAAACGTGGATATTCTCGCTGTTACAGCAACCTCCTTCAATAATACCAATATCACACTGTTTGGTGAATGTCTTGATATCATCGATTGGAGACTTGTTGAATTCAACCAGTTCAATCAGTTTCAGAATCCTGTCATCAATATCAAGAATTGACATGTGACAACCAAAGCAACCTGCTAAAGATGTGGTAGCAACAATGGGTTTACTCATTTTAATGTCCTCCTTTTAATTGATGATTATTTTTCGATGTCAGATCCAATGGGTTTCAGATCATATTTGCGTGTTCCAATCGCATCAACGAAGCCGACTTCTTTGCGAAGAATGGCACCAACCGGACATATTGACATCGCAAGCATTGCTTGCTCCTCGGTAAGTCCCGCTGCAAGTTTGTGATCGATTGAGATTTCCAGTGATTTTCCACGTCCCTTGAATGCAAAAATACTGCGACCTTGATTATCTTTAATCAAACGAACGCAGCGTTTGCAGAAAATGCAACGGTTCTTTTCGAGGAATATCTTCGATGCTTTTGCATCAAGCTCGCGACGCTCAAATGCATATGGAAAGCGCGGAACCATCATCTGATACTTATATCCTAATGCCTGTAAATCGCAGTTGCCGCTCTTCTCACATGAAGGACAAAAGTGATTGCCTTCAACAAACAGCATTTCTACAATGGCTTTTCTGATATCAGTCAGTTCGGCTGAATTGTTTTCAATCGCCATGCCTTCGTCAACCGGTGTGGTGCAAGCAGCCATGTTTCGGCCATTCACCTTCACGGTGCAAATACGGCATGATCCGGCAGGAATAACGTCGCGCATGTGACAAAGCACAGGGATATAGACGCCGTTGTCAGTAGCTGCGTCAACGATATATTGACCCTTTATGCCCTGACATTCCTTACCGTCAATCGTGAATTTTACCATTTCACTCATATTATCGTGTCTTTTTTGTTAACAATTGATTGAATTATTCGTGGACTTCAGCACTGCGTCCAACAACTGCACATGACTCTTGAACAGCCTTGTGGATATCAAAGTCACTCTGATAGTCAACGTCTTTCACGCGAGCTTCCCAAAGAGACCTGAAATTATTGATGGTAGTGGCTACAGGGTTACCTGATGTTTGACCAAGTCCGCAACGGGTTGTCTTACGTAAAATTTCACTCCAGGCAAGCATGTCATCAATATCCTTTTTAATACCACGGCCATGAACCACCTTTTCAACGGCATTATGCAGAATCATGTTGAATGAGCGGCATGTGACGCATGAACCACATGATTCATCAGCGAAGAAATCCATGAAATTCAATACAACGTCTTTCAGAATATCTCTGTGCTGTCCTATCACAATCATTGAACCTCCCGTTGGAAGATCCTCTAATGCAATTTTACGGTTAAACTGAGAAGGAGGAATACAGATTCCCGAAGGACCAGCCACCTGAACAGCCTGAACATTCGTTGCTCCAACCATATCAAGCATTTCCTGAATGGTCATTCCCCAGGCAATTTCATAAACGCCCGGTGTGTTGCAGTCACCCGAAATACTCAGAACTTTTGTGCCAGCCGATTCCGGAGTTCCTATGGCCTTGTGCCAAGCGGCGCCGTTGGTCAGAATGCGTGATGTGGCGCAGAAAGTCTCAACATTGTTAACAATGGTTGGTTTTCCTTTGTAGCCACGCTGGGCAGGGAAAGGAGGTCTGTTTCGTGGTTCCCCACGTTTTCCTTCTGATGATTCGATGAGTGCAGATTCTTCACCACAAACATAGGCACCGGCACCAAATTGGATGCGGATTTCGAAATCATGACCTTTTCCCATAATGTTTTTGCCAAGCAGGTTGCGTGCAACCATATCTTTCAACACATTATTCAGATACTGATCAAGATATTTGTATTCGCGGCGCAAATAAACAATACCTTCTTTAGCTCCAATGGCATGACCTGCAATGGCCATTCCTTCGAACATCATTTCTGCGCGCTCGGTCAACAAAACGCGATCTTTAAACGTTCCTGGTTCACCTTCGTCAGCATTGCAAAGCACATAATGTTCTCCGGCTTCACGAGCGCAGAATTCCCATTTCATTCCTGTTGGGAAGCCTGCACCGCCACGGCCACGGAGACCTGAATCAAGGACTTCCTTAATCACGGCTTTAGGTTCCATTGCCAGAGCTTTGCTTAAGCCTGAACCAACTTCGTACGAATCCAAAACAACAGGACCGGTTTTACGAATGTTGTTCTTTACCTCAGCTTTCACAAGCGGATTCGCATTGTTGCCATCGCCAAACTGTCCAAGCATCTCAGCAACAGCTTTTCCGGCTTTCATGCCAGCAACCATTTGCTGAACACGTTCACGTGACAATGAAGTAAATACAACATCGTTGATAATGGCTGCCGGCTCCTGATCACTCATGCCAATACAGGCAGTGTAATGCAGGCTGGCTAATCCATCGGCGGTCCGTTGGCCAACTTTAATCCCGAGTTGCTTTTCAAACTCGTCAACAATGTCCATCATGCCTTTCATGCAGGCAACAACAGCATTGTTAAGGTAAATGGCATACCGGCCAACTGGTTCAACCGTAAAGAAATGATAAAACGAACGGGTCTGAATCACATCTGCTTCGCTTATCTGAAGCTTGTCTGCAATCACAGCCACCGAATCGTTCGATACGCATCCCATAGCTGCCTGCACATCCGAAAGGATATCCATCAGCCGTCCGGCATCCGCACCATGCGCGTCAATAATGCTAGCGATTTGTTCTTTCATAGATTTGAGATTAAGTCATTTCAATTGTTTTGTGGCAAAAAACACTCAAGTACAAGCTGGTTGCAGCCTGTATCCTGAAAGTTTTATGCAGATGCAGCAATGTGCTGATTTGAACAGCCTTGATTGCCATCTCTGTCATAACCAAAGAGGTGTTGGACAAGGTGTCCTCCATCGTGTTTGATTTACTCAGAGTCAACGGGGGTCAAAAGTAATAAACAAACAACACACTCACAGTTTTTAACGTGGTTTTTTTAATTGTGGAATGTAATTTAAAAGCAATCTAAATTCAAATGAAAGAATTAAAAGAAGCCTATATCATAACCCGCCATTGAATGCATAGCTGTATTAATGGCTCCATCTTTTATAAAGCGTTGAATTACAGGGAAATAAACACAAAAACGATTCAGGAGTCCACTGGGCCAATTTTTATTCAAAAAAACTGAAATGAACTTTTCCGTAATTCCTTATTTCAATAAAGTGTTCATGGCCTGCAAAAGAAAGCGATTTGTCATGTTCAATGATTAATTTCCCGCCATCACTTAAAACCTGATGACTGAATACAAGATCAGGAATGTCTTTGATCCCCGTAAGTGCATATGGGGGATCAGCAAAAACAATGTCTGCTTTGATCCTTGTCATGGCAAGAAACCGGAAAGCATCGCCTTGAACTGCCTTTAAATTCTGAATGTTTAGCTTGTGAGCTACCGATTCGATGAATTTAACCATCACAGTTTCTTTTTCAACCGAAAACACTTGCCCTGCTCCTCGGCTAATAAACTCATAACTCATGGAACCCGTTCCGGCAAAAAGATCAATCACCACAATATCTTCAAGTGGAACCCGATGCGTAAGAATATTGAACAAACCTTCCCGGGCCATGTCAGTTGTTGGCCTCACTCCATTCCTGACAGGCGGATCGAAGGTCCTACCCCTGAATTTTCCACTTATGACTCTCATGTCAGACCAGAGGGTATAATATTGGAGCAATGAACTTTTGCTCCTGATCAGCTGTGAAATTTGCAGCAAGGTAACCCACTTCATGAAAGTACGATTCCAAACCATCAGACAGAACTGAAGCGGGCGAGATCTCCCCGCTTAAGTGTATGGTTGAAGCAGATGGACTTAGTCCCACAGATTTTACAGCCCCCAAAAGAAAATATAAGAAATCGCTTTTCCCCTGATAATCAAATTGATTCATTAGCTGCAAGGTTTGATTACGGATGATGGCCACAATGACATTTCCGGGAAAAACCCACGCAAACACACCGTCGCTTTTTCGGGATAATACCCTGCTGAGCCAAATAGCTGCCAAATCGGTGGGGGGATTCTCGTTACAGAGTTGGGACAAATAATTATAGGTGCTCTTGCGAACAGCAGACAACAAGACAACTTCGCTTCCAGCGACAGGTGACACAACAACCTGATGAGAATCGGGTAAAACCTGACAAGCCCTGAAAAGATTTTCAGGAGAATCGCTGTTCAGTAATTCCAATGGTATCGGGATGAAATCATCGGGAAGCAGAAAACAATGATCAGGAACAACATCTGCTCTTCCAGTTCGGGCTTCAATTCCTGAGCTCCAGTCGCTCAACCGGAATCCGTCGTTAAACCCGGCTGATAAAAAATAACTTAGCGAATCATCCTGATGTATAAAAAAATAAAAGCCACCGGCATGAAGGCCGAGGACTTTTTTTCCGTGAATAGGAAGACCCGCTTCAAAGAAAGCAGTTCGGTATTCCGTATGAATTGCCATTATTCCCAGTTCCCGTCGGTTGAAGGATCGGACAAAGAGCCAAATCGAGGATCGTCCTTTTTATCTGGTTTATAATGACGCATATCCATGCCTTTGAGATAATTCTCTTTAAAGGTCGAAACTTCGATCACATTAACCGGCACATTTCCTTTTTCAATTTTTGCAACCTTCATGATAAAGGTATCAGGTGTAGCTCCTTCAAAGTCACTGTAAGGAACGATTGATAACTTTTCGAGCACAAAATCGGTTCTCTTTCCAAAAAGACTGTCAAGGACTGAAACAGTGCCAACCGTGTCGCGAATTGGATTGGTGAATGTGGAGTCACCGGGACGGGCAGTCAGTTTAACAATAGGAAATTCTTCTGCTTTCACAAAAGCGATCAGGCTATCGAAAGTGGAGCAATAACGTCCATGAAGTGACAGATATGCTGCTTGAACTTCACGAATATCTTTCATTCGGTCAACCACATCGTTTCGGCGTGAGATTTTCTCATTATCAAAACGAACCGGAGCCATAATGCTGTAATTATAGATGTAATAAACGAGCCCAAGGACAACGAGCCCAAGCACAATCTGCAAAATCAGACGAAGTTTCATGACAACCAATTTTATATTGTTCGCTGCAAAATTAAAACTTTTTCCATGTGATACGCAACGGAGATGAAAATTATTGCGTTGTTAAAGCCCGGAATCAGTTAACGGGTGTTTTCAGTCAGTCATCGTAATCAATTGCAAAGCACATATAAGTCATCCCTGGGATTAATGCATAAAACCGGGATATCAGTTGCACGACGGATGCTCCTGTATTCGGCGGTCCCGCCAAAAAGGTCGAAAATATCAGGCGTTGCGGTTGTCAGCATCAGAAAAGCCCCGGCTTTCATCACTGAACCAATGGACAGGGTTGCCGCATCAGCCTTATGGATATTCGCCTCAATGGGAAGGGGAGTAAAATTCACTTCCGTATTCGTGTATAGTTTTTCCAATGCCTGAAAGTTTGATCTTATACCTGTTCTGAAAAACTCATCGCTTGCCTTCGGTAGCGCAACATGAATATGACTACCGTTGATTCTGCCGAAATATGAAGCCCATAAAATCTTCTCCTTCTCTTGTTTTTGATAACCCAGTACAAAAATGATGTCCTTGAAAGATTTGCTGATCATGGAGTCAGGGACCATAAGAAACGGGGTTCTAGACTTTCTCATCAACCTGAGCGTCTTTCTGAGAGAATACCCCAGTGACGTATGCTGCCGGTCATGCCCCATCACAATCAGAATGGCTTCAGTTTTCGATGCCAGCGCAAATAAAAGATTAACATCATCCTTCTCTGGAGTGTAACTTTGCGCTGTAATCCCCTGTGATGAAATCAGATCAGCAGTCATTTCAGCCAATCGGTGCCGCTTTTCATCCTTGCAGCCGGGGCTGTACAATACAAGACCCGTGTTAAACACCTTGCTGAGCGAAATTGCTTCCTGAAGGGCAAAATCGCTGTATTTGTCGAACCTATATGGGACAAGGATGTTCCAGTTCTTTTTACGATATTCTGGCTGATTGATCATTTCACAATGGAAAATACGGTTGAGATTGCATTTTCATTGCCGGATACAATGAAAAAATACACACCGGCCTGCAGCCCTGACACATCAATAACACCGTTCTGTTCCGAAGTCTGACGATAATACACCTGTCGGCCATCCGGCTGAATAATGAGAATTTCGTTTAGCTGAAATTGATCCGGAATCTCATAATTAATCGTTTCTGAAGCAGGGATGGGAAAAAGTTTCACGTCACTTCCATCGTACCTTTCAAGCATCAGCTGCGGATCCAGATACCGGATTTCGGCTCTTTCAATTCCCTCAGATATTTCCTGAATGTTGTTGCCAGCAACCACAACCCAGGTAAGCTCTAAGCTGTCACCTGCAAATATGGTCAGCGGTCCTGTACCTGCCATGACAGCTACATCATTGCCTTCAGGCCCTGAACCCGCAATATAGCGGTTCGTTTTCATCATATTGAACTTTTCACCTTCAGTAAAGCCATCGTTCAATGCGATACTGCCGCTGTAGCCATCGATATCAGCACCATAGTAATAATGCTGATAGTTGCTTAACAGCTTTACTGCCAAAAGGATAGACGTATCAGAATTGGTCGTTATCATTGCATCGTTCGAAAAGTCAAACCAAATTCTATTTTCCTCAGAAGCTGTAACATCCCAGTCTGCAAAAAAACCGGCATACAGGTTATTGAGAGTCAACGCACTATCGTTGTAAATAATGTATTTGAAATAAACCGAGTTTTCATCCATCGGACCATCCCATGCATATGAATACTGATGTATCGTTACACGGTTGCTTGAGCTTGTTCCGGCTCCAGTATCGCTGTAGCGACTCAAAAAGCATTGGTCGCCCAATGTGGCTGGAATCATCTCAGCCACAAACTGCGCAGCCACAAAGTCGGAATCACTTTGACCAACCAAAGTATACAGGTTATCAGAGATGTTCAAGACTGAAGTTCCACACATGAATCCCATTCCCGAAACTAGACTTGCGCTTTGACCAAATCGAAATCCTTCGCCCTGAATGAAGTTGTTGATATCATTATATGCCAGATTTCCAGCAGAGGTGATGGTTAAAACAATTTCATTTGTATCCAGAGTCTTATAGTCTTTATTCACATTTGTGCTTAAATAATCGGCGGAATGCCATGGCCCGTCATAAAAGTGGACAAGAAATTCAATTTTTGTGCTGGGTGGCACATTGAGGAGCTGAATGACAAAAGGATCGGTGCTTGAATTCGACGACTGCTGCATGGGATGGAGCACACCGATGTTCCAAAGAGAATCGATCAATTGCACTTCCGGAGTCAGGCACTCAAGTCTGGCATAAAGTGCAGATGATGAAGTATCGAGATAATTTATCACATTAATTCCAACAAAAAGGGTGTCGCCAGGGAAATAAGTCATGTCACTGCTATCGGTAAATGCATAGTCATCGAGCCTGACAGACACTGAAAAAGTGTCGGTAAGCGCTCGGTACATATTGAGCCTTCCAGTTCCAAGATAAGAAAAGTATCCGTTGTTACAGCTTAATGTATCGATCACATCGGCGGTAGTTCTCAATCTTTCAGCGACTTGCAGCATGTTCAGTGTCGGGTAATAGGAAGAAACAAGCGCCGCTGCACCGGCAACACAAGGGGCAGCCATCGAAGTTCCGCTGGAGTTGACAAAACCTGAACCTGCCCAGGTAGAATGAATGTCTTTGCCCGGGGCAGAAATATCGACAAACTGGCCATAGCTGCTGTTTGCCCATTTACAGTCATTCACATCGGTTGCAGCAACGCTGAGCACATAATTATATGATGCCGGATAGAATGGATTCAGACTGTTGGAATTTCCTGCAGCGGCCACAACAAGTGCATTACAATTGATTGTTGCATAATTGACAATATCCTGACCATATTGACCCGGCGAGAAAGAACTGCCCCAACTGCAATTGATTACATCGGCACCATGATCAGCTGCATAAACAATCGACTCATAGGTTGCTACTAGGTTGCCATACTGATTGTCAACTTTAACCGGTAAAACTTTGCAGCGAAAACCACTGCCTGCCATTCCAAAGGAATTATCAGTGCTCGCACCTGAAATGCCAGAGACATGAATGCCATGACCAATGAGCCCAAACTGAGGGTTATTGTCCCAAGATCCCATGTCCCAACCACGGTAATTATCGGTAAAACCATCGTTGTCGTTATCAATTCCATCAATCGGGTCATCATGATTATACTTCACTGCATTGACCAGATCAGGGTGAGCAAAATCAATCCCGGTATCCGTAATACCCACAACCTTGTTGGTGTCGCCTTTGCAAATATCCCAGGCCTGATAGGCACTAATCTTTGTCAGAGAATACTGAAAAGAAGTATTCGGATCATTAGGCGAATACAATAATTGCGGAAGAAAATGGGGAAGTGCATACTCAAGCAAGCCAGTGGACATAAGCAAATCAATGGTTTGAGGCACCCCAGCTTCTGAAGAATAATACACCTCATAAATGAGCCGAAGATTCACATTGGGCTGGCCCCATCGATTATTTTGAGCCTCCGGAATTTTGGAATGAGGGAATTTTGCCACAACGCTGTCGGCTCCGCAAACCTGCAGTGCCTGAATGAAACGGGGATTCTGCTCATGATCTATCACATCACTGCGGAATTTAATGATGACCTGACCTGCGAGAAAGTCATCTGAAGTACAGCCAGGTGGCAGACTATAATGGCCACCGGACTGGCCAGCAAGCTGACCAATGAAGGCACCAATAAGAAAAAGCAAGGTGACAATTGATCTCATGAACAAATTGTTTTCACAAAGATAATACATTCTGTTTCATTTCAGCCTTCTCACAAAACAATTCACCCGAATGTCTCCATCAGTTCAGGATACAGCTTGCGGTATGCAAGTTTTTTTTCATCACATGAAGCGTAAATGTTATTCTTATTATTTTTGTTCACTTTTATCCTTATGAACACATTCGACGACATCCGGCCATTCAGGGACCATGAAATTGGTACTGCAATTGGTAAGCTTCTTCAGGAAGATCAGTTTACGGGAATACTGAAATACTTTTTCAGAGAAAAAACTTCGGACTACATTGATCACCTGAAGAAAATCACCACAGCTGATGAATTTCAGGTATTTCTGATTAAGCCTATTATTTTTGGGTTGAAGGAAAAATCAATGTCAGAACTGTCATGGTCAGGTATTGAAAACGTGCCCTCAGATCAAGCCTGTCTCTTCATTTCGAATCATCGTGACATTGTTCTTGATCCTGCACTGCTCGATCTGGTTCTTCATCTAAATCATCTGCCAACCGTTGAGATTGCAATTGGCAGTAATTTGCTCATCAAACCCTGGATTGAAACATTAGTAAGGATCAATAAATCCTTCATAGTCCGTCGCCACCTGGCTGGTCGCGAATTGCTCAGAAGCTCACTGCACTTATCAGAATATATTCACCATAATATCACAGAACGAAATTGCTTTACCTGGATTGCACAACGCGAGGGCCGGGCAAAGGATGGAAACGATCACACTCAGGAAAGCCTATTAAGGATGCTTTCACTTGCAGCAAAAACGAAAAACATTGCCGAAGCACTTCAACCACTGAACATTGTACCAGTAAGCATTTCCTATGAATATGATCCCTGTGACGGACTAAAAGCAAGGGAACTTTTCACAAAAGCTCAGGGCCAGGAATGGCGAAAGACAGCACAAGAAGATCTCTTAAGCATGGAAATGGGCATGATGGGAAAAAAAGGTCATGTTCATTTTCATTTTTGCCCCTCCATAAAAAATGATCTACACGAGCTGGCATCTCTCCCAGCTCAAAATCAAGCTGCAGAAATTGCCTCTCTGATTGATCACCGTATACACAAATCGTACAGGTTGTTCGATACGCATAAGGCCTCCTATCAAATTCAAAGCGGCGATCATTCATTTGGCATTTCCGATTCCACTGCCGACTCCCTCGAGGCATATTTCCTGCAGAAACTTGCCGATACAGGATTGGATAAACAATATCTTCCATTCATAAGAATGCAATATGCCAATCCTGTCATCAACTTCCTGAAAACAAAAAATGAATAAGCCAAAAGCCTCAGGAATTGTCAATTGGGTATTGCTGCTCATCTTGGCTACTGCTGCAATAGTCAGACTCTGGAGGTTTTGGGAAATTCCTTTTACTTACGATGAGTTCAGTGCATTGTTTAGAACTCAGTTTAGTGGTTTTTCGGAGATGATCGCACATGGAGCAAGAGTTGACGGACACCCGGCAGGCATACAAACATTTTTATATTTCTATGTTCAGATAGTTGGTTTCAATGAAGCCCTGATTAAGTTACCTTTTATCGCATCGGGAATTGCTGCTGTCTATCTCACTTACAAGATAGGCAAAGAATGGTTTTCAGAAAACACTGGCCTCCTTGCGGCCACAACTATGGCGATACTGCATTATACAATAGTATATAGCCAAATTGCCCGACCATACAGCAGTGGTCTGTTTTTTACACTTCTCATGTTGCTGGGATGGTCGAGGCTGACCTTGACAGGGATCGGCAAAAAACGAAATCAGTATATTTATTTTATTCTTGGAGGAGCCCTCTGCCTATACAATCATCATTTCTCAGGTCTCATGGTTGTTTTGGCCTCTATCTATGGTTTGTTCCTGCTTCGTGGCAAAAACCTTAAGCATTACATGTTTGCTTGTGCTGCCATCGTTGTACTCTATCTTCCGCATATCGAAATTTTCTTCCATCAGCTCAGCTTGGGAGGGATCGGACAATGGCTCAACAAACCCGATGCGGTATTTTTTGTGGATTATGTCAGGTACATTTTTCATTTCTCTCCGCCAACTTTTGCCTTGTTTGCAGGCATGATGGCCTTCGGTTTATTCATATCCATTGCCAAAAAGCAATTTAGGTTTAAAAAAACCCATATCGCAGCTCTTTTCCTTGGGCTTACTCCTGCAATAACCGGATTCTTCTATTCGGTGTACGTTGCGCCCCTACTTCAATTCTCCATTCTGCTTTTTTCATTTCCACTTCTTCTGATTCTGGCATTCAGTGTTTTCGAGCCTGTGAAAAGGATACACACATTGTTTTTCATAGCTGGGTGGTCTCTAATGTTGCTTTATTCGCTCATTTTTATCAGACAGCACTATCATTTCTTCTACCGCTATCCCTATCAGGAGGCTATGAAAGAAATTAAAGCATTCACAGATGATCATTCAGCTGACTCAACCCTTGTTTTATGCAATTTCCGCCCCGAAATCACGCAGTTCTATCAACATAAATATCAGCTTCCTGCAGAATTATGTTTTGTGAATCCCGATTCGGTTCAAGACCTGAACCAAATGCACTTTCTACTTGCAGAAAAGCACTTCAAATATCTGA
>CAZLHV010000071.1:0-14107 GCA_964559205.1 uncultured Bacteroidaceae bacterium
GGTGCTTCAAATTGGTGGTGGGACTTTGGAGATGATGAAACATCGACCGAGCAAAGTCCGATGCATGTGTATGGCGCACACGGAGCCTATGACGTGACGCTAATTGCCGGAAATGCTTTTGGTTGTTACGATACCACATCGATGCCGCTTTTTGTTACTGCCGATGAGCTCCTTTACATTCCCAATGCCATTACGCCCAATGGCGATGGTCAAAACGATTATTTTATGCCATTCGGAGCAGGCTGGAGTGTCGATCATTTCGAAATGCGCATTTATAATCGCTGGGGTCAATTGCTTTTTGTTAGCAGCGATATTAATCATGCATGGAATGGAACCACTCAGGATACCGGCGAGAAAGTTCCCACGGGCGTTTACGTTTGGAAAGTGTGGTATGTAGACCTCGAAGGTAAACCCCAGAACCTGATTGGAAGGGTTTCTGTTCACTACTGATGAGTGAATTTTCTTCTCCTCATAAAAGCTTAAACCTTTTAACCCTGTAAAGGGCAAGCAAAGAAAATAATGTATTAGTCAGAGCAATTGATGAACTTTCAACGCCAAGGCATATTGATTCTTGCTAAGCCTAATCATTACAGCCTAATGCCATCATCTGATGACCTTATACACCTTTGTGTAACCATCAGAGCTGACGATGCGAAACAGCGTCAACCCACGAGAGAACGGCACATTCGACATGTCGATCATGTTTGTGCCTGCTACAGCATCGATTTTGATATTTCCCAGCGATTTTCCTGATACGGTAAACGCATCAATTATAAATGTACTTGTGAAATGCGAGATCAAAACAGCATGCTGACCATCGGAGTTTTCGGGGATAAAAAAGTCGAAGGGGACAAAAGCTGACTCACTCATCCCTGCAGGAATTCCTGCTGCAATTTTCATTAATACCGGCAAATGATCACTATTATTATACAATGCATCAATTACCGACGACGGAGCTGAGTTATTCGTACCACTGTTTACCGAGCTGTTAAAATGGTTTGCATCGTTACCTAAAGCCTGATAACTGCCACTCACAAACCGCACACCCTGTGTTCCGGTTAAAATACTCATTGATGAAAGAATGAAATCGAACCGGTCATCAAGTCCTCCCGACGCGGCACAACCATTGTCGTCACTGTGAGTCGACTGTGTATGTACAGCTTCAAATACTGAATTATTATTCCAGTCGCCCGGCATATTGATGGGGTCATAGAAACGAATATTCGAATTCGGATGACTGATGAGATTCTGATAGCACTCCTCATCAGACGTATACACATTGAAATCGCCCATGACAAGATAATTACCTGCATCGTTAATGCCATTTAAATAATTCATCAGAACGTTCACCTCGGCAGTTCGGTCATCGATGTCTGACGGATAACTTCCGGCTTTCAGATGCATCACGATACAATGAATCCATGATGTGTCGGCGCCAGATATCAAGGCAGGGTCGTTATAATACAGGTGATAGATGTTGATGTCGCGTGTCAGTGCGGCATTGGTAATATTGGTCTGATCTTCAAGGACAAGTTTGTCGGTATTGTAGTAAAGCATGTTGACAATGTCGCTTCCGGCATAATTCGACCGGGCCGCCCGCGCATAATTCGTCCTGCCGCCCGAGTTCATTACATTGCTAAGCAATCGATCCATCGATGTAACTTGCTCATTCATTTCCACCACTGTAAATATGTCCGGAAGCACATAGTCAATGATGGTTCTTAACGCAGCATCCTTGTCATTTACCGGGTTATTGACTGTAGTACAATAGGAAGTTACATTATTGTAATTCAACAGATTATACTGCATTATCTGCAATGTATCCTGAGCTTTTAACAGCATTACGCCGAGCAGGAAACCGGATAGAAAAAAAGCTTTCATTTGATTGGAATCAGAAACAAGACCCTATTTTTTAGCAAAGGGGTGTCAAAGGTACGAAAAAAAACATGGCCATTGCTCCAAATCATAGAGCTGGCATATGATGCAATTCATTTTCAGGCTAGGGTGCAGACGAGCAGTAACAGTTCAGCGGGAACTTTTGCGATCAAACGCGTGAAAGCTGAACTGTGAAATGTCTCATGATTGGAGCTTCGTACTCGATTCTAAACCCTTTTGATATGGTTGTTCGGCGGTCCCAGATATTCTTGAGCGCAACGGCAATCACATCCATGTGATTATAGCTATACACTCTGCGGGGTATGGCCAGCCTCACCAGTTCCAGTGCGGGATAACGATCCTGTCGTGTTTCCGGATCTCGGTCTGCAAGCAAAGTACCAATTTCAACTCCGCGGATACCCGCTTCGAGGTACAATTCGACAGCCAGCGTTTGTGCCACATATTGTTCTCGAGGTACCTGAGTTAAAAACTGGGTTGCCTCGACAAAAACAGCATGGCCACCAATGGGTTTCTGTACAGGAATTCCCCACTCGATGAGTTTGTTACCAAGGTATTCCACCTGCGATATCCTGCTCTTAAGATAGTCGAATTCTGTTCCTTCGTCCAGACCAACGGCAAGAGCCTCCATATCACGGCCAGCCATGCCTCCGTAAGTCACATATCCTTCATAGATGATGTTAAACACACTGACTCTTTTCCACAACTCTTCACTATTCATAGCAATAAAGCCACCGATATTGACGATTGCATCCTTCTTCGAGCTCATGGTCATCATGTCGGCGCAGCGATACATTTCGCGTACAATTTCCTTCACGCTCATCGAAGCGCAGGCGTTCTCACGGATTTTAATAAAATATGCATTTTCAGCAAATCGCGCGCTATCGAAAAGAACAGGTTTCCCAACCTTCTCAGCAAAGGCCTTCACTGCTCTGAGGTTCTCGAGGCTCACAGGCTGTCCTCCAGCAGTATTGTTGGTAACGGTTACAATAATGAATGGGATCTGATCATGCGGATATTTGGCAAAAACCTGTTCCAGTTTCGCAATATCGATATTCCCCTTGAATGGATGCAAGCTGTTGATATCAAATGCTTCGTTGATGGTGCAGTCGATAGCTTTTGCCTTGCGGAATTCGATGTGACCCTTGGTGGTATCGAAATGTGAATTTCCGGGTACAATATCACCTTCCTTCACCAGTGCTGAAAACAAGACATTTTCGGCTGCCCTGCCCTGATGTGTTGGCATGATATAATCGAAGCCCAGGATGTCTTTTATGCTCTTTTTAAGTTTGAAATAAGAGCGACTTCCTGCGTAACTTTCATCACCCATCATGATGGCAGCCCATTGACGGTCACTCATCGCTCCTGTTCCGCTGTCGGTGAGCAAGTCGATGTAAACCTGATCGCTTGTAAGATTAAACAGATTGAAGCCAGCGTCGGCAATCCATTTTTCGCGCTCTTCGCGGGTGCTGATGCGGATGGGTTCAACCATTTTGATTTTATACGGTTCTGCGTATGGAAGATTCATTTTGATTTTTTTTCGTGAAACATTCAAAATACTGCTATATTCATAGCATTGAAATGTGCTGGCTACAATGCAGCACTGCCGGTATCCCCTGCAGGGATTTGTCAAAATAATAAAGGATCACGCCTTTTGATGTTGATAAAGGCGTAGGATGCATGCACATTCAGAAACGAAATAATAAACCGATTTGTCATTGCGGCTGCAAATTATATATTTTTTTGTTTGAGCAGATAAAAATGCACCATTTATCGGGCAATTTTTCGCTACATGCGAATATAATGCAGATTAACAAAGCAAATTCTTTTTTCGGATCCACATTTTAACCATTTTTTGTATTTTTGTAAAAAAAAAGATGAAGAACATACTGTTTTGTCTGCTTATCACTTTTTCATTTGTTAGTAATTCCCAAATCAACGTCAGCTTAAACAGAAACTACGGAGGACCGGGATATGATCAGATGAATACCTTCATGAAGACTGCCGACGGTGGTTTTTGTTGGGGTGGATTTACCACTCAAGCTGGAGGGGATATCCCTCAGGTGTTTGGCAATGACGACGCGTGGTTCATGAAAGTTGATGGATCAGGAGATTCAGTATTTTCAGTAACCATTGGTGGAAGTAGCAATGATGCCATTAAAGACATTCTTGAACTATCAGATACCAGCTATGTTGTGCTTATTGAAAGCAATTCGTCAGATAATGGATTCAATGGTGGCAACGGTGCGACAGATTTGTGGATCAAGGGTCTTTATTTATCCGGCACAATGAGTTCAGGATTGCCATTTGGAGGCTCCTCAAATGATTTTGGAGAACGGATAACCACAAAGAATGCAGGAGGTTATATTGTAACTGGGTATACTTATTCCTCCGATGGAGACTTGAATGGAAACTATGGAATGTGTGATTTGTGGGTAATGAGCCTTCAGTCAAATTTAAGTATTGCCTGGAGCAAACACTTTGGAGGCAGCAATGACGACAGGGGAATTGCTGCATTTCAGCTCAGCGATGGAAACATCATGGTATTCGGGAACACGCAATCTGACAATCATGATGTTCATGGATTTAAAGGCATGAGCGACGTTTTTGTCATGAAACTTACCTCACTGGGTGATACCATCTGGACAAAGACTCTTGGAGGTTCTGAAGTTGACTATATCAATGAAGTGAAATACGTCAACGATTCTACATTTGCTTTAGTTGGGGTATCCAACAGCTCAAATGGTGATTTTGTTTATCGTGAAAAAGTCTCTGTTTATTTTGGCTTTTATTATGTCATTGATGCAAATGGAGTTTACCAATACGGCAATTCCATGCGATCACTCGACAATACAAACGTGTATTTTTCTGATGTGATTGTTTCATCACCTTATCATGCAAAATCCTTTGGAATTGCCATGACAGACTCTTTGGAAAATTGCACAAGCACTTATCAGGGCGGTGGAGACTTATGTATTGCCGATTTCTATGGAATGTTTTCTGTCAAACCCTACCTTTTTGGTGGAACTGGAGTTGATGGGATGACCACAAATATGGAACAAATTATCGAAGCTGAGGAAATTAGCACTAACAAATATGCGATTTGTGCAAACTCAAACTCCGATGATGCCGGGCTAGGGTACCACGGCTCATTTGATGTTTTACTTAATATCGCCGAAGTTCAGCCTCAATCAATCACTGAGGTAAATTTCCAAACAGTCACAACCTATCCGAATCCTGCAAAGAACATTATCTGCATCTCAGAAATGAATGACAATGAACAACTGAACTATTCGGTGTTTGATATTCAGGGGAAATTGCTCCTTCAGGGTGTGTTATCTTCAGAATGCATTGATATATCTGCATTACAAAGCGGAATCTATGTGCTCAATGTGGCAAACAACAAACTCAATCACATCAGCAAGTTTCTGGTTGAATAATCCCGGATGACTCACTCCTCGTTGATTCCATGAGTAGTGCAGAATTCTTGCTGTACCTGAGTGAATTTTTCAAGAAAAACCGCCTCCCTGGTTTCGATATCATCGAAAATCTGCTCCATCACTTGAAAATCCTCATCGGTGATTTCCATCTTAAACAATAGAGCAACCACTGTGTGATACTCGTTCTCGAAAATGCTCAGGTAAAAATTGCACAGCTCAGTTGCTGCCAGGTGATAGGCTTCGGCGCCCGGGCAAACTTTCATGGCCTTGCCAGATTCTATGACCGATTCTGTGGTTTTGATCAGCCTGTCGTATGCCACAAGAATCTGATCACCGTCAGTGCTGATCAATGCCCTGTTGAATGCCTGCATTTCAATATCAATCAGATCAAACCCACCAGATATTGCCTGATGAAATGCTTTTGCACATGCAGAATTCGGCTGAGCATTCAACTGAATGCCCAAAATAATCTGAATGATAATGATCGCCGCTTTGTTCATTTTATTTATACAAAGATACAACGCTTCTACCTATCGATTATTATTCAGCTTCAAATGCAAATCCATATCTTTGCCCCATGTACAGTTTGCATAATCACACGCTTTTTTGCGACGGGAAAAACAGCGTACCGGAAATGGCCGAAGGTGCACGCAAAGCAGGTTTTAATCTGTTTGGTTTCAGCAGCCATGCACCAATGACATTCGATAACCCATGGAGCATACCCAATCTGGAAAAGGTTGGCGAATATGCTGAAGCCATTCGGTGCGAACAGCAAACCGATGATTCAACATGTATTCTGGCTGGTCTCGAAGCCGACTATTGTCCCGGAATCAGTCATCCGTTTGAGCTTTTCAGAAATCGCTTCAACCTACAGTTTGTTATTGGCAGCGTGCATCTGGTCGAATACAAGGGACAAATCTGGTTTATTGACGGACCGGCACAAGGCTATCACGATGGCTTATTACATGTGTTTGAAGGCGATTTCAGGCTGGCACTTACACAGTACTACCGGCAAATCAATGCCATGATCATGCGTGAAAAACCCGAAGTTTTGGGACATGCCGATAAAGTACTGATGCATAATGCGGGCCGCTATATTGATCCAGAAGACCCGTTTCATCTCAACCTTCTGAAAGAAACGCTCTTGCTGGCCTCTCAGAACGATGTGCTGGTTGAAATCAACACTCGCGGCATTTATTCAGGGCATTATACCGATTATTATCCGGGCCGTTACATCTTCCCCTTTCTGAAGGAGCATAATATAAAGGTAATCATGAGTGCCGACGCCCATAGCGTTGATCAGCTCAGCATGGGCTTTGCAGGCCTGAAACAGGAACTTTACGAGGCCGGAATATCCTGCGTCTCAGAAGAAGAAATTGCCGATCGGTTCAGACAAAGCCAGGTCTAAACCCATTCTTCTTTCATCACATCGCCGTTGATGCCGACAATGATCATTTTAACTGGCACCTTCCGCGAAGCTGATGCAATGGCCGTTTGAACCATACGCAGCAAACCACCGCAGCATGGCACTTCCATCATCATGACCGTGATGGTGTTCACTTTGGCAATATCGACCAGTGCTTTAAACTTTTCAACGTACACATCGGTTCCCTGATCAAGTTTTGGACAAGCAATGACCAGTTTTCGGCCTCTGAGCCAGTCGCGGTGAAAATTCCCCATGCTGAAAGCCACGCAGTCGGCTGCCACAAGCAAATCAGAACCCATGAAAACGGATGAGTTCGGATTGATCAGATGCATTTGCACCGGCCATTGTTCAAGTGTTGAGGGTTGAACATCGGAAGATGTATTCGTGTTTTCGTGCCGCTTCACTTCCCGATGCGCCGAACCCTGACAGCCGCAAGCCTGACCGCCTTTGCTGTGATGGTGTACCTCGTGTACGACTTCGTTTATATCGAAACCCAATCTGTCAATGTTTTGTTGCATCCAGGCCACACCGCGTTTCAGCCACACATGCTCGTTATGATCCTTCAAATGCTTCAGATGGGCAATCACCACATCTTTGCCTTTCTTATGGAGGTGTTCCATCACTTTTTCCTCGTCATAAGGCTCAGCCTCGCGTTCGGTGATGGTGATCGCCCCAACTGGACATTCACCAACACAAACACCCAGTCCATCACAAAGCAGGTCATTGATCAGAACTGCTTTTCCGTTGATCATCTGTATCGCTCCTTCGTGGCAACCTTCGGCACAAAGTCCGCAACCGTTGCATTTTTCGTCATCAATTTCGATGATTTGCCTTTTCATATCCGACTCATTTAGGTATTTTCGTACCAAAATTACACACAAAGTATAGAGCAGAAATTAGAAGATGACAAATATCATTCGTCCGACGAAACAAGATTGATTTACAGCTAATTAAAAAACAGAAGATATTCTCTACTGAAATAGTCGGAAAAATCAATAAAAAGATTAAAATCTTTCTGAAAATATTTCTTTTTTATTTGGAATTTAATAAAAATAGCGGTTACATTTGCAAGCAAAAAGCGACATGGAAATCACGCACATTGAGCACATTGGTATAGCCGTAAAAAACCTCGAAGAAAGCATAAAATTTTACGAGGAAGTATTGGGTTTAACATGTTATGGAGTTGAGGAGGTTGCCGATCAGAGAGTGAAAACTGCATTTTTTCAGGTTGGCCAGACCAAGATTGAGTTGCTAGAGAGCACCGATCCGGAAGGACCGATTGGAAAATTCATTGAGAAGAAAGGCGAGGGCATGCATCACATGGCCTTTGCGGTAAAAGGCATCGAAGGTGCATTGGCTGAAGCAGAGACAAAGGGAGTACAACTGATCGACAAGGCGCCGCGTCGAGGTGCTGAAGGATTAAGCATTGCTTTTTTGCATCCTAAATCGACGGTAAGCGTGCTGACCGAATTGTGTGAAAATAAAAATTCAAAGTAATATGTCCATTGAAGATAAAATCAAGGAATTGCTCGACCGACGGGTTCAGGCGCGTCTTGGCGGAGGAGAAAAAAGAATTGAAGCGCAACATGCAAAAGGCAAGCTCACAGCACGTGAAAGGCTGAATATGCTGCTTGATGAAGGTTCGTTTGAAGAATTTGATATGTTTGTGTCTCATCGTTGTCACGATTTCGGCATGGAGAAAGAACGGTATCTTTCCGATGGCGTTGTGACAGGATACGGAACCATCGATGGTCGTTTAGTATATGTATTTTCGCAGGATTTCACGGTGTTTGGAGGTTCTCTATCCGAAGCCTATGCCAACAAGATTTGCAAAATCATGGATCAGGCACTTAAAGTGGGAGCACCGGTGATTGGCATTAACGATTCGGGTGGAGCCCGTATTCAGGAAGGTGTAAAGAGTTTGGGTGGTTATGCCGAAATTTTCGAGCGCAACATCATTGCTTCTGGAGTCGTTCCTCAAATCTCGGCCATTTTTGGTCCATGCGCAGGTGGTGCTGTTTATTCGCCAGCATTAACCGACTTCATTCTGATGTCGAAAGAAAACAGTTACATGTTTGTTACCGGCCCCAAGGTTGTAAAAACCGTAACAGGCGAAGTGGTTACAGATCAGGAACTGGGAGGAGCAAACATTCATGCTTCAAAATCGGGTGTGGCCCATTTTGTTGCAGAAAACGAAGAAGAAGGCATTCTGCTGCTTCGCAAACTGCTGAGTTATCTTCCTTCGAACAATATGGAAGATCCTCCATTTGTCAATTGTGATGATCCGATTGACAGGCTTGAAGATTCGCTGAATTACATCATTCCGGAGAATCCAAACAAACCCTATAATGTAAAAGATGTCATTGCAGGTTTTGTTGACAATGGTGAATTTCTTGAGGTTCACCGTCATTATGCAGCCAACATTGTGGTAGGCTTTGCCCGCATGGGTGGCATGTCGGTGGGTATCGTGGCCAATCAGCCCAATTATCTGGCAGGGGTGCTTGATATTGATGCATCGAAAAAAGGAGCACGCTTTGTGCGCTTCTGCGACGCCTTCAACATTCCGATTGTCACGTTGGTTGATGTACCTGGATTTTTACCGGGAACACAGCAGGAATATGGAGGAATCATTACCAATGGTGCAAAGCTTTTGTTTGCTTATGGCGAAGCCACTGTGCCGAAAATTACGGTTACATTGCGCAAATCGTATGGCGGGGCTCACGATGTGATGGGCTCGAAACAGTTGCGGGCCGATATCAACTACGCATGGCCTTCAGCCGAGATTGCCGTTATGGGTGCACGCGGTGCGGTTGAAATTATTGAAGGCAAAAAACTGAAAGAAATCACCGATGACGTTGAGCGTGCGAAATTTATCGAAGAAAAAGAGAAAGAATACCGCGAGAAATTTGCATCGCCATACCAGGCTGCACGATATGGTTATATCGACGATATTATCGAGCCGCGCAATACCCGGTTCAGGGTGATCAGGGCACTGCAGTCGCTGGCCACCAAGAAGCAAAGTCTCCCGGCAAAAAAACACAGTAATTTACCCTTGTAATGAAACATGTTATGAAACATTTCATTCTCATTTCAGGGTTGTTGCTGTTAATGCATCCGCTGCTTCTGCAAGCTCAGAATCAGACCGATATCCGCATTAATGAGGTGATGACACTGAATGCAAACGGACCGGTGGATAATTTCGGTCATCATTCGCCCTGGATCGAGATTTTTAACAGCAGTTACGGCACGGTCAGTATTGCCAACATGTTTCTGACCGACAATTTGCAGGAGCCAAAGAAATACAGAATTCCGCAGGATGGCAGGATGACCCTTTCGCCTCAGAGTTATATTCTCTTTTATTTTGACGGAAACTCTGAGCATGGTGTGTTGCACACCAACTTCAGGCTCGACAGTGTAGGAAAAGTGTATCTGGTGGCCTCGAACGGGCGCACGGTGGTTGACTCTGCTGTTTTTAACTTTAAAGCTGCCGATGAAGTACTTGCCCGTGAAACCGATGGCTTGGGCGCATGGCAAAAATCAAAATCCTATACTCCGAATCAGACAAACATTACGAAAGAAACGGTGAAGAATGCAGAATTGTTCGTGCAATATGATCCTGCAGGTATCGGGATGGCCATCATTTCCATGACCGTGGTGATGTCGGCACTTGCCCTGCTCTATCTGATGTACAAGCAGCTTGCAAGGGCTTTCAAAGCCAAACCGGAATCTGGTAGCAAAGAGGCAAAGAGTGTCAGTCAGAAGCCTGCAACAACTTCACCCGATGAGCTTAGCGGTGAAGTGAATGCCGCCATTGCGCTGGCCGTTCATTTGTATCGTAACCAGCTTCACGACCACGAAGAAGCGGTGATTACCATAAAAAAGGTTACCAAAACGTATTCTCCCTGGAGTTCAAAACTTTACATGTTGCGGCAATTGCCGAATAAAACCTACACCAACCCATTTAAAAAGAGCTGACAATGAAGAAATTCGCGTTTACAATAAACGGAAATAAATACGATGTTGAAATCGGAGAGGTTGATGACAACCAGATAGAGGTGAGCGTCAACGGAACCCAATATGATGTTGAGGTTGACCGCAGCATACAGCCTGTAAAGACTCCAAAGCTGGTCAGGGCTCAAAACATTCCATCAACCGATGTAAGTCCACAGGTGATGAAAACTGCGCCTGCAGGCTCTTCGGCCGGTGGTGGTTCCATCAAGTCACCGCTGCCCGGTGTCATTCTCGAATTGCATGTTCGCGAAGGTGATAAAGTGATTCTTGGTCAGAAACTGGTTACCCTTGAAGCCATGAAAATGGAAAACGTGATCAATTCTGACAAAGAAGGTGTTGTTAAAACACTACGCTTTCACAAAGGAGACAATGTGATGGAAGGTGATGTTTTGGTTGAAATTGGTTAATCCGGAGGCCGTATGAGTTTTTTTGAATTCCTCTTGCAACGATTCGAGCAGTTTTTTCAATATACTGCTTTTGCGAATATGACAGTAGGCCATATTGTGATGATTGCCATCGGATTGTTCTTTATCTATCTGGCGATCAGCAAAGACTATGAGCCATTGCTTCTTGTGCCCATCGGCTTTGGGATGATTGTAGGAAATATTCCTTTCTACCCTGGCCTAAAAATAGGCATCTATGAAACAGGAAGTGTAATGAATTATTTATATTTCGGGGTAATTCAGGGGGTGTATCCACCACTGATCTTTCTCGGGATTGGAGCCATGACTGACTTTTCGGCGCTGATTTCCAACCCGAAACTGTTTCTCATTGGTGCTGCTGCGCAATTGGGTATTTTTGGTGCCTACATCATCGCTTTGTTTCTTGGATTCAGTCCGCAGGAAGCAGGTGCTATCGGCATTATTGGAGGGGCAGACGGGCCCACCGCCATTTTTCTCAGTTCAAAGTTGGCACCCGATCTGATGGGAGCCATCGCTGTATCGGCATACAGTTACATGGCACTGGTTCCGGTGATTCAGCCACCCGTAATGCGATTACTCACTTCGAAAAAAGAACGCCTCATCAGAATGAAGCCACCCCGCGCGGTTTCGAAACGCGAAAAAGTCATTTTTCCCATTGTTGGTATTTTGCTCACATGCTTCATTGTGCCTTCGGGATTGCCGCTGCTTGGCATGCTGTTTTTCGGCAACCTGCTGAAAGAAAGTGGTGTCACCAAGCGACTGGCCGATACTGCCAAAGGTCCTCTGATTGACATTGTTACCATTCTGATTGGCCTCACCGTGGGTGCCAGCACCCAGGCGACTACATTTTTGACGGCAAAATCGGTCGGAATCTTTGCTCTTGGTGCGGCCTCGTTTGTCATTGCCACTTTTGGCGGTGTGATGTTCTGCAAGGTGTTGAATATTTTCCTGAAGCCCGGCAACAAAATCAACCCGCTCATTGGCAATGCAGGCGTTTCGGCTGTGCCTGACAGCGCCCGGGTTTCGCAAATGATTGGTCTGGAGTATGATAAAACCAACCACCTGCTGATGCATGCCATGGGACCCAATGTGGCAGGTGTGATCGGCAGTGCTGTGGCAGCTGGTATTATGCTGAGTTTTTTATATTAATTTTGTAGTCAGAAACACTTCTGATGAACGAAATCATTTTTTTTGGCGCTTTTTTGCTGCTGATCACGCTCATGCTGCTTCTTGATCTTGGCGTTTTCTCAAGAAACAGCCATGAGGTTTCGATGCGCGAAGCCGGCATCATGACCATGATCTGGGTATCACTATCGATTGGATTCTACTTCTTTATCATGTTTTTCGGCGACCTGATTCATGGCATCAACGACATGGACCATCTCAAAGAAATCATTCAGCTCCATCACCACCCGGTAAATGTTGATGGACTTGATTTTGACTCAGCGCTGCAAAGCTACCGCAACAATCTTTCGCTTGAATATATCACCGGCTATCTGATTGAATATGCGCTTTCGATCGATAACCTTTTTGTGATGCTTCTCATTTTTATGAGTTTTAGGGTAAGGCGCAAAAATTATAAAAAGGTACTCTTTTGGGGCATTTTGGGTGCTGTGATCATGCGCTTCGTTTTCATTTTCTTCAGTTCGGCACTGATTCATCGCTTCGACTGGATTTTATATGTGTTTGGCGCTTTTCTGCTTTTCACAGGGGTGCGAATGTTTCTTTCGCGTCACGAAGAAGAAAAAATGGAGGTTTCAAAACATCCGGTGGTACGTTTTGCATCGAAATATTTTAGAATCTATCCCCATTTTGTGAAAGACCATTTCTTTATTCGCAAAGCAGGGAAAGTATTTCTTACGCCTTTGTTTCTTGTGGTGCTTGTGGTTGAATTCAGCGATGTAATTTTTGCCGTTGATTCGGTACCGGCAATTTTCTCCATCACCAAAGATCCCTATATTGTTTTCTTTTCAAACATCTTCGCCATCTTAGGATTGCGGAGTTTGTTCTTTCTCCTCTCAGGCTTCATGAACAAATTTAGATATCTGAAGCCCGGACTTGCGGTTTTGCTGTTTGTGATCGGATTGAAACTGATTTTTGAGGACTATCTGCACGATATAGGTTTCACCACACTTCACAGTTTGTTGCTGATTGGTGGCATTTTGTTCATGAGTGTATTTCTTTCGCTGACCATTCCCGAAAAGCGAAAAGTGAAGGAAGTTGCGGAATAACAAAATGTTTATTTCTTTATCAGTATCCGACGATACACATGCTCACCCGCAATGATCAACAGTTCATAGGCTCCGGGTTGGAGGCATGCATCATCTGTCTCAATTATAAAAACATTTGTTTCCACCGATTTCATGGCTCTTGACAGAACAAGACGTCCGAAATGATCATACAGAAGAGCCATGATGTCAAATCCGGCTTCATTTGGAATACTGATGCTGATCTGACCTTCAAACGGATTTGGAAAAATCACGGCCTCTTCAGTGGAATTTTCCTTCTCGCAATTTTCCCACACAGGGCCATAGAGCGTTTCGGTGCCATCGTAATCGGTTTGAAGCAAGCGGTAATACGATGCGTGTTGTGTCGAATCGATCCAATAGTAATGTACAATTTCGTTGCTGTTTCCCGCACCGGATACTTCAGAAACAAATTCATAATTAACTCCGTCAAATGATTTCTGGATGGTGAAACAACAGTTGTTGATTTCACTCGCGGTGCTCCATTCCAGTCTGATGAATCTATCCATGCAATAGGCATTGAAAGAAAGAAGTGACACCGGTAAACCGCTCACTGTCACCGTTTTGCTTGCACAGGCGGGGCTGTAATTCCCGTTGTTGTTTTTCGCATAATAGGTGGTGGTTACTGATGGATTGACCACAATGCTGCTGCCCGAACCAATGCTACCG
>CAZLHV010000072.1:0-14083 GCA_964559205.1 uncultured Bacteroidaceae bacterium
CTGGATATAATCATGGGCAAAGTATTGTTAGTAATATTCGAAACAGAGATGCAGCTAAGCCTGCAGATGATTTATATTTTTATTCTTCTATTTCATTTGGTCAAGAATGGACTCAAATGGGAATGTATATAGGTCTGTTGGCAACAGAGTATAGATTGCTTAAGGACAACGGCCAGTTTAATGATGCAAACAATACATTGATTGAGCTTAATAAAGCACTGTTTGCTCTTATTCGAATGGATAAGTGTGAAGATGAAGCTCCGTGGTACCAAAATGAGGCTTATGATGGATTTTTTGTGCGAGAAGACGCCCCTCCTGTAATGAATTCTGAAATGGAAAGCTACTTTAACCAAGGTCTTGAACAACCTGTTTTCATAAATGACTTTATATCATCTGGCTATTATGGCAAGCCTGCATGGATAGATCCAACGAAAGTAGAATGTGTGATGAGATTTGAAGATGAACAAAACTATTTTTATAGTCATAGGTCATCAAAAGAAGTAAGTGAATATGATTACTCTTTGCATGGAACTGCTTTTATGAACCATTTCAAAGTTCAGAACTTTACAAGTCAGGATGAGGTTTTAGGAGTATTAATTGGATTAACTCTTACTGCAAAGTTAGTTGATGATCAAGAAACATATTTGAGAGCTCGATTAATTGCAAGCAAACTAATCTCTTTTTTAGCAAATTGTGAAAATTGCGGCTACCAGAACAATTGGATGCCATGTTTCCCAGATGGAGACCCAATGGGTAATAATAATGGTGGTGATGCACGTGGATATGCGGCGCCATTAAAAAAAACAATGAGCTTAATTGAAACGGCTCAAAACTTTTCTTCTCCTCTTAGCGCTTGGTACGAAAATGATATTCACCATGCTCCAAATAAAATGGACGCCTATAATGCTAATCTCGCTTGGACGTTAACAGTAAGAGATGTTTCAAATAGAAATTTGCTTTCAAGAGCAATTGCCATGGGAGATAATAGATCATCGGCATTCATGATGTTAAATGTATTATCTGGAAATGAACAATGGGATATTATGTTCCATTTGTTGTGGGGTATTTTATACGATAAAGACATTAAAAACAAAAATTACAGTTTTGATTTGTTGAAAACTAATTTAGACATTGCGCCTTGTGGCGGGCCTTATCTTTATTTTAGTGGGCATTATTCAGACTATTGGGCAACAGACAACAAATGGTCTGCAGCTTATAGTAGCCAGCATGGAGGTGAGATAACTGATGAGGATTCAAAGTTGTGGACGGCTGGGAATTTCCCTGGACTAGATTATATGCTGCTCTATAATCTTGCATGTTTATCTTTCCCAGAAGGCTTTCCAACAAGCAATCACACATACTATTTCCCTTACTATGTAAATCAAATCAATCGTCAGGTTTCAGCATACTACCCGCAAAAATTTCCATATTCTATTTTGGTCGAAATTGGATCAGAAACTAGACCCGAAGAAATACGAGCAATTACTAGCATATCTTCAGATATGGTTGTTTCAACTCAAGCGCTAAACCCACTTGACTGGACATACATCCCCGATATCAATGGCGATGTAACCCTCAAGGCCGGCGAAAGCATAACACTCACCGATGGTTTCCGCGTAGATGCCGGGGCGCATTTTCTGGCGCGGATAGAGAGTTACAGTTGCGGCGGGCTTTCGTACAAAAACATGGCGGCGCCGCCTTGGGATGAAAATTACAGAGGTTGTTTTTACGACACATTGGTGAGTATTCCCATGGATAAACGCGCGCCCATGGTGTATTCCGATGATGATTACGAGGAAGAAGATTTCGACATGCGGCTATGGGACGATTATTACGATCCCAACGATACAACGGCCTCCCCTGAGCTTGCGGTTGGGATGTGGCTCAATCCCAATCCTTGCGGCAGCAGCGCAACCCTTACGGTCTTTTCGGAAAACGAACAACAATTAAAAATTGAATTATACGACATGACCGGCACCAAACGCGAAACGATTTTCGACGACATGGCTGATCAAAATCTTGTGCTGGATCTCAACCTCAGCTCTTACGCATCAGGAACCTACATGCTTCGCTTTTCAGGCGCAGGTGGAGTGAAGGTGTTGCGGTTTGTGAAAGAATAGCATGGAGCACTCCGCTTTATATGTTGAAGTGGCTCGCACTCGCTCTGATTCTGTTCACTGCTCATACACCCTCTACATGCTCCAACTGCAAAAGGAAAACGAGGAGTTGAGGGAGATGATTGAAAAGAAATAATTGAAAATTACTTTCAAATTATTAGCGCATGAAAACAAAAAAAACATGTAAAATCTTTGTTTAATCGAAAGCAAACATTACACACTTTTTGGGATACTACCGTCCTTTGGACTATCATATATTTCAAATTGGTATAAGTTGCCTAAAGGTTGACTCAATCAATCATTAGTTTATTTCTTTCCTAATGCTTAATCAGTCGCTCAAATCAGGTATTTCGAATGGGCATTAAACGCAGTTTCTGCTGGGTTTGCGTTTTTCTGTGTTGTTTTCTTCCTGCTCTTCGAAATACGAAGTCCATTTATAATTGTATAAGCCAAATTCAAGCCGCTCACGCTTTTCATCAGGGCTAAGGCTTTCGAATTCTTTTTTCTGCCGGTAGAACTCTTCTTCCATTTCTTTTCTGCGTTGCTCTTCCTCGGCTAAGCGTACTTCATTTTCGGCCCGCCACTCTTTTTCGGCTTTTTCGGCAAGAAAAGTTTCGGCTACGGCCGGAAACAATTCCATAAGCAACTGATCTTTCTCAGTGTTGATGAGGTTGCGGTCGCCAAACTCACGAAATACTTTATTTGGTTGTGGCTTATAGGTTGTGGTGTCGTACGCTTTTTCCTCGCGTGAACCAGTAATTTTTTCACGAAACGCCGGATCAACCGGAACCGGTGTTTTTCCGTAGTTGCCCTTGATCAGGTTCACAAACTGCGTGTTGTTGTTGGTGTACCATGGCAAACCTTTGTTTTCATCCAAAATACAATTCACTGCCTGTACGCCGACAATCTGACTGGTGGGCGTAACCAACGGAACACAACCGGCATCGATGCGCACTTTCGGAACGGCCAGCAGCACCCGGGGCAACAGCTCTTCGAGTTTAAGCTGCTTGAGTTGCGAGAGCATGTTGGTGTACATGCCGCCCGGAATTTGTGCGTTGCGAACCATTTCATCAGGCTCAGGGAAGTTGAAATATTTTTCAATGGCCTGACAAGCCAACAGCACGTCTTCGTAATCTTCTTTTTCCACCGAATTGATGGCCCGGTCGAATTGCTTCTCAATTTCTAGAGGCAAGCTGTCTTTGGTAAGATCGAACTGACGTGGAAACAACTTATAACTGTCGAAACTGTCCATTTCGCGCCTGATGTCTTCGAGCTGTGCACTCAGACGGGCCAGCACTTCAATGTTGACGTTGGTTTCGATATTCAGTTTGCGGCAGAACAAATGAATGATTTCGTAGGCAGGTGCAGCAGGACCGCCGGCAAAAGGCATCATGTTGGTGTCAATGATATCGGCTCCGTTCATCATTGCCGTGAGCACCGAAGCCAGCCCGTATCCGGGAGTGGAATGGGTGTGAAAATCGACCGGAATGCTAACATTTTTCTTCAATGCTCTGATGATTTTTGCAGCACTGATGTGATCGACCAGCCCGGCCATGTCTTTCAGGGTGATCATGTCAGCTCCCATGGCCTCAATTTCTTTGGCTTTACCTACAAAGTAATCGACCGAGAAAATGGGTGGCTTTGGTTTTTCGGTAATCAGCCCAAAGAATTTCTTCTTCAGCTCGGTTTTCGGATCGACGGTATAACTGATGGTTCCGTCGGCAATGCCTCCGTATTTTTGGGTGTAAGCGACCGAACTTTTAATGTTTTCCATGTCGTTGAGGGCATCGAAAATGCGCAGAATATCAATGCCGGTTGACATGGCATTTTTGATAAAGCCTTCGATGACACTTTCAGGATAGGGATTGTAGCCAAAGAGATTGCGTCCGCGGGAAAGAGCGGTGAGTTTAGACACATCGCCAATGCCTTCCTTCACTTTTGCGAGACGAACCCACGGATCTTCTTTCAGAAACCGCATGATGCTGTCGGGAACGGCCCCACCCCACACTTCCATGGCATAGAAACGGGCTTCTTTGAACAAAGGAAGCACTTTGTCGACTTGTGCCTGCTGCATGCGGGTTGCAAACAGCGATTGTTGTCCATCGCGCAATGTAAGGTCTCTGATTTTCAGCTCTTTCATGATTTTCAATTCAGTAAAGGCAAAAGTACAAATAAATGGATTGCTCATGCAACACAAAGCATGAAATTTTGAGGTGGATTTTAGTTTGTTGATTTTGTTTTTGATTAATGGAAAGGTACAGAAGTTTGAATTCGAAAACACATTCTAGCATATAATGTTTTAAAGAAAATTCTGATCTGCGTTTTCACCGAAAACAAATAGGGCCACCCTTGCATCCCAACAGAAATAAAAAAATTGCCTGTAACTTTTTGTTTGGGGTGGGCGTCATACGACAAATTAAAACAAAAAGCACCATGAAAACGATGATATTTTTCCTACTGTTTGCTCCTCTGGCCGCCATGAGCATTAATGACCCAAGTGTTGAACAGGCTGTAAGAAGCGAAATTACTTACCCGCAATTGGCCAAAGACCAGCAGATTGAAGGTATGGTTCTGGTAGAATTTGTGATTGACCAAAACGGCCAGGTTGACATTGTGACCATAAATTCAAGCGACATGACGTTGAAAGAATATGTAGCAGGAAAACTGAAAAAGATGATTTTTCCTGCCAAGGCCGACAGCGGCACCTATGCCATGAAATTTGATTTCAGGCTTCTGTAATCCCAAATGACACATTATTGAATGTGTCATTTGCCAAAAGGCCGATACATCGGGGTTATTCCGGATGCCCGCCTGATAGCCAACCCACGAAGCACGAGTTCATTGAATGCCTCATGCTTCATCCGGGGAAAACATAACATCTCCATATATTTCAACACCCCTTTGATCCCGTGGTTTTCCGCGGGATTTTTTATTCATCGTCTTGCCAACAGATGAAAAAGCTTCTCGTTGATATAGTAGTTTCCCGTTCCCATTTTTTCTTTTTTCAATAGTCCGTCGTGTGCCAGTGTGTTTAAATAATTGGCCGCCGTGATTCTTGATATTTTCAGATCTTTTGCTAAAAAATCAATTTTCGTGTATGGGTGTTTAAACAAATTGTTCAATAAATCCTGACTGTAGAATTTGTAATTTGCACGCAAACGATGCTTGAATTCCATCATCAGATCGCGTATCTGAACAATGAGTTCTATGGTTTCGCGCGATGTTTGCTCAATGCCACGGATGATAAATAAAATCCACTCTTCCCATTCGTTTTTTTCTCTTATTTGTTGTAATAAGCGGTAATAATCGGGCTTGTATCTGATAATGTAATTGCTCAGATACAAAATGGGAAGATGCAGCAGTCCTTCAAGAATGAGATACAAGATGTTAATGATGCGTCCTGTTCTTCCATTTCCATCGTAAAACGGATGGATGCTTTCGAACTGAAAGTGAATTACTGCCAGTTTAATGAGCGGATCAACATCGCATTGAGCAGGGTCATTGATCATTTTTTCAAGTTCCGACATCAGGGAGCTTATTGTTTCAATATCCTGCGGTGGCGTATAAATCACTTCACCGGTGACCGCATTTTTAAGTGATGTGCCCGGAAGCGTCCTGAATCCCGCATTGTTTTTCTCCAGCTCCATCTGTATTTCTCTGATCACGTTGTTGGTCAGCAGTTTTTTTGATGAAACCAAATCAAAGCCCTTTCTCAGTGCTGAAACATAATTCTGCACTTCTTTCGCCTCAAGCGATCTGAAAGAAACCAAGTTCAATCCGGTTTTATACAATTCATCATGGGTTGTAATAATATTCTCAATGGCCGAACTGTCTTTGGCCTCCTGCATGCTCAATGTGTTAATCAATATGTTTTGATTTGGCATGGCCGATGCGATACCTTTCAATTCGGCCAACGCTGCATGGGCAGAAGGCAAACTGCGCAGAATGGTTTTTGTTTCAAGTACTTCACATTGAGGTAAAACATCGATTTTCCAAAGATTTTCCATGATTGTTTTGATAAGAAATTTCTATTTTCTTTACAAAGATAACATGTTTTGTATAAAAAACCGAATTTTCTTTACAAAAGAAATTTAGAATGATGAATGAATCGCATTTTCTTTGTTTGGTGAGCGCAGGTAGAACAAATCAACGATGCCTGGTATTCGCTCCCAGTCTTCGTAGTGCATTTTATCGTAATCGTGAGAAGGAAGCCAGCCTTTCTGTCCATTCTCCCTTTCATCAAAATCATATCCTGCCACAAAAGCCCTGAGCCGCCCGAAATGCGGCCACAGCTCACGCTTATGCTGATTATCCCACAACAATGCACTGCCGCAAATGCCAGTGAAGGAGCCAATCCAGAGGTCGCGGATCCAGGTGGCGTCGTTGTCACATTAATTTTTCATTCACGAACAAAATAACTTGTATAGCTAAGTGAATTTAAATCTTCTTCATCTAAAGCAGGGAAATAAAATGGGGAATTATGTTGTAGCAACAATAATGAATCACCCCATACATATCCTTGGAGGTCATAGTCTACATTAATATCAATGCTAAAATAGTATTTCCCATTTGCATCAAAATACCATGAGTTGAACTTAGCCCTTTCTCTATGTATTATATCTCCATTTTCTTTTAATAAATATTTCCCATTATCCCTGAACTCAATTGAAAATGAATTAGACTCAGAACTCGGCGTTGTTGTAAAATAAATATGATGTCCATCTCCAATATCTACATACCTTCCAACAGAGTACACCCATTGCCAGTTACCAATAAAAATAGTCTTATCGCCTGCTAAATCATAGTTTTCGCAGGAAGCAAAAAACATTGCTAGCAGTAGCACAAAGTATGATAATGTTTTGGAAGAATTTCTCATCACTCACGAACAAAATAATTTTTATAGATGGAATATGAATAACCATGATCCGTTTCAAAAGGTGGGAAATAATTACTGGTCACAATAGAATCCTCAAGAATCTTTCCATAAAATTGCTGGTCTTTATCAATATAAAACCAAAAATAAAAACCGGTTCCACTATCAATAGACTGCCAATCAAGAAATTTTGCCTTGTCCTTATACCAAACATCATCATTTTTAAATAGTTTATATTTCCCATTTTCTTTGAATTCCATTGAGTAATTTGTGTTTTCACTTTGCGGAGTCAATGTACGATAATAAATAAGGCCGTTATCATGTACTTCTTCAATTGAATATTCCCATTTCCAACTTCCAATGAATATGGCTTTATCACCAATCAGATCATATTCACTACAGGAATACAATCCCAATATCAATCCAACAAAAATGATTGAATTTTTAATTCTTGATGAATTTTTCATGGTAGGAATCCTCCTCATTTTGAACAACAATAATGTAAATACCAGGGACTATCTGATCAAGCGGGATTTGCAGGTTTTGTCCGGTCATGGTTAATTGAAGTATCAACCTTCCTTCAGTGGTAAGTATCTGAACAATTGATTCTGTCTGTATGCCGCTATAACTAATGTTAAGAATATCATTTGCTGGATTTGGAAACACCTTAATTCCTGACTTCACAACTGAATCTACTACGCTGGTTGTATTTCCCAAATTCAACAAGCTAATCCTTTCATCCGAATATCTGTTAAAAGTATCCAAGCATTCCTGCATTGACCGATCCTTCCACTTATAAATCTTAAATAGTACAATTGGGCATTTTGCATTTCCTGTTAGCTGTGGATATTCTAAAAAAAGTTCTCCATCAACATCACTTCTGACTTTTTCAAATGTTTGAATAAACTGCCCAGTCATAACATTATAGTATTCAATGTTATAGCGCACAAGTGAGCCCATTTTTGGGATCATAAGTAATTCCCATGAATTAGCGGAATTTCCAACTGGACCAATGTTCAATGCGTTGTTGTAAGGCACCAAGGGGATGTCAGCTTGGCACTTCCCTCCATCTGCTTGCGTATAATAATTATACGTATTATTCGCAATAACTCCAATCGCTCTTTTATGGTTGTCTTCCCAATTACGTAAGCACACCATTACAGCTTTATTGTCACCACGAATATCAAACTCATTTGTCCAGCCTTTGTGTTGGTTATCACCGCTATTGTCGAAATCAATTCCTTGAACGAAACTGCGCAAACGCCCGAAATGTGGCCAAAGTTCACGCTTATGCTGGTTATCCCACAACAATGCACTGCCGCAAATGCCAGTGAAGGAGCCAATCCAGAGGTCGCGGATCCAGGAGGCGTCGTTGTGATTTAATGCATTATTCATTCTCCATTCTTCTTTTTCTTCCCAAGACCAAACTGCACGCCCGCCGTAATGCTCCAGCGCTCGTTGCCGAGGGGGTAGTAATTATCTTCGAAATCGAATAATAGATAATTGTTGTCCGGAATCGAATAATAGAGCAATTTGCTGAACTGCGCATAGAATTTGATTTTCCCGAATGGCCTGGAAAGCAAGCCAACCTGCCACGAAGGGTTGAAATTCCATTGATTGAAAAACCCACCACGAACACCGGCAAATAGTCCATGGATCGGGAAATCGTTCTCTTCTGACAAGCAACCCATAAGCGATAATGACGCAAAATGTTCTGCCCGTAAATATGAATATCTCTTGTTTTCAGAAATGTCCTTTAGCGAAAAGTTGTGTGTTGCAACGCCCATACCCACATTCATTTTGCAGTGATTTGCATTAATAAATGTATATGAAATTTCCGCTTCTGCATTTGGTAATGCGCTGTTGCTGATGTTGGGGCCGTTGGGGTATTGCTGGATATATGAGAAACCTGTAAAAACTGAAAAACGTTGGGCATTGACACGAGAGTTCCAAATACATAAAAAAATAATCCCAGCAACAAATTTCATCTTTTTCATACTAGTTTCTTGAATAATTAAATTGGTATCTAGGGCCATAATATGTTCCAGATTCGGAATCAAAGAGATGATAATAGACTCGAAGAAAATCCTTGCTTGGCACGTAACATATAGATGTTGATTTTTTGACTCCCAATGCATCTCGATAGCTTATTGAAAAAAACATTGAGGACTCTCCACTATATGTACCCGTATGCATCTGAATATCAATGTAATCATCTACTTTTTGAACTAATGTTGTCTCTGAAAAATATTGTATTGAATGGTCATCAATTTTTATTGATAGTTCATATCCAAGCGAATCAGCTGGAAGACTATCTGAAATTAAGTACTGTGAATCTAATTCTACCACATAATTATCCAAAACCCAATTCCCAACAAGATATTGATACTCATCTGGCAATAGACTTTCTTTACTACAAGAAAGAAAAATTAGCAGTGGAATAATTAATAATCCTATTTTTTTCATTGTACTACCAATTTAAAAGTTTCTATCCTTTGATTATAAGTGAGATGCAGAATATACAAGCCGCTGCAGATATCACTTAAGTCGAGACAATATGAAGTTCCGAAAAATTCAACCGACCTCACAACCAAGCCCGTACAAGACAGCAAATCAATCCTGCAAGAAGATGCATTCAAAGGAAGTTCAATCATGACAAAATCCTCTGCAGGGTTTGGATATATCCGGGCGTTGCTGTTTTCTGTAACAGAAGCCAGTTTTTCCTGCATTTCATAAGCAAGTTGAGCTAGATATTGCTGAACCGAATCTGGAAAAATTTCGCTGTTTTTGTCTGGCGAGCGCAGGTAGAACAAATCAACGATGCCTGGTTTTCGCTCCCAGTCTTCATAGTGCATTTTATCGTAATCGTGAAAAGGAATCCAGCCTTTTTGCCCATACTCACTTTCATCAAAATCATATCCTGCCACAAAAGCCCTGAGCCGCCCGAAATGTGGCCAAAGTTCACGCTTATGCTGGTTATCCCACAACAATGCACTGCCGCAAATGCCAGTGAAGGAGCCAATCCAGAGGTCGCGGATCCAGGAGGCGTCGTTGTGATTTAATGCATTATTCATTCTCCATTCTTCTTTTTCTTCCCAAGACCAAACTGCACCCCCGCCGTAATGCTCCAGCGCTCGTTGCCGAGGGGGTAGTAATTATCATCCATATCAACCGGCTTTGCCCATAAGTTTTGATCGGGGAAACAATAAAACAAAGGAGTGGACCATTTGATGTAGAAATTATGATTGCACAGGTGAAAATTCACGCCTGCATTAAAAAAAGCATTGGGGCAAAACCGGTTAAAAAATGCAAGCCTTGGGCCAAACCAAATCGATTTTAGCAATTTGTTTTCATTGTTTTTGTCAAAATCGGCGAGAATGTTCAAGCCAGCAAAAGGAGCGACTCGCAAGTAGATTTTTGAATAATTATCCGAATAACGTGTTAGACCAAAATTGTGCGTCGATAAGCCAGCATCAGGCATGATGCCAAACACATGATTCTGGTTGATCCGATACTCAACGCCGGTCTCAATATTCGGGATATAGAGGTTTTTTATGTAAGAGCCGTTTGGGTATTGTTGGTTATATGTAACTCCTGTAAAGCTATAACAACTGCGATTTTGGGAGTACAATCCCAATGACAGCATAAGGAAGATAATACTTATGGCATTTTTCATTTCAATTCTCCCTTATCATTTTATAGCTTGTCAAATACAAGTTGGCAGGCGCATTGTTCTCAGAATATCCACTTTGAACGACTAATTCATCGGTACTCCTATTAAATACGATCAAGAAATGTTGCTTTTCAATAAAAGGAAATATTCTCCCGGTAAACAAATAGTTAATATATACAGAGTCGGGAATAACTAAATCTATATCCTTAACAATAAATTCGGTACATAAAGTATGAGCCTGATAAAGTTCAATTTTGCCTCTCTTTACATTTAAGCGGTATTCGACATTCACACCATCAACCGGATAGTTAACGCAGTAATCCTGTGGAGTTCCTGCATTAAAGCACTCTGTGTATTCATACGCTTTCCATTTCCCAAGAATTAATGTAAACTCATCAGGAACAGGATTGTCTTCTTCACAAGAAGTTATTATTAAGACAGATAAAAAGCAAAAAGTTAAATACCTCATTGTTTTAGAATTTTTGTTGTTTCAATAGAATCATTATACACAAGTCGCAGAATATAAATCCCTTGAGGAAAAGCATTAATGCTTAATAAAAACTCCGCTCCAGCAAAATCAAAAGACATAATGTTTTTTCCAGAGCAGGACAATAAATCGAGGTGACAATTTGAACAATATTCAGGCAACTCGATTTTCACAAAATCATTAGTTGGATTTGGATAAATTTTCGCCTTATTATTACCAAAAACATCGTTTCTATATTGCAAATTTTGCTCAGAAAACTTACTTTCAGCTTGAAACAGTGAATCCTCAATGTTCGGTTTTGTTTTGTCGTTTTTCAATTCAATTTTCACTAGAAGGATTGGTCTAGTATCGGTACCGGTCAGATATGGAAAATCCAAATTTAACTTTCCGGTAGCATTATACTTGGTCTGAGTTATAACAACCTGCAATGTAAGTGGGTCGATGTAAGAAATATTATATGTTCTCAATTTTCTAACGTTTATTCCAATAGATTCATTTATGCAATACGAAGTTTTAGCTAAGCTATACATGTAATCATTATATGAAATTTCATCAACAGGATATGTACATTCAAATTCTTCCCTGTTATCAGGAACCCCAATTATATATTTTTCATCCTCTCCTTCCCACACAAACGTCCCACACTTCGTCACATCCCATTGCGTATACCAGTTGTAGGTGCGGTTTGCCAGCACGCCCACAGCACTGTTTTTGTCTGGTGAGCGCAGGTAGAACAAATCAACGATGCCTGGTTTTATTTTACCATATTCAGCAAGTTTATCCTGATAACTCATTCTTTTTTCTTTTGTAAATTTATCTGCACGCCCGCCGTAATGCTCCAGCGCTCGTTGCCGAGGGGGTAGAAATAATCATCCATATCAACCGGCTTTGCCCATAAGTTTTGATCAGGAAAACTATAAAACAATGGGGTGGACCATTTCACATAAAAATTATTCTTCAGGAGACTGAGATTAAGACCCGCATTGAAAAAGGCATTCGGACTGAAACGGTTATAAAACTCAAGACGGGCACCGCACCAGAGTGACTGAAAGATACGACCATCACCACCTTTATCAAAATCTGCCAGTAAATTTAAACCCACGTAGGGTGCCAGCCGCAAATACAACTTTGTATAATGGTCTGAAAAACGTGTCAATCCAAAATTATGGGTAGAAAAGCCCATTTCTGGTTTCAATCCGAAAAAATGAGACTTTAAAATCCGATATTGAACACCTCCTTCAATATTGGGTATGTAAAAATTTTTAATGTAGTTGCCGTTTGGGAACTGTACAGAATACAAAAGTCCTGCATTCACGGAAAAACTCTCATTTTGGCTTTTCAGTTGCCCACTAAAAAAAGCAACTAATAATAATGTCATGAATAATGCTTTCATATTTCCCTTTTTAACTTGAAAATGTCACAGTAATCAACACTCCCATTGGGGCTATTCAGCACGCAACTTTCTACTTGTAGCTCATCCGAATTCTTGTTATATACCACAGTATATTCTTTCTTTTCAAAATCCGGGTATGTGTATGTCAGTACATTGAAATTTACTAACTCATTTGTTTCTAACACAATATCTATTTTGCTGATATGTGAAACAATCGACTTTGTATGAGAATGATAAATCTCAATTTTCTTACTAGTAACTTGAAAAAAATATTCCATTCCAACGGAATCTGTTGAGTAGTTAATGGTTAGTGCTGGTAATCCATCTTGATAATCAATCCTCTCGTACTGATACGCATCCCATTCCCCAATAATATGATCAAATTCTTGAGGACAACCAGCTTCTTTAGCGCAGGAAGAGAGTAACAAAGTTAAGCTCAAATAAAAATACACTTTTTTCATTCAATTATTAGTTTGAAGGTTTCAATTTTTTGGTCATATGCCAATCGTAACACATATATACCGCTGCTGACATCACTTAAGCTAAGGATGTATGAAGTTTCACCGAATTCAACCGACCTCACCACCAAGCCGGCGCAAGATAATAAATCGACTCTGCACAAAGATGAATTCGATGGCAGATCAATCTTGACAAAATCCTCTGCAGGGTTTGCTGCATCTCTGTTTCGAATATTACTAACAATACTTTGCCCATGATTATATCCAGGCATAACGAACCATTTTAATCTGTCTCGATAATACCAATACTTAAGTTGATTATCTTGAGGGTTTTGTGATATTACAAACATTGGCATCAAAAAAAATATGATTATTATTTTCACTTTCATTGCTTGTCAAGTTTTAATTGTGAAATAACTCCCTGAATACTAATTTCTAACCACAATTCCGAGTTCGTTAATCGGAGAATCTTGATGAATCGGTCTGATTTAGCCATGTTGAAAGGAAACATTCCAATTCTTGTAGCGGTTGTATCCACTTCTCCCATATTTGTAACAATTTCCTTTTTGTCGTTTGAAAAACTCCAGCAATTGAGCTGAAAGTAATATGTGTCAACTGGAGCTATTAGTGTGTCGGCAGAAAGACAATAGTTATAATCGTTGTTCGGACAAATGAATGTTAGAAAACCATCTGCTCCTTCACAGGGATTTGATGGGTCATCGTCGTTGCAGGAAACACATCCACTATAAGAAAACTCGAACTCACAGCCACAACTATCAAGGTATTTTGAAGTAATATCAACCCCATTTTTTATAAATTCGCTTACGGTATAATGACCATTCATTCTCCCCCCTTTACTTCGCAAGCTGAAGGAAGGTCCATCATCGTATTTACCACAACCGAAAACAGTGAACAGAATCAGAGCGAGTGCGAGAATGTTTTTTATTGCTTTTGTTTTCATGGCGGGCATCACATAGTTTATTTTAAACGCCATTGGGCCTTGCATGTCGTTTTCATGATCGCAGATTATTGCTGCAAACATATGCAATTTATTTCTTAAATACAATAGGGAAATGCAATTT
>CAZLHV010000073.1:0-14030 GCA_964559205.1 uncultured Bacteroidaceae bacterium
ACAATAATACATTATTCCGCCTTGGAAATTAATTCTCTGTAAAAATATAATTTTTTTGAAATAGTTTTGAAAATATTCTTTGTGATGTAGATTTGTGTTTTAATGAGAAATTGCAAATGTTAAGACTTTGCTGGCTATACTTCGCGCAGAAAGAAAGAGGCTGGTGTCCGTGCAACAGAAGCATGTCGCCGCGATGCACAGAGGGAGAATCAGTTTGAGAATCAGAGTGAGTGTGAGGCTAACGCATACCCAACACCTAAAACAGTGTGAGAATCAGAGTGAGTGTGAGGCTAACGCATACCCAACACCTAAAACAGTGTGAGAATCAGAGTGAGTGTGAGGCTAGCGCATGCCCAACACCTAAAACAGAGTGAGAATCAGTGTGAGAGTGAGGCTAGCGCATTTACTTCAAAATAACCCCTCCCAATACCCCTGCTGCAAATATTTTGTCTTCAGAAGCTCGTATTCAGCCGTGTATGTTTTCAACATAGCTGTTTCGCCAAAAAAACGCAGTGCTTTCAGTGCCGTTTTATAGTATTCTATGATCATGGCTGGATGAATGTCGGCAAGGCCCAATAAGTGGTGGTTTTGAATGATAAAATCACGTATACTGTACTGATTGGCCATCTGAAAAGCCGAAATGCGATGCGTGTTGAGCACAAACAAGCGAATGGTGTCTCCGCCTTCGAAACTTTCGCGACAAAGGGCATCATAATGTTTCATGGAGTCGGATTCTCCGCTCAGGGCATAGACTTTAACCAAATCGAGCTGACAAGAAAGCACCCCATATTCTTCGTGATTTGTCCTGAAAATACCCATGGCTGTTTTAATCTCTGTTGCTGCAGGTTGATATTTTTGCAAACCGCAGTAAACCAACCCTCGGGCTTTGATGTTGTTGGCCATTTGTGCCATGTCGCCAAGATTTTTCCAGAGCACGATGGCCGAATCGAGCAAGGGCAGCGCACGTTCAGGCTTATTCAGCACTTCAGTAAACAGCAGAGCCCGGTTTAAAAGTGCAATCGCAAGCATCGGCATGGCCTTGTCTTTCCGGCAAAGGTCTTCCTTTTCCTGCAAAATGCCTTCGCACTGCCAAGGCGACAAATAATAGAGTTTCATCATCCCATCGAGCAAGTGCTGGCGGCCTCCGGGCAAATTCTGAGAGAGGCGTTCCTGCACTTTCAATGGCAGCTTGTAGCGAATGGTGTCCAGAAATTCGCCAGCCACAAAAACCGATTTCACCACATGTGCAATAACCGAGTCGGGATCGCTGTCATTCAAAGCCAGCATTAAATAGCCCAGTGACTGACTGTACGTATTATTGGCATTCAGAAATGTTTCAACCGAAGGGGCATGGCCGCCGCCAAATTCGACATCCCAGGCTTGTTTGGCCGATTCAGGACTTCGGTCGTACACAGTGAAAACTTCCTGCGAAAATCCCTGAGAAGCCAAAACAAGTAAGCTCAAAAAAAGTATTGATTTCAGAAACTTCATGCTATTTAAGATTTTGATACGTTAATGTAATGCACAAATTTACATCATTAAATTCTTAAAACATTTTTTTTCACATTTCAGAGGAATGATTACCTTTGCAGCGGGTAAGTCCTGTACAATCAGCTCCCGCAAACTCCCCCAGGTTCGGAAGGAAGCAAGGGTAAGTGGTCGTAGCGGTGTGATGCAGGGTGCTTACCCGTTTTTTATTTCGTCCGGAAAACTGTTATCTTTCGAACAACAGTTGAAAAAATCTGAAAAATAACGAACTTCAAATCATCAACTAGGTATAATTTTGTCCTATCAACCAGATCATCACAAAATATGAAATTTTTTATTGACACTGCAAATCTCAAGGAGATTGAAACCGCCGCATCCTGGGGCATTCTCGATGGGGTAACTACCAATCCAAGCCTGATGGCGAAAGAAGGGATCAAGGGTCATGATTTGATCATGAAACACTATGTTGATATTTGTCAGATGGTTGATGGAGATGTGAGTGCAGAAGTCATTGCAACTGATTATCACGGAATGATTCGCGAAGCTGAAATTCTTGCTGCATTACATAAAAATATTGTCGTAAAAGTACCGATGACAAAGGATGGCATTCGAACCATTCGCACCCTGAATCAACAGGGAATTCGTACAAACTGCACCTTGATTTTCAGCACAGGACAGGCCATTTTAGCTGCCAAAGCCGGGGCTAGCTATGTTTCACCTTTCGTGGGCCGGCTCGATGATATTTCTTCCGATGGGATGGCACTGATCAGTCAGATGGTCAATGTTTTCAGCATACAGGAATATGAAACTCAGATACTGGCAGCCAGCCTGAGGCATCCAATGCACATTGTTCAGTGTGCCGAACTTGGAGCCAACGTGGTCACCTGTCCATTTAAGGTCATCGAGCAGCTGTTTTATCATCCTCTCACCGACAGCGGACTTGAGCGTTTTATGCAAGATTACAGGCAATCACAAAAATAATCATGCTGCTTCACATTCATCCTGAAAATCCTCAAGAGAGACTGATACAACAAGTTGTCGATATCATCAGGCAAGGTGGAATTGGTGTATTTCCGACCGACTCTGTCTATGCCATGGGCTGCAGCCTTTATCATCCCAAAGCGGTTGAACGGATTGCAAGGATTAAAGGAATAAAACCCGAAAAGGCAAATTTTTCAATTCTGACAGACGGACTCAGTAATCTGAGTGAATACACACGCCCCATAGACAATCATCTGTTCAGGCTGATGAAAAAAGTACTTCCTGGGCCATACACTTTTATTCTGCCAGCAAGCAGCAAGGTTCCCGGTATTTTCGAGTCAAGAAAAAAAACCATCGGAATCCGTGTTCCTGACAATATTATTTTGCATCAAATCATTGCAGCACTTGGAACCCCTCTGGTTTCCACTTCGCTTCACAGCGATGATGATGATTATCTTGAATATGTTGTCAATGCTGAGCTGATCTATGAAAAATATGAAAATCAGATTGACTTCGTCATTGATGGCGGCCCGGGAGGAATCGAACCATCCACTGTTTTGGATTGCACCAGTGGAGAGATCGTCATTGTTCGCGAAGGAAAAGGTCCGATCGATATCATTGCATAAAAAAACCGGCACAAGGCCGGTTCAGAAATTGAGCATCAATTAGTTCGATCCAAGCTGGATCTCAAGAGTAGCTTCCAGATTCGGAGCTTTGCTCACTTCAATGATGTAAGTGCCGGGATTGAGTTTAACGTCCTGAATTGGAGTTGACTCGACAGCGCTGCCACCATGGTTGATTGTTTTCTTGTACAAAATTTTCGAATTCTTCGCGTTATTGGCGCCCGGAGTTTTAAGATATACCTGAGCAAAATTGAAAGTTGGTGCTGGCTCCGATGCATTGCAGGTGGTCCAACTGGGCACGATATTCATGCTAATCAGTTTCGCAACCTTATCTGCAGGAACAGTAAATTCAGCTGTGCGGTTTGTACAATCGGCACTGCTTTTCACAGTGTACTTAAAACTTTGGGCTGATACAGCCATAATTCCCACCAATAATGTGAGTGCAAAAAGTGAAACAAGTTTTTTCATGATTCCTGGTTTTGATTTTTTTCGCGGCAAAGTTATTAAAAACCATGCCAAAACAGAAAAAATATTCGTTAATTCAGCGGGTAAATACTTCTAAACCGCATGTAGCATGCCAAAATTGCTTATTTTTACCCCTTCAATATGCTATGAAAAAACATCTGCCCCAAATTACTCTGGCACTACTTGCCTTGTTGCTCTACGGCAATACCTTATTTAATGGCTATTCGCTTGATGACGATTTCGTGGTCTACAATTTTTCGGGATCTGCACAGGAGAAAGACAACGTCGTGAGCGAAATACTCACCTCACACTATTCTTCAACTGAAAAGTCGCAATATGAGTATCGGCCGGTGGTAAAACTGTTTTTTTATGCCGAATACCTGTTATGGGGCCATGAACCCGCCTTTTCACATGCCGTTAATCTGTTGCTTTACATATTTATCCTTTGGCTGCTCTATTCAATCCTGAAGCGTTTGTTTCACAAAGATTATCCATGGCTTCCCATCATCAGTACCATCATTTTTGCTGCTCACCCCATTCACACCGAAGTGGTGGCCAGCCTGAAAAACCGCGATGAACTGCTGAGCTTTTTACTGAGCCTGACCACGCTCTGGCTTTTTCTCAGGTTTGGGGATACAAAAAAATGGTATTTTCTGGCTCTTGCAACGCCCGTATTTCTGCTTGCCTATTTTTCAAAATCATCGGCATTGGTTTTTGCCGCACTCATTCCTATAACTCTTTGGTTCGCAGGGGTTAGAAATGTTAAAATGTATGCCGGTGCTGCCATCCTAATCCTTGCATCGGTCTGGCTGGCGCGCTGGATCCCCGGTCAGATTCTTCCCGAGGGGCATCGTCCGGTTTGGGGCTTTGAGAACCCGCTTTACGAGCATAGAGGAATCCTTTACAGGCTGGGAACAGGACTCGTTGCACTCCTCTTTTACATCCGACTGTTGCTCATTCCCTACCCGCTCAGATTTTATTACGGTTACGACACCATTCCGCTGACACGCTTCCCCGATGTGCTTTCCGTGGCATCACTCATCCTTTTCATCATTCTAGTTTTCATTGCCATCAGATTGTTGCGAAAAAAACATCCCTTATCATATGCCATTATTTTTTTCATGGTGGCGATTTCAATGTTTTCGAATATCGTTAAACCTGCAGTTGGAATCGTTGCAGAAAGATATGCTTTTGCTGCTTCGCTGGGTTTCTGCGTTGCCATGGCATTTTTCATCCTTCGGATGTTCCGTTTTCATCAGGCTGCGAGCTCAGGCTGGCTTCAAATGCATAAAGGAGTGCGCCTGTTGCTGCTGATTATCATTTTTATATACGGAGCAAGAACCATTAGCAGAAATGCAGTGTGGGACAACCACCTCTCCCTATTTTACAACGACATCCAACATTGTGAAAACAGTTTCAAAGCCAACCTGATTTTAGCAAACACCCTTCAGGCTGAAGTCATCAGAACATATCAGATCCCAAAATTTCAGAAAAGAAATATCACTTACCTGCAGGATGCCGAAAAGCATTTTCGCAAAGCGCTCTCAATCTACGACCGGTATCCAAATGCATGGAACAGTCTGGGTTCACTACGATTTATGTTCTACCGCGATTCGACCGAATCCATACAATGCTTCCGCAAGGCAATTTCTCTTGACTCAAAATATACAGAAGCGTTATATAATTTGGGATTTGTCTTTGAAACCAGATCGGTTTTTGATTCAGCCCTGCACTATTACAAGCGCTCAGCAGAAAGCGATCCCAATTACCTCAAAGCTCATTTGCAGCTTGGGTCGGTACAGCTTGCTGCAGGCGACACCAACGCTTATATTGTGCAGATGGAGCACATGAAAAAATCATTTCCGCAAAGCGATGCACCTTGGGTCAGTCTTGGAAATTATTACTTATCGGTGGGCGATACAACAACTGCTTTTCAACATTGGGAGAAAGCTGCAGATTTTCCGCCCGAAAACCCACCATTGCTGCTGAATTTGGCCAATTATTATCAGCGTATTGGTAACAAAGACAAATACAACCATTTCATGCAGCGCTATAATGCTGCCATACAGGAACAAAGGAAACAAGCCCGAAAACCATGAAACGCCCTCCCTGGCATATTGGTTTACTGCCCGAATATTTTGCTGACGCATGTGGTCAAATGCCTGCCTTCAGAATAAGGACAGGGCAAGATGTGCGCGATATTTGCCATGATGAAGTTTTATTCAGAACACGCAAATTCACAGCTGCCCTGAGAAAGCATGGACTTGCAAAGGGAGAGGCCGTATGCACCATTCTGAAACGCGATTACGACTGGAATTGCATTGATGCTGCCATTGCACGCTGCGGCGGAATTCATATCCCATTTCATCAAAGCAGTCCTGAGACGGAGTTTGCACTGAAATATTTCAACAAGCTGCTGGTTATTGCGTCTGACATGCCTGAAGAAGGTGTTTCTCCTCATCACCGATTTCTTCATATCGATACCCTGATGGAATTGGCAGCGATGCAGAATGGCAATCATTCTGACCTGAACAAAGCTGTTGACCTTTCACCCAACGATGTGGCCATGATTGTTTTCAGTACCGACGAACATTCATCCACAACCCCCTATGCCTTAAGTCATCAGGGAATCATCGAGAATGCATGGCAGGGGAGCTGCAATCTGCGCATCGACGAAGGAGCCCTGTATTTAAGTCTGCTTCCCGTTGCAAAAAGCTATGAACGAATCACGCAGCTGGCGCATCAGTTTATTCCATCGGTGATACAATATGCCGAGCATCATATGTTGCCTTCGGTGAATATTGCGCTGTCAGGAGCTGCATCGTGTTCTGTCGTGCCCGCGGTTTTCGATTTTCCTGTCAAGGTACCCGAAGCCTATCGGGCAAAATATGGCGGCCCTTCGCTTGCAAAACTGGCACAGCTTCCCGATGATATTGTACGCGATGTTTTTGGAAGTCATTTTTCGCATTTCCTGTGTGGCGGTGCTGTTTTGCCACAGGCCATTTTAAAGAAAAGCATGCAGGCCGGGCTCAATATCTTCGAAGGGTATGGCCTGACGCAGGCTGCCGGAGGCTTTGTGCTGAACAATCCCGATGCCTGGAAACCCGGTACTCTGGGAAAACCTTTTGCCCACATGGAGATAAAGACGTCTGCTCAAAACGAAGTTCTGGTAAAAGGCAGCAGCGTTTGTTCCGGTAGAATTGATCCGAATTTACAAGTTCATCAGGTGACTGATCGGAATGGCTGGCTTCACACCTCCGATCTGGGAACCATCAGTGGTGACGGATATCTTACGTTGAACGGCAACCTGAAAAGGGCCTTCAAATTGTCGAACGGTTATTATTATGATCCTTTGACGGACGAAAAGTGGTTTGAAAACATTACTGGAAACCGATGGATGATTTGCAGGGATGAACAAGGACAGATTCACGGACTTACAGAAGGCCGTTTGCCTGATAGTGAGCGTGTAGCGATGATCAAAGAATTTCGCGCTGGCGTGTCATCATTGCCCATGAAATCGATTGTTTTATTGGATGTCCTGCCTGCAGAAAGACCATGGCTTTTACAAATCGACACCGGGTGGAAGGATGTGATTACACTTCGCTGATTTTTTGTAGATTTGCCATTAAAAGCAGAAAATGGATAACGAGATGCAGGATTTCATAAAAAAGATTGAAGCTGAATTTGATGAGATTCCGGAAGGATTTCTGAAACCCGAAACCCGTTTCAGGGAAGGATTTGAATGGACATCAGTCAACGCATTAATTTTGTTCTCTATGATCAATATTGAATATGAGGTCATTATGACAGCCGAAGATTTGCATCGCTCTGAAACGGTGGAAGATTTGTTTCGTATTGTGCAGGAAAAACAAAAGAATGGCTGACACCACATTGAATCATATTTCTGTTCGCGGGATTTCTGCCTGTGTGCCGCCTGACATCTACGAAATCAGCGATTACAGCCTGTTTGGACCCGGAGAAGCAGAAAACTTCATGAAAACCGTTGGCGTTCACCAACGCAGGCAGGCCCGGAAAGGGCTGACCACATCAGACCTTTGTGCTGCTGCTGCCGAAAGACTCATTTCAAGCCTCAACTGGGACAAAGCCAGCATCGATGTGCTGGTATTTGTAACACAGTCGGCCGACTATATCATCCCTGCGACAGCCATCATTCTTCAGCACCGACTTGGTCTTGATCAGCATTGTCTGGCTTTTGACATCAACCTTGGTTGCTCAGGATATGTCATAGGTTTGCAAACAGTTGCTTCACTTTTGAGTGAACACGGAATCAAAAGGGCGATGATGCTGGCGGGTGATGTTCCTTCGGCCAACATGTCATTTGAAGATAAATCCACTTTCCCTTTGTTTGGCGATGCAGGTAGTGCCACGGCATTGGAATTCAGCGAAAACGCCCCTTCAATGCATTTTGTTTCAGCCAGCGATGGCAGTCAGTACGATGCCTTATATATTCCTGCCGGGGGCATGAGAAATCTTGCAAGCCCGGAGTCCTTTCAAATGAAAGAGTTTCCCGGTGGCATCAAGCGAAACGACACCCATCTTGTGCTTGATGGTCTGCGGATTTTCAACTTCAGCATTACGCAGGTTCCGATACAAATAAAAGCATTGCTGCAAAAAACAGGGCATGAGATCGATGCTATCGACTGTTTTTTTCTGCACCAGGCCAACCTGATTATGAATGAAACCATTCGTAAAAAACTTCGCATTTTGCCTGAAAAGTTTCCATATTCGATAAAAGAATTCGGAAACACTTCGGCCGGAAGCATTCCATTGACCATATGCCATCATCTGGGTAAAACGGAGAAAACCGGGAAAATGAAATGGCTGCTTTCTGGCTTCGGCATAGGACTATCATGGGCATCGGTCATTCTTGATATTCAGCAGGCACTCATTCTTCCGGTTTTTGATTATGAATACGAAAAATGATACATTTCTTGTTGTCGGCGCAGGCTCAGGCATTGGCTTTCAGCTAAGCCAACACCTGATGCAGGAAAACAATCTTATCCTGACCGCAAGGGACGCTGAACAATTAAAATTAAAATTTGCAGGCCTTTCTGACAAATCAAATGTCGAGTTTCAATCGCTCGACGTAAGTTCTCATGAACAGATTGAGTCCTTTGCCGCTCAGTGTCCGGCGGTGAGCGGTTTGATATATTGTCCGGGCCTGGCATCGGCTGTACCAGCACGACACATCAGAGCAAATCATTTGCAGCCGTTGATGGATGTGAATTTTACCGGTGCGGTTTTACTCACCGGAGCCCTGCTCAGATTAAAAAAAATCAGCAATGGTGCATCACTGGTGTTTCTTTCGAGCGAAGCCGTGCGGGTTCCCTATTTTGGCAGCGCATTGTATTCTGCATCGAAAGCGGCACTCGAAGCTTATGCACTGGCACTTGCCAATGAATTACAGCCGAAAAAAATCAGAGTAAATGTGGTTTCACCAGCTTTTGTCGAAACAGGCATGATGAATGATGCAGCCCGGCAAATGTCGGCTGACTTTATTGATCAGATGCGAAAAATGCATCCCGAAGCATTCGGAAATGCCAGTGAGTTGGCCGAGATCATCGCATTTCTTCTCAGTAAAAGAAGCCAGCTGATCAATGGTCAGATCATAAAAACCGGTCGCTTCAACATCAACATACCTGCATTATGACACAAAATCCGGATGTATCATTCGTTGTCCCTGTCTTTAACGCAGGCAATAGACCAGCGGTCTTGACGAAAGATATTCTCGAAGAAACTTCAAAAGCAGGCCTGCGCGTCGAAATTATTTTAGTGAATGATGGCAGCACCGATGAATCATGGGAAACGATTGTTTCATTAGCCGATGCTTATCCCGATTCAGTTAAAGGGATCAACCTGATGCGCAACCGAGGACAGCATCATGCCACGCTGTGCGGTTTAATGCATGCTGCTGGTTCCGACATCATCACCATGGACGATGATCATGTCTTTTCGGCAGCACAGGCTTTGGAATTGCTTCGGTATATGCAATCAGGAAAACTTGATCTTGCGTGGGGCCTTGCCGAAAAACAACCTCACAGCGTTGGAAGGAATCTTGGACGCTACCTCCTGTACATCAGTTCGTCGATTGGCACAAAGAAAGTTGCAGGCGCTTCTTTCAGAGCCATGAAAGGAAACCTTGTGCGACATCTTTCAAACAAAGGTGATATTGTATTCCTCGACGATTTACTGACTCAAATTACTCAACATGTTGGCTATTGTGTATTTAAAACTGAAAAAACCTCATTAAAAAGCCGTTATCGTGGTTCGGCTCTGCTTAAAATGGCACTGAGAGTGATGCTGTTTTATTCGGGATTTCCTTTACGTATGATGACATATGCCGGGTTTATCGGCTCAATGATCAGTGGACTCGCCGGGTTGTACTATCTCGTTAAAAAACTATTTTTTCGAGCTCCCGAAGGGTACACATCGGTCATTGTAGCCATTTTATTTTCCGCTTCTGCGCTGATGTTAGGAATGGGTATTCTGGGCGAATACCTTTATAGAATCCATGGCCGCCGACACGAAGCCGATTCATATCATGTGAGAGAAATCAAAGGTCGTTCATGATTATTTCGATGTACAACATCAGCCTTGTTTCGCTCGGGAGGTCTCATCTGGAGCTTGTTCGGAACGCCCGGAACAGTGAATTCATCCAAAGCCGGATGTTGTACCGACAAGCAATTACGTCGTGGCAGCAGGCCCTGTGGTACAAATCACTGAGTCAGGAAAAAGATTTTTATTTTTTAATCTGCACCGACGAAAACATTCACGGTTTGATTAATGTTAAAAACATAGATTTTAACAACGGCGATTCTGAATCAGGCCTGTTTATCTGGAACAAAAAAGCGCTTGAGAGTCCTTTGCCTGTGCTTGCCAGCTGGACACTCAGTCATGCTGGGTATGGCGTGCTGGGAGGAAATCACACCATCATCAGGGTGCTGAAAAACAACGAAACAGCCGTCAATTTCAATCTTGCATTGGGATTCAGCATTGTTTCCTCTGCGGATGATTTTTATGTCATGAAGCAAACTTCGCAAAGTTTTTTACAAGCTACTGCCCATGACCGAAAAAGGTATGTTGAAGCCAGCGGGATTGACGAAGCAATGCATGTTAGTTTTGGCGATCATGAACATGATGATTTTTGGGAGCAATGTATGCCCTTATTTTCCGCATCGGGGTCCATGAAAAGCAATCATTTAGGTAACAGAAAATACAGGCTATTTCCTTCGCTTTGATTGCCCAAACAAACGTCCATAAGTGTTTTCGAACAGAGAAGGACTAAACACGAGTTTGAGGCGAAACGAGAATGGCAGGAGTCTGAACAATATGCCAAGCATGCGCTGAATTGATGCATGAATGAGTAATGGAATAAAAAGCGGCCACGATATAAAGTGGTATTTTTGAACTGGCTGATAGCCCAGCTTTTTCATCGTTGATTTACAAACAGCTTCAATTCTTCTGACCTGACGACTTTTTAGAGACTGTTGCCATTGAGTGATTTTATCAGGGTCTGGTGGAAGCAGCGATGAAGTGCCAAGTGAAACTATGGCTTCCTTGTCTAATCCATAGACCTTCTTCAGTACTTCCTTCTGCTCATAATACTGCATCATTTCAGGTTGAAAAGCAATGCCCAAAAAGTCGCAAACCTGCAATAACGATGTGCTGGTTGAATGCACCATTGATTCGTAACATAATGGCATGACCTTACCGGGCATTTCGTTTGCAAGTCGCACCAATGCTTTCTGAACTTTGTTCCAGTGGAGTGCGTTTGCCGAAACAAGTCTGCTTCCGAAAGGCATTGAGATGATTGAGTTCACCTGAGCCCGCGGATCGCGATAAAGATGAATCACTTTTATTTCCGGCAGGATGTTCATCAGCTGAGTGACCTGAAGTGCATAGGCAGGTTCTTTTAACACAATTGCCCTGATTTGCGTTTTCGGAAATACGCTCCGGAACATTGAAATCACCATTCTGCATGCATCGGCATAATACAAACCTTCCGACACTTTGTTTCTCAGTGCTGAACGCAGATCATTGATATCGACCCGCCAGCGCTTCAGCGACCAAAACTCATATCGGATATCTTTCTGAATCCAAGATAAAAAGAGTTCCACATCAGATTCCGTAAATGCAGCCCTATGATGAAACAGTGGTTCATACAATGGGATAAACGGAAACTCAGTGGCAACAAGCACTTCGGGATGGGCATCAAGAAATCCGCGGAGCATGTTGGTACCCGAACGTGCACTTCCTGTGATAAGAAAAAGAGGTGTTTGCATGTCCGTCATGAAGTTGACCCCCTTTGTTGTTTACGGCGATTAAGCATGAGTGCAAGACGTGCAAGTAGCCAAGGGTGCCATCGTCCAAACGATATCGTGTGAATGATGAATCCAAACACGCGGAGCGATTGCGCAGCTACCACCGAAGGAATTCCCAACAAAAAATAAAACCATCGATATTTACAATCTGGCTGCTCATAGCCAGCTAGCTTTATGCTCTTCCCCGCCCATGCAGCAGCAATCCGGTGTCTGCGTGCTGCAGGATGAACCGGGATGGATGCATCGGCATCTTTTACATTCATAAGCAGGGATCGGTGTGCACCCTGTAATGCCTGGCCAAAGGTTGCCTCCAAAGCATGAGTTTCGTTGAAGTGGATCATGCTTTCATGATAGGATATGTCGAGAAAAGCACATGCCTTCTCCATTGCAAGCTTTGGATCTGAAACAATGTCCTCGTAACGAAGCACCATCGTGTTCTCAGGAAACATGGACATGTCGCTAAGGCTTAATCGTACCGATTTGCGCCAGTTGAAAGCAATAAATGCAGGCCAGTGCAATTCAAAACCAGCCCTAAACACCGAATCAACGACATTGAACAGATGTCTTCGAAGGAAGATGAATTTTGCATCAGGAAACATGTTGCGAATTCTTCTGACATGCAGTGAATAGAGCGGGTTTTTATCGCCAATCATCTTTATCGAGGATTTTTGATATGGTGAGCGATACAAAAGCATGACACGACGATATACCTCAGCTGTACTAACCGGATCGCTATCGGCAAATGCTTCTTCCAACGCCGCTTTCAATTCTGAATGACTGATTTTAACGTCCCTGAATTTCGGGCATTTGGTGAGCACCGAAAAAAGGCGGCCGGCATCTTTACTTCCAATGCTACTGCCAAAACGACGCAGACAATAAAGCACAGGGTACTCCGGCGGGATACACACTTGGGGATGTGCATCGAACATGCTTCGCAGCATGGTGGTTCCCGACCGGGTCCGGCCCATGATAAAAAAATGCGGGATCGTCTGCTGCTCGTTTTTTTTCATTTCTACGACAAATTTAGTATTAATAACTTGGTTGGTATTAAATAATTTGTACATTTGCACCCGCAACGGGGTATAGCGTAGCCCGGCTAGCGCGCCTGCTTTGGGAGCAGGAGGTCGCAGGTTCGAATCCTGCTACCCCGACAATCATAAATCCAACACGTAGTGTGTTGGATTTTTTTATATCCCATAGCCATGCTCGCATGAGCAATGGGATTAAAAAAATACAGCATTTTCGCGCAGCGAAAATGGATTTTTGATTGTCTCTCCCCTATTTACAGGATCACGGTGAGCAAAGCGAGCCGTAATCCTGTAGCCTCGTAGCGAATATTTTCGCGCAGCGAAAATGGATTTTTGATTGTTTCACCCCCACCTTCAGGATCACGTTGAGCGTAGCGAGCCATAATCCTGTTGCCTTGTAGAGAATAAGTTTTCGCGCAGCGAAAATGGATTTTTGATTGTTTCTCCCCCACCTACAGGATCACGGTGAACGTAGCGAGCCGTAATCCTGTTGCCTCGTAAAGAATAAGTTTTCGCGCAGCGAAAATGGATTTTCGATTGTCTCTCCCCTATTTACAGGATCACGGTGAACGTAGCGAGCCGTAATCCTGTGCCTTGTAGAGAATTTATTCGCGAATGGGAAATCAGCTTTTGAAAAATCTACTGCATATATATAAGGATTGAAACAAAAAAAAGAAAATGGAGAACATATAATAGCATTAAAGCTCACTTATTCAAACAATTAATACAATTATTTGTCTTTTATCACAGAAAATCATTACTTTTGCACTCCTAAAAAATTGGTCCTGTAGCTCAGCTGGATAGAGCAGCAGCCTTCTAAGCTGCGGGTCGTGGGTTCGAATCCCGCCGGGATCACTAAGAGACAAATCCGCAAGGAAAAACTTCACCCCGAAAACCACGGAGCTTGCTCATGTTGGGATTCGGGGTGAAGTTTTTGGTTTCTGAAAGAAACCCGGATTTGTCTCGGAATTCGGAGCTACAGGGAACAGCGGAGCAAAAAACCAAACGAAGTGCAGGCGTTTTGCATAGCTAATCCCGGATTTGTTTCAAAGAAACCCGGATTTGTCTCGGAATTCGGAGCTACAGGGAACAGCGGAGCAAAA
>CAZLHV010000074.1:0-6588 GCA_964559205.1 uncultured Bacteroidaceae bacterium
TATCATTGCGCAGAAAATTTTACAAATATACAACTTTTCGTACAGAAAAATGTAATTATCAACAATTATTCGTACGTAAAAATGTGATTTTATACAATTATTCGTACGTAAAAATGTAAATTGGCTTTGAAATTAGGTGGGTTTTAGAACGAATGCAGTTTTTCTTTTGACCATACCTTCGGCAAGCTGAAGGTGAGCTACAGACAAGCTACCAGAAGAAAACCTGACTGCCGGCTCAGTAACACACAAGGCAAAATCCAAATTGTTGAAAATTTTTTAATACGACGCGGAAAAGTCGCTCATTGAAGCGGCTTTTTAAAATTCCAAACAATAATCAATTAAATATCTTTAAATATCGGAAAGAAGTACTAAAAGTATCTTTAAAATACGGAAAGAAAAGCGATTTAAATTCCCTTTTCTTACACGATAATCAAAACAGGAAACACTAAGAGACTGTCTAAATTTTTGAGTTTGTTCGGATCACAAAGGTCTCCAAGAGGAGCTCAAAGAGCACAAAGGATTCAATAAAAAAAGCCGTTCGCATTTGTTGTTTTCTGAAATTCTCATTCTGCAATGAGAATTTCAAGTAAACACAAATGACCAATCACAACAATTTTGCGATTGCACTTAACGGCTTTTATCCATAGAAACACTTTTGCGTTGTGTTCTTAGTGCCTTCTTTGCGATCTTCGTGCAAAAAAGCAGAATGATTTTTAGAAAGTTTCTAAAACGACAACTTCAAATCGCTCCAAAATTGATCGCGGAGTTCGAGCCATTTCATGGCCGAGGCGCGGTAGAAATCGGCGGTGTATTGCGTTAAGTATTGTCGGCAAAGTTGAGTGGGTTTCCCTGCTGCAGCATTTTTCTTGTCTTGTTTCAGCAACTCGGCTGCATGCGCTTCGACGGCCGCCAGCTCGGTGAAAGCTTTGTCTTCGTATTGCATCAGCGCTGGCTCAATGAGTTTTCGTCCATCGCCCCAGCGCACAGTGGCCAGTCGGTTGGCCTGACGGTATTGCCAATGAGCCGATTGTTCATTGAAATTGAATTGCCCTGAATAGTTGAAAGCCTGTGGCAGTGAAAGGGTGCCGGCAAAAATCGGAAACCGCGGACTCTCGGCAGGATTGTCGAACGAAAACCAGCAGACACCTCCCACTTCATCGGGAAGCCAGTCGCGGCATTGTCCAACAAAGCTGTAGGCACACCATGCCACGGCACAGGTACGTTGAAATTTGACAGCATCGGGGTTTTGATAGTTCAGCATCCCCATCATTTCACGTTTCATCCACGGGTTGGCATAGGGCGATGTAACGGTGTCGCTGATGGTTCTTCCACTGTCGTCTTTATGGGTGGTCACCATGTTCAGGTGCTGGGTCATGTCCCATGGGGTCCCTTCGAAAGTAGAGCGGAGCAGTGCCATGACGTCGCGTACTGAAATTTTCTTTTCCGGCTTTACCGAAAATGGCAGTTCTTCGGCATTGTAATCGAGGTTGAGTGATGGCGCTACCTGCGACAGGATGAAGTATTCGCGAATTTGAAAAGGCTTGGCGCCACTGTATGCCTTCCAGAATTTAAAGGGTTCTTTTCCATCCCAGAACCCCATTTTTTGTGCAACGCTGAACACATTGTCCGAAGCCATAAAATGGTCTTTATCCTTGAGATTTATTTCGCTGATACGGCTGATGTTGGCACAAACACCCACATGATCGTCGGGGATGCGTTGCGCGGCCCAAACGGCGCCAATCTGGTCGGGGCCTTCGCCAAAAATTTCGAACACCCACACTTCCTTTTTATCAGCAATGGTCAAACACTCGCCAACATCGGCATAACCAAATTCTTTCACCAGTTCGCCCATCAGGGTGATGGCTGCACGGGCAGTGCTGCATCGTTGAAGCACAATGGCTTCGAGATTTTCGATCAGAAAGAGCCCCTTTTTATTTACCAGTTCACTGCGTCCCGATATGGTGCTTTCGCCAATGATGAGTTGTTTTTCGTTCATGAACGGGTAGGCAGCATTCACATAGGCAAATGTGTTTTGAGCCTGTTTTATTTTTCCTTTCAATGCAAGACCACGGGTGTCCCAGGGCGTTTCGGTGTGCATCGTTCCCCAGTGAATATCCATGGTGGTGTCTTTCGAATAGCTGGCGGCTGGCACAATGTTAAGCCATGAGCGGTATTTTCCGTCGCAGGTGTGGCTGGTAATGACCGAACCATCGGTAGTGGCTTCTTTACCTGCCATAATGCTGGTGCAGCTTTCGCTGGTGGGGAACTCGTCGGTTTGAGCAATGCCTGGCAGCCAGAAACATAGCAGCAGAGAAAAAACTAAATATCGCATAGGTTTACCTGTGAAGTGTGTTGCAAACCTACATTATTTTCAATAACCGGCAAAATGAAAACTATTTTTTCCTGCGGGCCCTTTCGGCGGCCAGTAAATCGATGAGTTTCTTGTCACTTTCACTAAAAACAATATCGGTGGCATTCAGCGCCGGGTCGGGCAAGTACCAAAGTGCTTTCGAGAAAATGGCTGCCGATTCAGGCTTTCGTATCAAGAGTCCTTTTCGAGCATAAAAATAGTTGATAATCAGTTGAATAAATTCATCGGAATAATCTGCCAGCATGGCCTGATAATCACCGGATGCCATGCTCGATGAAGCATACAGCACCGAGATCAAATCGCCGGGAATTTCCAATGCGCCATCATTCAATCGGTCCAGTTCGTAGAACAACACATGCGTACTGGGAATGAATAATTGAAGATCGTAATCGGGTGCGAAATTCTGTGCACGAAAACGCAGAAAACCGCTTCGTAAAAACACATTGCCATTGCCTTCAAATCCCTCTTCGGCCAGACGCCCGATACCATTGATTTCCCATTGCACCGTTGAACCTGACTCGCTGAAACGCTTTGGAACCTGCATATAGGTGTCGGGAGACTCAATGATGAGCTCAAAATCGCCAATGGCATCTTTTGCCCACATTTTACCGGTGCTCAGACGATAGCTGAATGTATAACCTTCGAGTCCTGAAGAGCCCTTAAACGTATAATGGTGTCGGATGATATTCAAACCTTTTTCGAAATGAACATTGAAATAATACACGTAGTCGCAGCCACCGTAATTTCCCATGATGTTTGACTGAAAACCCGTTGAGTCGAAACGGGCTACTTGGTACGGAAGCAGTTGATTATTCACCATCACCATAAAGCCACTGATGTAGGGATGTCCGGTGATTTTTTTACCCTCATCCCCACAACCATTCTCGTCGAAAAAATAATTGGCTTCTTCGCTCGATGGGGGCGAAACAAAACCAACGGTTTCGTCACGGGCCTCACCCGGATTATAAAACTCGAAATACACCGAGACTTCAAAACCATCGCTGGTGCGTTTCAGAAAAAGCACTTCCTTACGCATTTCTATGCTTGTTTCTTTCACCGGCATCAGGTTGCCGCCGCTCGACATAAACATTCCGTCGTTGGCACTGACCTGCATGCTCATCAAAATAATGATCGCTGCTATGATGATTTTCATATGGGATTATTTTCTGTAAAAGTATAAAAAAGCCTGATGATTGGTCAATTGTTTCGAATTAATGAATGATACATAAGTAAAAATATTCTTTAATACCTTTGTAGAATCGATTGATTTTCACCCCAATTAATATCAACCTGCACATGCGATATTTCACAGCGATTATCTTTTTCATGCAAATATGTTTTGTTTCCCATGGACAAAACATCATCGATTTTTTATTCATGGTTCCGGATTCATCCGTTGGCAACTTTTCATGCGAGAGCCGGCGTGAAGCAGCTGAGGATTATCTTGTAGGCCTCGACTATTTTGAAGCCAGAGACACCATGATTGCTCGTCATAAAGAATTTGGCGTTGCCAACCTGAACAAAAAAATGCATTTTCTGACGTTTCTTTGTCCAATCGAAGGCTGGATCGACCTGTGTTACTGGGACTTGAAAAATGGAGACAAGATGGTTGCCGTTTATGTCATTTCAGGCGGTCCGGTCTGCGAGGTGTCCAGCTTTGATTTTTTTCTTTATACTGACAGTACATTGACAGCCATCGATACAAAAAAAGTTTTGCCTGACGTGTATCCGATGTTTTTTACAGGAGATATTGATGAACAATCATCGCTGATGGAATATGCAGGTTGCATTCCGACGATGGAGTTTGACCTGCCCAAAAAAGGCAGAAATATTCTGGTACGATGGGGAACAGAAGGCAGTCAGGAATGTTTTCGACCATATGGAAAAGGCGACCGCATGGTGTTAAAGTGGAACAACGGAAGCTTTGTTGCGCAAAAGCCATATTGGGATCGTGAAACAGCCCGGCTTGAGCGGCGCTATAAGCGTATAAACAAACGCAATGAATCGGGCAATTGACCTGCTTGTCTTTAACGAAACGATATTAGTTTTCAGCCTTCAGCATCGAGTCCAGATCACGTGCGGCAGCATTAGCAGCTTTGCTGAAACCTTGAACGATAAGAAGATAGCTTGCGATGCCAATGCTGATAGGAATCAGCCCATATAAAAAGCCGGCTTGCTGTTTAAATTCCTGCAGCATAATGCCAATTCCAGCGCCAATCATGCCCAATATCCAGATGAATAAAAAAAAGCGAATAATAAAATGAAAACGAATGCTTGCGCGAAGTTCTGTTCCGCTGCCACTTTCGTGCAGTGAACCTTTCATTCTGGGAACAAAGGAATTTTTTCCGTTAACAATTCGCATCATTTTAAAGTTGTGACTGCGAATGCGACCTTCATAACGATGAATTTGCGCTGATCCCAGACCATGGGCACGATACTTTGGACTGTCAAGCTGCTGTTCCAGCCTGTTAAGCAGCACCTCGGGCTTCTCTGAAAAATGAGCTGTCATGGAGAAAGAAAAGAACCATTTCATATGAAGATGTATTTGAATGGCGGTAATATGATGCCGGAGTTCAGAATAACATTTATTGGTACAAGAATCGTTTGATTTTCATCGTGGCGGTTTTCTCGAAAGGTTGCGGTTGAATTTCGCAGGCTTGCAGCTGAGAAATTTTATTCATATGAGCATTGACAACCTGCCTGATTTCTTCGAGAATCTCAGCTTTTTTTGTTTCCAGATTATCGAGAAACTGCTGAAACGATTGCTCAAGTTCTTCCATGTTTAGCTGAACCAGCGCCACCAGCCGGCCTTTGCGTTCAATCACAAGCGACTCGGTTACATAAGGCTGGTTATTGATCAAAGCTTCAATATCTTCCGGATAAATATTCTTACCGGTGGCCGTAATGATGATATTTTTCAGGCGTCCACGAATATATAGATATCCTGTTTTCGACAATCGACCTAAATCGCCAGTTCGCAGCCAGCCTTCGGGGGTGATCACTTCGGCAGTGAGGGCTGGTTCGCGGAAATAACCCATCATGATATTGGGCCCTTTTGCCCATATTTCACCTTCGCCGGTTTTTGGATCCGGGTCGTTGATTTTTAGCGTAACCCCTGTTAGGGCAGGACCGGTAGATTCAAATCGTGTGAAATGAGCATTGGCGCCAGCTAGCAATGGAGCCGATTCGGTAAGACCATAGCCAATGGCATAGGGGAAACGGGCTTCGCGTAAAAACCGTTCTACCAGCGGATTGAGCTTTGCTCCGCCAATGCCAAAGAACTTCAGGCAGCCGCCAAAGGTTTTCATCAGCTTTTTTCCTGCAGCCCGATGCAGAAGTTTTCGAAATGGAGCAATGGAATAAAGCGTTTTGAGCAAAAGACCTTTTGTGAGTTGCGGGCGTATTTTCTGACGGTACATTTTTTCCATGATCAGGGGTACTGTGAGCATCATTGTCGGCCTGACCTGCAATAATAATGGTAAAAGTACTGAGGCTGTTGGTGCTTTGCGCAGATAGTGAACCGAAGCACCGTTGAAAAGAGGGAATAAAAAACCCAGCGAATTTTCGTAGGTATGTGCCATGGGCAAAACCGAAAGGAAGCGATCTTCAGGCACAAGAGGCTGAATGTCTCCACCATGCCACGATACGTGAGCAATGTTGCGGTGGCTCAGCATGACCCCTTTGGCTTTACCAGTGGTTCCCGATGTATATATGATGGCAGCTAGATCGTCTTCGCCAACCTGATCAGGATCAGAAAAATGTGGTTTAAAAGTCGATACAAGGGATTCAATGTCTTCTATGCGGAATATCGAGCAGGCCGATGGAATCTGATTTTCCTGAATCTTGGAGTGCTGTATTTCGGAACAGAAAAGCATTTTTGATCCGGAATGTCGTACCAGAACTCCGGTGTCGGAAGGAAGTGTTTCAGGAAGTATCGGAACAATCACAGCGCCCATCACTGTGGTAGCAAGATAAATCATGCCCCATTGCGGCGAATTGCTACCCCACAAAGCCACTTTATCACCTTTTGAAATGCCTTGATGTTGGAGAAATGAAACGGTTTTTGCCGTAAGTTCCGATAATTCGGAATAAGTGTAGGCTTGTTCGCCGGCAAATGTGAGCGAAGGCTTTGTCGCATGCTTTTCGAACGAATGTAAAAGCAGATGCGGTATTGTATATTTCATCATGCTTCAGAAATAGAAAATACAAAGGTACGA
>CAZLHV010000074.1:6598-13695 GCA_964559205.1 uncultured Bacteroidaceae bacterium
GGCGTCATAGTTTGGGAAGAATTGAATGAATTCTTATATATCCACATTGACATGCATTACGATGTTTGTTTTCAGAATTTTAAAATCAATTAGGGTTGTTGTAGAATTACAACACATTTAACAAAAAATATTTTTACATTACTAATTAATGTATTTAATTTGCAACTTTAATAAGTCAATTAAATATGGTTGTTAACAAGGATCAGAATATGGAAAAAGCCATTCTCGATGCAGCCGAGAGGTTGTTTCTGGAGCGAGGCTATGCCATGGTTTCCACCACCCAAATCGCCAAAGAGGTTGGTTGTAATCAGGCTTTGGTTCACTATTATTTCCGAACAAAAGAAAGGTTGTTTGAGGAAATATTTGCGCAGAAACTGAAAACATTTTTTTCTGTGATTTTCAAAACACATGATGAGAATCTGCCATTTGTGGAGAAACTCAGGCGAACAATTGGTGCACATTTCGATATGCTACAGGCCAATCCCAAATTGCCATTTCTTGTCATCAATGAACTCACCACCAATCCTGAGCGCATTGATCACCTGAAGGCATCGTTGGGTGAGACGATTGATCTGGTTCACAGCCCATTTCAGCAGGAGTTGGATGCTGAAATTGAGGCCGGACGAATCAGGCCAATCACCATTCCTGATATCATTTACATGATGGTATCGCTTAACGCCATGGCTTTTATTGCAGCACCGATGATGAAAAAGATTCTCTTTCTGAATGAAGACTTTTTCAATCAAATGCTTCAGCACCGCAAGCAGGAAAACATCCGCGTGATTCTGAACAGTCTGAAGCCCGATGTTGATGAAAACAAGTTGAATCAGCAAAAATCGAAGAAGCAATGAATGGCGTAAAATATTTTGCATGGGTGGTGCTCGTTTTAACGTTGCAACCGCTTCATGCACAGGTAACCCTCAATGAGTGCTATTCGAAAGCACGCAACAACTATCCTTTGGTTGAACAATACGGGCTCATCAGGCAGGCTGAAGCATATAATCTTTCAAATGCAGCCCGCGCATGGTTGCCTCAGGTATCGTTTTCAGCAAAGGCTACCTGGCAATCTGAAGTGATGGAATTGCCATTCAGCATGCCGGGTGTTGGCGAAATGGATCAGGATCAGTATCAGGCTACCCTTGATGTGAATCAAACCCTGTGGGACGGTGGTACGTCGAGTGCTCGCCGCAATGTATATAAAGCCACTGCGGTACTGGATGAATCAAAATACGAAAGCGACATGTTTGCCATTCGTGAACGAATTAATCAGCTGTTTTTCGGCATTTTATTGCTCGACGAACAACTGAAGCTGAATCAATTGCTGCTGAATGATCTTGCAACGGGTTATCAGCGTGTGGAAGCTTCATATAATAATGGTGTGGCAACACAGTCAGATCTTGATGCGATTCGCGTAGAACAAATCAAAGCCAGTCAAATGAAGATCGAAATCATCGCGTCAAGAAAATCGTACATCAGCATGCTTGCTGCGTTCACAGGCGAAGCGTATGACACTGCTTCGGTCTTTGTGGTTCCCGAAGCCTTGATTCTGCAGGATTCTCTCCCTGTCAATCGTCCCGAAATGCTGGTGTTTGATGCTCAGAGCGCTTTGTTCGAAAGTCAGAAGCAACTCATTCATTCGGCGACCATGCCAAAACTTTCGTTGTTCGCTCAGGGTGGTTATGGCAAGCCGGGACTGAATATGCTAAGCAACGAATTCAGCCCGTTTTTTATCGGGGGCATAAGGCTCAGCTGGTCGTTGGGAGGTTTCTATACCCGTAGCAACGAATTGCAATTGCTCAGCATCAATCAGTCATATGCCACAATGCAAAAGGAAACTTTTGAGTTTAACACACAGCTGAAATATGTTCAGCAAAATACTGATCTCGAGAAGTTTGTGCAAATGCTTGCTTCAGACGATGAAATGATTGGCTTACGCCTGAACATTCAGCGAAGTACTGAAGCGCAAGTTGAAAATGGAACGGCCACGGCTGCTGACTTATTGCGCGATATCAATGCTGTTCACCGGGCAAAGGCCGATAAGATGCTTCATCAGATGCAATGGCTGCAAACGATGTATCAAATAAAAAACACTGTTAATCTGTAAACCGATGTTTATGAAAACGAGAAAATATCTATGTATAGCAGCACTTGTTGTATTATCAATCAGCTGCAACAGTCACTCAAACGAGCCTGATGCCAGCGGCGTATTCGAGGCAACCGAAATCATTGTTTCGTCAGAGGCAAGCGGTCGCATTTTGAGCATGGAAGTGCAGGAAGGCGATGAGCTGGAACTCAATCAACTTATTGCACTGATTGATACGACTCAGCTGTATTTGAAACTTAAACAACTAGAAGCGAGCGTGAAGGGCGTGAGAAGCCGCAATCCAAATGTGGGTGTACAGATTGCAGCCACACAGCAGCAAATTGAAACCGCCCGACGCGAAAAAACAAGGATGGAAAATCTGGTGAATGCAGGTGCGGCAAATCCAAAGCAACTCGACGATGTTGTTGCCCAGCTTCAAACCCTCGAAAAACAACTGGCTGCTCAACGTGAATCGCTTCAAAATACCAGTGCGGGCATTGGCAATGATGCCGATGCGCTTGCGGTACAAATGGCGCAAATTGAAGATCAGTTGCAGCGATGTTTTTTACGTTCGCCCATGACCGGCACTGTGCTGGTGAAGTATGCCGAACCCGGCGAATATGTCAGCGTTGGAAAGCCTGTCCTGAAAATGGCTGATACTCGAAACATGATTCTGAGGGTTTATGTAACTGCTGATCAGCTTAGCTCCATTTCAATTGGACAGAAAGTGAATGTGCTGGCCGAAGTGGGTGAAAGCGACAGCAAGCGTTACGAGGGGACAGTGATATGGATTTCAGATAAATCGGAGTTTACGCCAAAAACCATTCAAACGCAGGACGAGCGGGCCAATTTGGTTTATGCTGTGAAGGTGGCTGTGAAAAACGATGGTTTTTTGAAAATCGGCATGTACGGTGGCATTAAAATCGGCGAATGATGGAAGCGGTCGTTGCAGAAGGTATTACAAAAAACCACGGTGCAGTCAGAGCGTTGAATGAAGTGAGTTTTGCTGCACAGGAGGGTGAGATTTTCGGATTAATCGGACCCGACGGGGCAGGGAAGACCACCATGTTCAGGATTCTGACCACCTTGCTGCTGCCCGATGCGGGGAGTGCACGCATTGCTGGCCATGATGCCGTGAAAGAATACCGTCAGATCCGACATAAAGTGGGCTACATGCCAGGACGTTTTTCGCTGTATCAGGACTTAACTGTGGCCGAAAATCTGCGAATCTTTGCAAGTGTGTTTCATACCAGCATTGAAGAAAACTACCACCTGATCCGTGATATCTATGTGCAGATTGAGCCCTTCTCAAAGCGACGTGCTGGTGCGCTCTCGGGAGGGATGAAGCAAAAGCTAGCACTTTGTTGTGCTTTGATTCACAAACCCGAAGTGCTGTTTCTTGACGAGCCAACGACAGGCGTTGATCCCGTTTCGCGAAGAGAATTCTGGGACATGCTGGGGCGATTGAAAAAAGAAGGTATTACCATGGTGGTCTCAACGCCATATATGAACGAAGCTGCGCTTTGCGACCGGATTGCACTGATCAGGCAGGGTGAAATATTGCGGACTGATACTCCCGCCGCGATGCGCAATGGCTTTGGGAAAAAACTATGGGCTGTGCGCAGCAGCCAGATGTCGAAACTGCTTAGCGATGTGCGCAGCTATCCAAACACGCTCTCATGCAATGCTTTTGGCGATGCTCACCATCTTATACTGAATAACGACAATGAAGGAACCGATGCTCTGACGGCCTTTTTACAACAGCGAGGTCATGACGAATTATCCATTCGTTCCATTGATGCCGGTGTTGAAGATTGCTTTTTGGAAATGACCCGTGAAAATCAATGATATGGATGTAATTATTGCCGATCAGTTAACCAAGCGTTTTGGATCGTTTACTGCGGTCGATCAGATTTCGTTTCGGGTGAAGCAGGGCGAAATATTTGGTTTTCTCGGTGCCAACGGTGCTGGAAAAACCACCGCCATGCGTATGCTTTGCGGGTTGAGCAAGCCTACTTCGGGAACCGGATTGGTGGCAGGTTTCAACGTGGCCACTCAAAGCGAGCAGGTAAAACGAAGCATTGGATACATGAGCCAGAAATTTGCGCTGTACGACGACCTTAAAGTGTGGGAAAACATCAGACTTTATGCGGGCATTTATAGCGTTCCTGATCGTGAAATTGCTCCGAGAACCGATGAAATGCTGAAATCGATGGATTTTGTTTCCGGAAAAAACCTGATGGTGAAGTCGTTGCCTTTGGGCTGGAAACAAAAGCTTGCCTTTGCCATTTCTGTGTTTCACCGTCCTGGTATTGTGTTTCTCGATGAGCCAACCAGTGGTGTCGATCCGGTGGTTCGCCGACAGTTTTGGGAAATGATTTTTAAGGCTGCTGATGATGGAATAACTGTTTTTGTTACTACGCATTATCTCGACGAAGCCGAGTATTGTAATCGTGTGTCAATGATGGTTGATGGAAAGATCAGAGCGCTGGGAACCCCATCGGAATTAAAACAACAGTTCTCGGCCAGCGATATGGAGGATGTGTTTCAGATACTGGCCAGAGGAGCCACACGTAAAGCCGATTAATATGCGACAGTTTTTTGTATTTACCTATAAGGAGTTTCTTCACATTCTGCGTGACCGCTGGACCATGCTGATATTACTTGTGTTGCCTGTGGTCATGCTGATTTTGTTTGGATACGCCATCTCAACAGAAATTCGCAACACGCATTTTGTGGTATTTGATCCTTCGCGCGATGCTGCTACACAGGGAATGATCAATAAACTCGAAACCAGCGAATATTTCATCTTCGATGGATACGTGCATTCGCGACAGGAGGCCGAAATGCTGTTTATGCAAGGTGACATTGGTATGTTTATCGTTTTTAGCAACGCCTTTTACAGCAACATGGTTCACACCGGCGAAGCGCAGGTACAAATTGTGACCGATGGTTCTGATCCCAACACGGCAAATACACTAACGCTTTATGCACAAAATCTGCTGGCTTCGTATCAGCAGGATATCATGGAGAATAACAAGGTTCCATATCAGATTCAGCCATCCGTTAGACTGCTGTATAATCCTGCCATGAAAGGGTCGTTCAATACGGTTCCTGGTGTGATGGGAATGCTGGTGATGCTTGTTTGCGCCATGATGACCTCGGTGTCAATCGTGCGCGAAAAGGAAAAAGGCAACATGGAAATCCTTCTTGTGTCGCCCATGAAGCCGCTGAACCTGATTTTATCGAAGCTGGTGCCGTATTTTACCATTTCAGTGCTCAATTTTGTCACCATTTTATTCATTGCAACCGTCATCATGAAGGTTCCGGTCAATGGTAGCTGGGCATTGCTTTTTGCGGTTTCGTTGTTGTTTATTTTTGTTTCGCTGGCCTTGGGTTTACTCATTTCGACGCTTGTCAGCAAGCAAATGGTAGCCATGCTTGCATCAGCTATGGGACTCATGTTGCCGGCTGTTTTACTTTCTGGACTGGTTTTTCCCATATCCTCGATGCCAGTTGCCATGCAATGGATTGCTCAGATTCTTCCGGTGAAGTGGTATATCGAAGCCACCAGGGCCATCATGATTATGGGTGTGGATTTTCACTCGGTGGCTTTGCAATTTGGCATTCTTTCCCTCATGGCGGTTGTGTTGATGATTCTTAGTATTCGTAATTTTAAAACCCGACTTGGCTGATCATGCTTAAATATCTTCTTGAAAAAGAATTCAAACAATTTTTCCGCAATAAGGCTTTGCCGCGGATGATGATCATTATGCCGCTTGTGGCAGTGCTGGTGTTTCCCTTAGCTGCTGATTTTGAAATCAAAAGCATTAACCTTAGTGTCAGCGATCATGACAAAAGCGGGTACTCGCGCCGACTGATCGCGGAGGTCGAAGCGTCGGGATATTTTATCATTACGGATGTGTCCGAAACCTATCCCGGAGCACTGCGTTCAATCGAATCGGGACAGGCCGACATGATTCTTGAAATTCCCTCCGGATTTGAAAAGGCATTGGTGAAGGAACAGCAGGCCGAAGTGCTCATTGCTGCAAACACGGTCAACGGTGTAAAAGGAGGTATCGGCAGTTCATATCTGGCTTCGGTCGTGAACCGTTTTAGTCAGGAGGTGCGTAACGAATGGACCGTAGGGCAGGGAAGCGAAGGGACGGCCCGTTTCGAAATTGTGCCTCAGTATCGCTACAATCCTCAGTTGCTCTATCGCGTAACCATGATTCCGGCCATCATGATTATGATTCTTGCCATGGTTGCGGGTTTCTTGCCAGCGCTGAACATTGTAGGTGAAAAAGAAGACGGGAGCATTGAGCAGATGAATGTGACGCCTGTGAGAAAATTGTATTTCATTCTCTCAAAGTTGATTCCATATTGGGTGCTTGGTTTTGTGGTCATGAGCATTTCGTTTCTCGTGGCATGGATTGCCTACGGGCTGGTACCTTCAGGCAACCTGCTGGTCATTTATGCCTATGCGTCGCTGTTTGTTATTGCCTTTTCGGGATTTGGACTCGTGATTTCCAATTATGCACAAACGATACAACAAGCCATTTTCATGATGTTTTTCTTTGTGATCACATTTATTTTCCTTAGTGGATTATACACGCCGGTAGAAAACATGCCGCCCTGGGCACAAGCCATCAGCACGTTTAGTCCGTTGAAGTACATGATTCAGGTGCTTCGTCTTGTGTATCTGAAAGGCAGTGGCTTTGCCGACTTAAGCACCCAATTGTTTGCACTGCTCTCTTTCGCAGCATTCTTCAATGGATGGGCTGTGCTGAGCTATCGGAAAACCCGATGAAATATGCTGTTTATCATTACTTTTGTATTTTTGAATGATGGAACTAGAAATCAAACTCCTGAATAACGAAAAACTGGCTGCCCATAAAAGAAAAGCTTCACGGTGGATGGCAGCTCTTGGCGTTGGTCTGTTTATTTTGTACCTTGTATCGAAGATGTTGGATGTGGGAAATATTTTTTTTTCAGACAATGAGGGTGTATATGT
>CAZLHV010000075.1:0-13543 GCA_964559205.1 uncultured Bacteroidaceae bacterium
TCAGTCATTTCATCACAAATCATTCAGGAATGCATTGCTTCTTGGAAACGGCGGCGCAGCTGCTGCCATTGAATATGCATTAAAAAGCCATCAGGTTTTTTACACAAAGGTTTCGCGAAACAAATCAGCAACTTGCATCAGCTATGATGCGCTTGACGAAAAAATGCTATCGCAAGCTGACCTTGTGATCAATGCCACTCCGCTTGGCATGAAACCATTCGAGCAACAGGCTCCACCAATATGCTACGAGGCATTGCAACCGGGTACACTGGCTTTTGATCTGATTTATCATCCCGCTGAAACACAATTTCTGAAGCATGCGCGTGAAGCAGGTTGCTTGACCCTGAACGGACGTGGAATGGTACACCGCATATATGAAAACGCATTGAATTATTGGGATTTGTCGTAAAACATCGTATATTTGTCCATAAATCGGGTATGCCATGAAACGACTGCTGCTCATCGCCATTTTCATCCTGCCGTTTGTTTGCATGGCTCAGCTCGCCAACTCAAATGCTTTTAGCCTGACCAGACAAAAAGATCCGTTTTTTTATAAAGCCATCAATATTCAGTTTCTGGGAAGGCAAAATGTCGATGTAACAGGCCGTAATGAGCTCATTCCAGCGAAATCGCAAATTGGTGTTGATTTTAATCTTTTCTACGGAAGATATGGTTCTCTTCATCCTGAAACCCAGATGGGATACCGGTTGGTGAATCTCTCAAATATTGATTCAATCGGTGTGAAGAAGCATCAGGACTTGTATATCAATATAGGAACACGCATTCTACCCATGAATGAGGCACAACTGCGACCAACTCTTTCTGTTGCAGCCGGACTCACATTTCGGGGTGCTTCGCTGGCCGATCAGATCGCTTTCAATTTGTGTCTGAGAGGAGGTCTCGCATATTCACTCGGAACGGAAAGCTATAATATGAATCATTCGTTTATTTTTCTTGAGTGCTCCTATCTTCCCTTGGGAAGCGATGCCATTGCCGGTATTGAGCTTCAGCCTTCCTACATGTTCAGCATAGGAATTGTGATGCTTTTTGTTGAAGATGACGAATAAAGACATGATGGTGGATATCATATGTCGTTCATTTTTAAGCATGATAATTGATCAACAAACGCCCTTGTTCTACAACCAAACCCTTATTCCATGAAAACTATTTTAAGTTTTGTCTGTTTCTTTTCTGTGCTGATGCTGTTTCCAAATACGCTTCTGGCGCAGGAAACCGCCGCCGACAAAGTGTCTGCCGACGTTGATTGCGTTTCGACAGGTGCGTTAAATGGTGAAACAATGTATCGCTATGACGTAACACTTAAAAATCTGACACAGAAGAAACTGAAAGTGAATTATACTGTTTATCTGAAAGCCGGTGATGCAGTTAAAAAGCAGCACTCCCATTCCACCATATTAATACCGGAAGAGGAGCTTGTTGAGTTCGGCGAAAGCAAAATGAAAACGGAGGATTGGGACAAAGTTACCTCCTTCAGGGTTGAATGGACCGTGGAAGATCTATAACATTCGACCCCCGATTCAACTGATTTGTATAGCTTTGCTGTGAAAACATGTTTGTTTTGCATCATATCGGGCAATGTTGTGTTGTGTTTGTTCAGGTGAAAATGAGAAAACGATGAAAAGGTTCAGAAGTATAAAACTGATGTTGGGATTGTTACTGCTTGCATGCTCTTCGGTGTTTGTAACCTCGTGTCGGCCTGCCATTAGAACCTGTTATAAACCTTCGCCAGAACTGAACAGAGACACTACTTCGGTGATTGAGAAACCCGACCTGAATTCGAATAGTAGCGACACATGAACCTGAAAATACACATATTAACCTGCTTGTTGCATACAAGTCGAGTCCTTGGTTTAAGGCGATTGTCATTGCTTTTCGGGCTGTCGTTGCTAACCTTTGCAGCATGTTCGAGGCAGGATATTTCGAGTGGGCAAACACTTGAACGGAAAAGCAGGTCTGACTTAAAAATGAAGAAAACCGGCAAACAGCCTGCAGATGAAAAAACGGTCACCGAGATTCCCGAATCATTAGAGAAAGTAGAAATTGATACGGCATATTTCAACCAGCCAACACACCGTTGTTACGTTCCGGTTATTAATTGGGAAGACGATTCTGTAAAATGAAAACGATAAAACGAATACTCGCAATCAGGATCATTTCAGGACTGTGGAAACCAGGAATGAAATCCTTACGATATTTTAGGCTTCTTGTGGCCTCTCTGCTCTTAACTACGCCATTGTTGCCATCATGCAAAACACATTGCTACACTCCAACATCAAGTGACCCCAATTCAGTGCGAACGTTGGGCAGCGATACCACTTGTGTGAATTCTGGAGAGAAGCAATCTGAGCGTAAGCGCCAGAAAGCTGATGACGACGATGACCTTTGGGGTGGCGATGATGAATATGACAGCTGGGAAGAGAATGTTGAACTTGATCGTGACCGATAAATATTTAACAGTATGCGGAATCGCAGCAGATTTAATAAGACAATTTCTTCCATAATGCTTTGGGGTGGAGCAGTACTCCTGGCATTTTTTAATGCATGCGACGGAAAAAACACTAAGAAAGATAATGAGAATGTAACTGAGGACGGACAGGTAGATGTGACTTGTTATAAGCCAGCGATCAGAAATGATTCAGTCCAAACTGATGACACCCTAAAAAAGCAGCCATGAAAGTAATATTTCACAGGACACTTATGCATTTGGCACGCCTTGGCGGTTTGCGCAAACTAACCCTGCTTGCCGGGATTTCGGCGCTGCTGGCTTCACAATCGTGTAGCAGTCATTCTGAAAAAGAGAAGAAACCCAAACCGGATTACGACACCACCATCATCGATTGCTATGTTGGCCCGCCGGCTGATACAAGTAAGGGTGATACCCAATAATATGATTATGAATGTGATCAGAAAACTATTTTTGTGGATGGGCTTTCTGAGTGGTTGGCGATGGCTGACTCTTGTTGCAGGTCTTGGTTTACTGGCGGCCAGTTCGCAGAGCTGCCGGAGTCATCGCAAAACCTGTTACGAAGTTGTGCCGGTTGACAGCACTGTAGTACAGCCAAAGTGCTATGATCAGGCCGAACCAGTCGGCAGTGATACGCTACAAAACGACATTAAAGAGCAGCCATGAAAAGGGTCATCAAATCATGGATGCTTTTTTTGCTGACATTGCCAGTTTCAAGGCGACATGCTGCTGTTTATCTGAAACTTATTGTTGTTCTTATTGGAAGCTCTGCTTTGTCTGGTTGTGCAGGAAAACCGGATGATAAAACTGTTGATACAAAAAATGACACCATGAGAGTGACCTGTTATGAGCCGGTGGTCGTTCAGGATACTGCACAAAAAGACAGCGTATTAATTGAAAACTGATTATCTTTCGACCATGAAAAGGGTTGCCTGTCGTTTATTATGTGCTACTGGACGGTTCATTGGATGGAAACAACTTGTGATGTTCAGTGGTTTGCTCATTCTGGCATCTTGCTCTGGGACAGGCAAGCATGAAAAAAATGATTTGAAGAAGGATAGTATCCAGCCTAAATGCTATGACCCTGCTCCTCCTATGGATACCTTGGGCGTTGACAAAAATGATTAACAAACAACATATGAAGAAATTGCTTTTTAAGGGATTAAACAAAGTTGGCCGCTTGTTGCAGTGGCGTTGGCTTATGTTAACCACTGGTGTTTTTTTAATCAGCAGCCAACAAAGCTGCAACACTGGTAAAACGCGTTGTTATGATGCGGTGCCGGTTGATTCAACCAGTATCGAGCAGCCAACCTGTTACAAAGTGGCAATTCCTGATGACACAGTACAGGCTCCTGTTCCACCCGATACATTAAAGTAAAGGAATGAAGTATTTGTTTAACCGATTGATTGTTTGGTTGGGTTTCGCGTTTCGCTGGCGTGCGCTGATGTTGCTGGGAGGTGTTTCACTGCTTGCGCAGAACACCGCCTGCCGGAGTAAAACCATTCACTGCTATACCGGACCACCTACCGATACCACCCATGTTGAACAGCCCACCTGTTATGGGGCTCCTGCAGGCGATACAACGCTGAATCCGCGGGCCTTGCCTGAAAAGAAGATTGATTCTGTAAAAGTTGAGCCGCATGGTGGTACCTGTTATCTTTTTCAGCAATAAATAACCTGCTAAATTTTTTGTTGCGGATCAACAACCATTTGAAAAGTTTCTTTTTGTCATGAAAACCAAAGCGCTGCTTTACCGAACATTATATCTGACAGGACGTGTGTTGTCTATACGGCGACTGATGCTGTTTGCAGGAGCATCATTGCTTGCCACAACACAGGCTTGCAAAACTGCTCCGAAAATGTGTTACGAGATGGCCTCACCCGATACAACCGCTTCAAAACCCGATACGGTGGTTGTTGAGCAGCATTACGATTCATTGTACCGCATGATCGATTGTTATGAAAAGCCAAATTTTCCTGATACAATAAATAAAGCAGAATAAATGTTTCAGGCATCTTAGTATAATTATTCCATGAAAAAGACTGTAGCATTTTTTATCCTCAACATCTCACGAATTATCCCACCCAGGTCGGCAGCAACAGGATTGTTAATCGGGCTGGCTGCCATGCTGACCACAACCACTACTTCGTGCGAACCGCAGGTGATGTGCTATGACCCGGTGCAACCCGACAGCATACCACAGGACACAATTGACTCCGCGCGAATCAACCCTCAACCAGAAATGATCTATGAAACAGAACAGGACCATACTTCCCCACATCGCCTTTGAAGTAGAAACACGCTGCAACCTTCTTTGCCGCTATTGCTACAACATTTGGAAAATGCCCGGTGGAACATTTCCCGGCGAAGTAAGCTACCGGCAGGCACGCAAAGTGTTGAAGAAATTGTATCGAAGAGCAAAAGTCGAGCATTTTACATTCACCGGAGGTGAACCCATGTTGTTTGATCGTCTTGCCGAACTGGTGTTGTATGTGCGTTTGAAAGGCAGCAGCGTTACACTCATAAGCAATGGAAACGCCGGAACAGAAGCCGATTTTAAAATGCTGATCAAACTGGGTGTCGGCTTATTTGAGTTTCCTTACCATAGCACGGATCCTGAAATTCATGACCGCATGGCAGGTGTTCAGGGCGCCCATGAAAAATCGAAGGCCACCATCGAAATGGTGCAGCGTCTCGGAGGGCGGGTCGTTGCCGTGATTGTGCTGACAAAGCACAATATTCCCACCTTGAAGGAAACCTTGCTTAAACTCAAGGAAATGAATGTGTCTTCGATCATGCTTAACCGCTTTAATATTGGCGGAGCCGGCATTCAGTGGGCCGAAGACCTGATGCCTTCGTTACAGGAACTGCGCGATGCATTTTCATTGGTCGAAAAAACCATTGTTGAGCATCATATTTCGCTCACTTCAAACGTATGTACGCCCATTTGCGTATTGAACCCTAAAGATTATCCGCATATCTGGATCGGTCACTGCAGTGCTGACCCGAAGTTAAAGCCCATCACGCTCGATCATCATGGAAACATCCGGTTGTGTAATCATAGTCCGGTGTATGCGGGAAACATCATGGAAAACAGCTTTGAGGAGATTTTCTCGAACGATTACGTGAAAAGCTGGGATGAAAAAGAACCTGAGTTTTGCTCCGGATGCGCCATGTATGCCGATTGCTTTGCCGGTTGCCGCGCTGCTGCTGAGCAGATGGGACTCACAATTCGCGGGGCCGATCCGGTGCTGGAGATGCTTGGGGCGAAGAAGCCGGTAGATTGATGAACACCGAACCTGTTTGTCAGCCAGGCAAGCAAGGAGGGAAGAATGCACGGCTCTGCCTGAGTGTCAAAAAAATGTCGTCGGATCCAGACGCAGAAATTCTCTCCAGTGAATGCCGGAAAGTCCGGCCAGCAGTACTTTATCGGGTTTGAATTTGTGTTTAAAAGCCATCATTCCCGAGGTGCGTTTTGCAGCACCCGATTTCACTTCAAGTCCGATGATTTTTGAACCGCGTTTTAAAACAAAATCCACTTCGTAGTCGCGCTCTTTCCAGTACAGCAGCTGAAAATGTCCTTTATCGGCATAATGAATAAGATGGGCTCCAATGGCCGATTCTATCAGCCGGCCCCAGCGCTCGGGATTGATGCGCACATCTTCGAATCGCTCTGTAGATAATGCAGAAATAAATGCGGCGTTTTTAACCTGTATTTTCGGGCTTGAAGATTTGGCTCTGACTGGTTCGCCATATATTTTTTCCAGACCGCAGATCATGCCGGCCTGATCGAGCAGCGACAGGTAATGCGACAGGGTAGTAGTGTTGCCGGCATCCTGCAACTGGCCGACCATTTTGCTGTATGAAAGAATCTGGGATGAATAAGCGCTGCCAAGCTCAAACAGTCGTTTCAGCAGCGCCGGTTTTTCGACGCGTGAAAGCATCAGAATATCTCTTGAAATTGTACTTTCGATCAAGGCGTTTTTGACATATTCGCGGAAACGGTCTTCATCGTTGAAGAGTGAGGCTGTACCCGGGTATCCGCCAAACCAGACAAATTCTTCAACGGTGGTCCCGAAAGCAGCTTCCATTTCTTCGAATCGCCAGTGCCCGGCTTTAATGACTTCGAAGCGCCCGGCTAGCGATTCGGTCAGCCCCTGTTGCAGCAGCAAACTTGCCGAACCCGTCAGAATAATTTTCAGCGGTCGTCCGGCCATAGAATCTTCATCCCACAATTGCTTGACCTGTTCGCTCCAGTTGTGGATTTTTTGAATTTCATCAATAATCAGCAAACTTTCCTGATCAGGCCTCATCATCATTCTGGCTCTTTCCCATTGCTGCATTAGCCACAACTGGTCTGTTCCGCCAGTGTTATCGGCAGAAATATAGGTGACCTGAATAGGTAATTCCTGTATCAGGTCTTTCACCATGGTGGTCTTGCCTATCTGTCGCGGACCTGTAAGTGCCTGAATAAATTTCCGTGGTTCCTGAATCCGGATTTTCAGATCGATATATTCTGAGCGTCTGTACATGAGCTTTTTGAGGGCAAAGATACAAAATAAAATTTATCTCACGCAAAAACACTCATAATTATGAGTAAATATACAATATATACTGAGGAAAAACACACAGTATATTGAGTAAAAAGTAACAATCGTTGCAATATGCAGAAAATCAAATGTTTAAAAACTTACGCTTAGCCACACAGACACAAAAAAAGAGAAGGCGCGAGCCTTCTCTTCAAACCACCTATGAAACACATTCGTTATTGAATGTTAATTACTCTTGACAATTTTTCTTCTGCTTCTTTTTTCGGGATGGTTACATCCAGGATGCCGTTTTTGTAAGCTGCTTCAATTTTGCTGCTGTCGGCCACGTCGGGCAGGATAAAGCTGCGCGAGAAACTGCACTGGTTGAATTCACGACGACGGTAGTTCTTGCCTTCCTCTTTCTTTTCTTCCTTTTTCTCGCTGCTGATCACCAGCACGTCGTCCTTCACTTCGATTTTGAAATCTTCCTTTTCCATTCCCGGTACAGCCAGCTCAATCTGATAGGATTTGTCGTTTTCGGCCACATTCACTTTCGGCATCCAGCGCGGAGCTGAAGAACGGAAAGCAGGTACATCACTGAAAAATTCGTCAAGAACTGACGGGAAAAAGCTGTTGGTTCTGATCATTGGTAACATGGTTTTGTCCTCCTATTGTTTTTTTGTTGTTTTTTATTTCGATCCGGCTTTGTCAAACAGCAGACCATTCGAAATGAATTTCGATATATTTATCTAAGTAGCACATATACAGCGACATATATAATACGGGCAAATGACAAAATGGCGTATTATTATGACATAAGATGACATAATGACATGGTTGTGTCTCTTCGAAATAGATTTTTCACGCAGCTGATTGAAGTTTTTTAACTTCGCACACACATAATTCCACGTTATGAATACGATAACAGAGCTTTTCAATTCATCGGTAAATCAATTTGGCGACAATCCACTTATTTGGGAAAAAACTGGTGGCAGGTATCAGTCGACTTCCTATGCACAAGCTTCAGAGCTGGTTGGTCAACTTGCAGGCGGATTAATGAATATTGGTTTGCGGCGTGGGGATAAAGTTGTTCTTTACAGTGAAGGAAGAACGTGGTGGTTGCTTTCGGAGCTTGCAGTCATCGCATGCGGAGGGGTAAGCGTGCCAGTATCGACCCGAATTGAAGAGGCAACAGACATGTTATTCCGCATGGAGCACAGTGAGAGCAGCTTTATGATAATTTCGGCACGTTTTCTCGATTTTATCCGCGCTATTAAAAAGGATTCCGGTCAGAATCAGAAAACTGTCATTCTTGATTTGCCAAATAAAGTGGATATTGAATTACAGACTGATGAGTATTTGCTGAGTGATTTGATTGCAACCGGAGCACAACGCAAAATGGAAACAGAAATCAAACTGCACAAAATCGCTGCGGAGGTTAGTTGCGACGATGAAGTGAACATTTGTTACACGTCAGGCACAACTGCTGATCCAAAAGGTATTCTGCTCACTCATAAAAACTATCTTACCAATGTGCTACAGTCCTAATCCATGATAGATGTAACTCCTGATTTCATCACTTTACTCATGTTGCCCTGGGATCATTCGTTTGGCCACACGGTAGGTTTATACACGCTCATACTGAAAGGCGCATCGATGGCTGCTGTCGACGGGGGGAAATCGGCCATAGAAGCTTTGCGCAACGCACCTATAAACATCAAGGAAATACGTCCTTACTTTTTGTTGAGTGTGCCGGCCCTGGCCAAAAATTTTAAAGCAAACATTGAAAAGGGGATATCAGATAAAGGCAAATTTGCTTCTGTGCTGTTCCGGTTTTTTCTGAACACAAGTATCCGTTATCATGCCGATGGATTCAACAAGGGTCGAGGCCTGAAGTTCCTGCTTAAACCTTTGGTTTGGCTTGGCGATAAGATCCTATTTAGCAAAGTTCGTCAGGCATTTGGTGGGCGACTGCGCTATTTTGTCGGTGGAGGTGCACTGCTTGATGCGGATATTCAGCGATTTTTCAATGCCATTGGACTAACAATGTATCAGGGGTATGGTTTAACAGAGGCATCTCCTGTAATTTCATCAAATTGTCCTGCAGGTTTTAAGATCGGATCTTCTGGAAGGCCTGTTCCAATGATGGAGCTAAAAATTGCAGACGAAAATGGCAATCCTTTGCCTCAAGGACAGACCGGTGAAATACTGATCAAAGGTGGAAACGTAATGAAAGGGTACTGGAAGAATGAACAGGCTACCATTGATACGATCAGCAATGGATGGTTGAAAACAGGAGATTTGGGTTATTTGGACAATGATGGCTATTTGTTTGTCAAAGGTCGATTTAAAAGCCTGCTCATTGCCAATGATGGAGAGAAGTATAGCCCCGAGTCTCTTGAAGAGGCGCTGGTGTTTCATTCGGAACATGTGATTCAGGTTTTTCTTCACAACAACCAGAATCCTTTCACCACGGCTTTGGTATTCCCCGATTATGAGAAGTTGAAGTCGACCATTTTGCATCATTATGGTGGTATAGACTCTTCAGGGATTGCGAAAGCTGCTCAGGATCTGATCACAGTAGAAATGAGCAAGCTGCGCAATGATCCTGCGCTGTCAAAAATGTATCCAACGCGTTGGTTACCTGGGGCGTTTTGTTTCATCGAAGATGGTTTTAATGAAAAAAACCATCTCATGAACAGTACTTTGAAAATTGTACGCCCTAGGATTGAAGAAACATACAGGCATCTTTTCGAAATGATGTACAGCAGCGAAGGGAAAAAGCTTACCGAAGATTATAACAAATCATTGTTAGAAAATAAATGGCAATAAAAATTGCCATTGCACAGTTTTAGTATTTTTGACTTTTATTTCTTATGAGACGTTTGCGATTATTTGTGCTTTTCAATTCTGCAATTCTTCTTCTATCCTGTGGATCGGAGAAGGCTGAACAATCGGACAATCAGTTTCAGGTGACTGCCGATGAAATGAAGACACATGTTGTTCCCAAGCAAAAAGGTGCAGTAACCGATGTTGAGCGGCTTTTCTCACCGGCACAAAGTGACTCTTTGACTGCAAAATGTAAGCAGTTTGAAAGCGATTACCAAATTCCGGTCATGGTACTCACGTCGGCTGACTTTGGCGATTTTGCTTCATTCACAGAATTTGCCGATGCTGTTTCTGAAAAATGGCAAATTTGCAGCAAGGAGCAAGGAATCCTGTTTGTGATTTCGAGCAAGCTTGGTGAAGTTCGAATGATTTCCTGCCCTGAAACTGAGAAAAAGATCAGTGACCAGGTGTTTGATCATGTGGTGAACGTCATTCTTTTCGGAGCTTTCAGGCAAGGTCGGTTTTCAACTGGTGTTGAAGAGGCTTTGGATTACCTCGGAAAAAACATGACACATTGATGGCAACATGGCTTTTTTTTAATATTGACCCCTTACCCAATGTTGTGATTGACTACACCAACGGCTTTGAAAGGTTCGGAGTCCGGATGGTGCATCCTGACACGTCAGAGCATCATGAAATTTTCACTTGCAGCAATGATGCTTCCATGATTGGCAGGTTAAGAAAAGGAATTGAACTTGATGTTCCAGATCACGGAAAAATAAAGCTTGCCTACCGGCGTTTATTGTTTAAGAACCGGTGGCACGTTCTGTTTAATAATATTCAATTATCAGGTTTACGAATTACATGAGAAAGGTTTTTGTCATTATATTGCTCATGGTGTCTGCCAATTTGTTGCTGGGACAGACCGAAGGTTTTACGTGCCCATGGGACGAGATTGACTGTCCGGGGAAATGCGGACGTTATTACGATGCCGATGGAGATGGTTTTTGCGACTATGGAAGAATCAGCAAAAGCACATCGGTTGACACTCCTGTGGTTGAAGTGAAAGAGGTTGTCACCAATCATCAAAATCATTCTGTGCCTGAAAGTGTTGTCACAGATGAGAAACATGACTCTTTACAGAAGGACACAGGAAATCAGGGTGCTGCTGATGAAAGTGCTTCAGAAACGGAAAAAAATGAACAGCCAGCCATGCAGAGAGGATACAGCCTGATCACCATTACACTTTTGGTGTTATTGCTTTATTCCGCGACTTCATTGCTTCATCGACGCTGTGTGATCAGAAAATTTGTCCATCGACGCATCTGGAATGTGGCACTCGCCATTACATTTCTCACCTCTGCCATTCTCGGCCTGTTGTTGGTTATCCAGATCAATTATCATTTTGCAACGGAATTCATCCTCAGTTATTTATACTGGCACGTTCAATTTGGCATTGCGATGGCCATTATCGCCCTTATTCACGTGTTTTGGCACTGGCGGTATTTTTACATGATCTTTGCTCCAAAGTCTAATTGCGAAAAAAACAAGGAATGAAATATGGTGCAATCATATTTTGGCTGCTGATGTTTCTGCATGTTGCGGATTCAGATGTCATGGGTCAGAATCTGGTGCCCAACGGGAGTTTTGACGAAACAAAGGGCAGTCGCCCAAGCATGAAGCCCTGGAAAAAGATCAATACGGTTGACTTTTTTGTCAATGCGGATGACAAGCGCTATAAGGAGGTCAATGCTGCCAAGAACGATCGGAACTATATTTTACGTAAACCAAGGACCGGTAAGGCTTATGTGGGTTTAAGAATCTGGCCTCGCTATAATGAATATCTTCAGGTACAGCTAAAAAGACCATTAGAAAAGGACAAGGCATATGCATTTGAAATGTATATCACTCCTTCGAGATACAGCAATTGTTATCTGAAAAAAATTGGAGCAAGTTTCTATTCCTACAGGGCACCGTATTCAACCCGACAGGGTCGCGAGGATTTTCCGCCGCAGATTGAAGTTTATCGGCCTTTTGGGATTAAAGATACCGCTGAATGGATCCGGATTAACGGTGTTTTCATTGCAAAAGGGGGCGAGAAGATCATGACAATTGGCAACTTCAGCACAGCCCCAAAAGATAAGTTTAGACGCAAAAAGTTCTCGTTCAATAAGCGTGAAGCGTATTATTACGTTGATGATATCTCGCTTTATGAACTTGATGCATCAGGCGTTCCTATCAAGGATTCAGCTGCTTATGCTCTTGCTCATCCAGATTCGGATGGCGACGGTATAGAAAATGATCTTGACACTTTGGATAGTGATAATGGCTACAGCTCTTCTTTTGCAGATCTCGACAGTGCCATTACCCACATTTATTTTACAGAAAACGGTTTCAAGCTGGATGAAGTAAATTACCGGAAACTTGGGATTATTACGGAGTTTTTATTTGAGAACCCGAAAGTCACAGTCCGAATTGAGTCATTTGCCGCTCCCGGCGAGTTGGATGGTCAGGAGCTTAAACTTGCAGAAAAAAGGGCACATTCGGTTCAGTTGTTCCTTAGCGGAAATAAAATCTCAAAGGATCGGATGGAAATTAAAGCTGTGGGTACCAGTTGCGAGTATTACAAAGCAGGTGATCCCAACAGGAAGAATTGCAGAAAAGTTGTCCTGATCATCATCAATCATTAAATGTTATTTATGAAACGCTTTTTACTTTTTCCCGTATTTTTCCTGATGCTTGCTGTTTGTTTTGGGCAGGAGAATTTCACCATGGTCAAGAGTATCCCGGCGACCAGCGTAAAGAATCAACAACAAGCCGGCACCTGCTGGAGTTTTGCAACCACTTCATTTATCGAATCTGAACTCATTCGCACTGGTGCAGGCGAAACCGACCTATCTGAATTGTTTTTTGTGTATTATGCCTATTTGATGAAGGTTGAAAATTTCATCAGATTGCGCGGTGTAGCCAATTTCAGTCAGGGTGGTCAAGCTCACGATGTTTTTGCCGTGTTGGAAAAGTTCGGAGCTTCACCTCAGGCTGATTATTCAGGATATGCTCCGGGTGATAGTATTTATCAGCATTCTGAAATGGAGGCACTGTTGTCGGCAATGGCAAAATACTGGGCATCACAGCCAAAACCCGGCCGCCACTGGCAGCAGGCCACTAAAGCAATTCTCGACACTTACATGGGGACCATGCCAGGCGAGGTAACCTTCAAAAAGAAAAGGTTGACTCCACTTGAGTTCCGACAGGCCTATTTGCCCATTGATAGTAAGAATTACATTGAATTGACCAGTTTTAACCACCATCCTTGGTATCAGCCCTTTCGACTTGAAATTCCAGATAACTGGCTTGGAGCACAATACTATAATCTGCCTATTGATGAACTATTAAAAGTGATCGATTATGCTCTTGAAAACGGGTTCACTGTGTGCTGGGATGGTGATGTAAGCGAAAAATCGTTTAAACATCGCGATAACTATGCACGGCTTGAGGATGAGCAGAGCAAGCTTTCACAGGAAGGCCGGCAGAAAATGTTTGACGATTTCGGCACCACCGATGATCATTTAATGCATTTGATTGGCTTATCGACCGATTCGGCCGGAAATCGCTTCTATGTAACCAAAAACAGCTGGGGGAGCGAGTCGAATACGGCCGGAGGATTATTGCATATGAGCCGCTCGTTTGTTTACATG
>CAZLHV010000076.1:0-13342 GCA_964559205.1 uncultured Bacteroidaceae bacterium
TTCTTTGTCCTTCACCTCTTCAATTTTTTTATCCCACGGCCGGGGACCAAAAATCTCTTCAACATCTTCTCTAAAAATCACTTCTTTCTCAAGCAGTATTTCGGCCAGACGCGATACTTTATCTTTATTGCTGATGATGAGGTCTTTAGCGCGCTGGTACGATTCTTCAACAATGCGATGAACCTCAGAGTCGATCGTTTCGGCTGTCTTTTCGGAATAGGGTTTGGTGAAATAGAACTCCTGTGAGCCTGAAGAATCAAAAAAACTAATGTTTCCAAGCTTTTTACTTAGTCCGAAATAGGCGACAGATGCATATGCCTGTTTGGTGACTTTCTCGAGGTCGCTTAATGCGCCTGTAGAAACCTGACCAAAGTTTACTTCTTCAGAAGCCCGTCCACCAAGAGCCGAGGTCATTTCATCGTGAATTTGTTCCCATGTGGTGAGCGAACGTTCTTCGGGCAGATACCATGCTGCACCAAGGGCTTTTCCGCGCGGAACAATGGTTACTTTCACCAAAGGATGAGCATGTTGCAGCAACCAGCTCACAGATGCGTGACCAGCTTCGTGATAAGCGATCGCTTTTTTCTCTTCTTTTGAAATAATTTTATTGCGCTTTTCCAGACCAGCAATGATTCGGTCAATGGCGTCGAGGAAGTCTTGCTTACCGATGGCTTGTTTCTCGCGGCGCGCGGCAATGAGGGCTGCCTCGTTGCACACATTTGCAATATCAGCACCGCTGAATCCGGGCGTTTGTTTTGCAAGAAAATCCTTATTGACATCTTCGGAGAGTTTGAGGGGACGAAGGTGAACTCCGAAAATATCGGCACGTTCGTTCAGATCAGGCAGTTCGACATAAATCAGGCGGTCGAAACGGCCAGCACGCATCAATGCTTTATCGAGAATGTCAGCACGATTGGTTGCAGCCAGAATGATAACGCCTGCGTTTGTTCCGAACCCGTCCATTTCAGTCAGCAGCTGATTAAGTGTGTTTTCACGTTCATCGTTGGCGCCGGTAATGTTTGCGCGGCCCCTGGCTCTGCCAATGGCATCAATTTCGTCGATGAAGACAATGCAAGGTGCTTTTTCCTTGGCCTGACGGAATAAGTCGCGAACACGCGATGCGCCAACACCAACAAACATTTCCACAAAATCGGAACCGCTGATGGAAAAGAATGGCACCTTTGCTTCGCCTGCCACTGCTTTAGCCAATAAGGTTTTACCTGTACCCGGAGGGCCTACCAGCAGCACACCTTTAGGGATTTTTCCACCAAGGCTCGTGTATTTTTTTGGACTTTTCAAAAAATCGACCACTTCAACCACCTCAACCTTTGCTTCGTCGAGACCAGCCACATCTTTAAAGGTAACCGAAACCTGCGTGTCTTTGTCGAATAACTGAGCCTTTGATTTTCCAACATTGAATATTTGACCTGCACCTGAGCCACGGTTCATGAGGCGCATGAAAACAAGCCAGATAACGACAATCAACACAATGTAGAAAACGATATTCAGAACTTCGCCACCCCAGTTGGTTCGCTCTTCGGGAACAATTGTAATGTTCTTGTCTTTAAAGAGTTGTTCCTTCTCGGCTGGTTTTTTTCCAACGGTATCGCGCGAAAAAATTCTGTTTTCTGCCTCGGCAAGTTGTTTTTCGAATCCTTCGAGTGAAACGAATTTCAAAATATAATGAGGCCCCTTATTGTCTTTGTTTTCAGCAGCATCCTTATAGCTCGAATCGCTTTTAATCACATCGGGCTTAATGAAAATCTCGGCGTATTTATCGTTGACCACCACAATTTTTTCAACATGGTGTCTTGCAAGCATTTCGTTTTCAAGACGACTAAACTGAATATCCTTGGGTTCGCTACCTCCGCCAAAGAAAAAGAAGGCGAAAAACACAGCCGCCATTATGACATAAATCCAATAGAAGCTTGGTTTTCTTTTCTGGGAATTATTTGGTTTCTCTTGCATATTAACTGGTTCAATTTTAGGTTTTTATGCTTTCGTTATTCCGGCATCAGCCCAAATATCCTCGATGCGGTAGAACGAGCGGCTCTCTTCCTGAAATATGTGTGCCACAACATGGCCATAATCGATCAGAATCCATTCGGCATTGGCGAGTCCCTCTACATGAAACGGTCTTGCAATATCGTTTGAGCGCAGTTCACGGATGGTGTTTTCTGCAATACTTTGTGTCTGAACTTTTGATTGCCCATGGCAAACAATAAAATAATCACAGACATTTTGTCCGGTTTCTCTCATGTCAAGCACAATGATTTCCTGGGCTTTTTTCGATTTGAGGGTTTTGGTCAGTTCGCTAACCAGAGGGTCAGTTTTTGTTTTGGCCATTAAATATCTAAATTTGCGCAAAGTTACTTAATTTGCCGATGATTGCAAACTGATTGATTATTTGATCACAAGCATTGACGATATGGAAATAGTTTATCACAGGGTTCAGGTAACAGAATCAACAAACCGGCTTGCCATGTCGGGCGTATCGCTTGCCCGCGAAGATGCCGTATTTGTTTACAGTGCGGCATTTCAGACAGCCGGCCGCGGGCAGGGTCAACATGTGTGGGAGGCAAACGAAGGAGAGAATATCCTTGCCAGCTTTTTGGTCGGTAACCCGCCCGTGACTTTGCATGAGCAGTTTTCATTAAGCCATGTGATGGCTTTGGCTGCACTTGCCTATCTGAAGAGTGAAGCCCCGCTAGTTCAGGCGAACATTAAATGGCCTAACGACATTTATGCAAATGGGCGAAAAATAGCTGGTATTTTGATCGAAAATGTCACGATAGGGAAGCAGTTGAAAGCTTCGGTGTTGGGAATCGGATTTAACCTAAACCAGAAGCGTTTCCCGCATAATCTCAGAAATGCAGTTTCCTTGGCCGAACTGGACCAAAAAATCAGAAATGTGGAAATTGAATTGGAAAAACTGGCCTTGCTTTTTGCTCATTATTACGATTTGCTAAGGCAAGGAAAAGGTGAATTGCTTCATTACGAATACAACGCAGCCCTGCTAAACAGAGGGGGCGTGCAGCGATTCAATATCGACGGGAAAGAGCTTGATTGCCTCATTGTTGAGACCGCTGCAGATGGAAAAATCCTCCTCAGCCATGCAGATTTTGGCTTAAAGGGCTTTTATCATCATGAAATTGAATGGTGCAAATAGTCTGTTGGTAAACAGCTTTCACAGCATGAAAAATGGCTTTATATATGAACGATTGATTATTCTGTGGCGCAGCTTTCAGGTTTTGTTCACATTGTTTGTTTGCATGCTACCTGTTGCCTGTTCGATGCAAAGCAATGAACAGGAAGATGGCTTATCCGATTTCTGCGCTATTCGTGCGTTGACTGAGCGTGCATTCAACAAGGGTGTGAGTTCTGGAATATACCTTAATGATTCGGATTTGTACCAATCAGTGGAGATAAGCGATTTCATGAATCCAAGGCCGAAAAAGTATTTGGATGATTTGGTCCGTCAGTATCTTGTTTTCGAATTGATTAATGAGAATGAATTCATTGAAAACAGAAAAAAATCGACTGATTTGCTAATCGCGGATACCCTTTTACACAGAAAGGAGAACGGGACGATCACTTTAAGTTTCTACAACGGCATGAAACGATTTAAGGATCGTCCTGATGCAGAATCAGAAATGGTTGTTTACCATTACTTGGGGCACTATGATTTCATCGGATATTATCTGATGTATGAGCAGTATTATGAAGCAAGCTGCAGTTACGTTCTTCTTGACCAATTTGACCACAATGTCAGAATCGAAATGAAGGGATATCCGATGATTAGTCCTGACAGGAAGAATCTATTGTCGCTCAGTTTTAATCCATATGGCGAATATCTGTGCGAAATGGAACTTTTTAAAATAAATGGCCGCAAAATCACTTCGGTCATGCATGTTTTGTTCACCAATTGGGCGCCATGTGATATAAATGAAAGCTACATGGATGAAAACGGCACCTTATATATTCAATTCATTCACAGAAGGGTATATTGGAAAACAGATGGGAAAATCAACACGCAATGCCGGTACATGAAACTGAATTTGCGTAAATAATGCAAATGAGTTTTGCTTAAACAGGACCATGGCAACTTTGATTAGTTAAGCCTTAAGCCTTTCTTCGTTATGCTTTATCTAAAGAATTTCTCTCTTCAAAAGGACCCGTTGCCGTTCAGGATATCTTTCTTACATTTGCTACAAATTGCTGAATCATGGAAGAACCAATCGGAACGATGCAGGAGGGGACAGGAATTGTAAATAACTGTATTGAAATTGTTGACGCTGTAATTATGCAGGGTGAACATGTTGTGCTTGACCAGGTAAGTTTCGATATTGAAAAGGGTGAATTTGTGTACTTTCTTGGCCGCACTGGTTCAGGGAAGTCTAGTATGATGAAAACCCTGTATGCCGATTTGCCTTTTACTGGCAAAAAGGGGTTGGTAGCGGGATATGACTTGCTGACTATCAGATCAAAAGACATTCCTTACCTGCGCCGCAAAATGGGGATGGTATTCCAGGATTTTCAACTTCTTACTGACCGCAATGTGACCGAGAATTTGCATTTTGTGCTCGATGCAACCGGTTGGCGAGATGACAAACAGGCTGCCGAAAGGATACATGCTGTGCTTTTAGAGGTTGGGATGCAAGACAAAGCTCAGAAAATGCCACATCAGCTCTCAGGAGGTGAACAACAGAAAGTGGTGATTGCCCGTGCTTTGCTAAATAGTCCGGATTTGTTATTGGTTGATGAACCGACTGGAAATCTCGATCCTCAGTCGTCGGAGGAAGTGCTTCAGACTCTGGTTTTTTTGAAGGAGTCGGGGAAAACCATTTTGATGGCGACCCACGATATGCTTGTCATGGAAAAATACCCTTCGCGGATATTGTGGTTTGCCGATGGGAAAGTCACTGACAATAAAGAGGTTTAATTTTTTCGAATCATTTCAATCCTGAATGATTGGCGATGGGCGGATTGATCGTTGTCAGTGGAAGATAAAATCGATCAGTTTTTTTACATTATGCTGATTTGAGAAGCCATTTTCGACGAGAATATTTCGTCGTTTTTCGATGGTTTGAGTTGAGATTTCCTCTTGGGCAAGCTGCCTGATGGCATTTTTCATGGCGAGGGGAGAATCTGCAATGTGACAAAGTTCCTCAATGCCAGTATTTTGCACCATGGGGGTATTTACAAGCAAATGCCGGCCCTCATGCAGTGCCAAAAGAAGCTTCAATTTGATACCGGTTGCCTGAAAAGTAGGAAGAATGTTAATCTGAGCCTCAGAAACCAGCTTCGAAAAGTCATCGGTTGTCAGGTTCTCGCGAAGCTGAACGTTGGCGCATTTCTTTATTGCAGCACGCAGTTCTTTTCCAGGTTTGTTGCCAGCGATAATGAGAGGATAATCGAGATCATTAAAAACCTCGTTTACCAGAAACAATGCAGCCCTGTTATTTTCACTCACTTCAAGACTGCCATGATAGAGTGCAAAATCTCCGTTTCCCGATTGAATGCTGATCGATTCCGAAGGATGAAATGCACTCACGGTACAAACTGAAGTGTTGATGCCTGAAAAATGGATCTCGTCGTTTTTACTGATGGGTATGATGCCAGTAGCCGAAGAAAGAACTTTCTCAAATCTTCGGAGTTTACGCGATTCGCTCTGGAAATATAGCATGCGCAATGGATCGCTTTCGGCGACGGCTAGTCCGTAATAGTATTCGTGTTCAATATTATGGGTGCGAACAAATTTTGCTTTATGAGCCAGAGCAGGGTGCTGAAGATGGAGGCAGGTATGCAGCCCTTCAAACATGACAGGATGAGGATCAGCAGACAAACGTCGAACAAGTTCATCCGAGGATCGGGATACAACGATGAAAGGCTTTGCTGAGAGGATATTTGTTTTATTATTGTTTCGGGGATAATAATATACCTGTTCGCACAAGGAGTTCAGAATGCTTTCGCGTTTGCGGCCTCCGTATTGAAAATTATGCAGGATAATTTTCACGCCTTCACTTTTGAGGCTCTTTAACTTATAAAATACATCAATAGCTCCACCATAATTGGCTGGATAGGGAATATCGAATGAGACGATATGCAGAGTTTTAGCTAAAGTATTCAGAGAAGATTTCATTCAGTATGTTCGATTCGTTTTCCCAGCTTAGTGCTGCTGAAGCATTCGACGCATTTTGTTTCCAAACGTTTAACCGCCCCGCATCAGAAATCATTTCATTGATATGTAAGGCAATTTGTTCAGGGTCATGGTTGCATGAAACTATTCCAACCTGATATGTGGTAACAATGTTTTTTAATTCCGGCAAATTGCTGCTTAACACAGCCAGTCCTGCATGAAGATAATCAAACACTTTATTGGGCAGGCTAAAGCGGTAATTGATGTTCGTGTCTTTATCGAGGGTAATTCCTATGTCAGCATTTCGGGTAAAGTGCCTTAGTTCGTTGGCTGGCATGGCGTCGATGATGCGAACTTTGTCGTTCAATTCATGAATCTGAATAGTCTTGCGGAGCATGGGAAAGACATCGCCGCCGCCGATGATCAGCAACAGAGCTCCTTCGACATGTTTCATGGCGAGCACAGCTTCTTCAACTCCGCGGTCAATGTTAATGCCACGACCCTGTATAATCAGTATTTTTTTGTTGACCGGGAGGCCCAATTCCTCACGGGTTTTACAATGAGTGTCATTCGATCTTGCTGGTACATTGCGCAAAACATAAACCGGAATATGGTATTCACTCCTGAAAAGTGTGGCAATGGAATCGTTTACTGTGATCATAAAAGGCAGTTTGGGAACGATCCGCTGCTCGATACGTTTCCAGAACTTTTGAACACGAGGTCTGTTTACAAGTTCCGGCACGCCAGTAAAATATTCATGACTGTCAAAAACAATTTTTTTCCTTTTCAGTCTAGATGCGAGTCGACAAGCCCAAAGCGTATCGAGGTCATTTGCCCAAACCAAATCGAATCGAGAAAACATGAGTCGGAAAAACAGCCTGATATTGAATGCCGCATAGAACCATGGGCCTTTGTTGAACAAAAGTTTCATTCTGACAAAGCGGTAGGGGCGGGAATCCAAAGGCAGGCTTGAACGCAATACCCGGCCGATGAGCATCACAGAATGACCTTGCCCGTGCAACCACTGGCAACTACGATGAACCCGCTGATCGGTCACCAAATCATTAATCACAGCAACCATTACCTTCATAGGATCGACAAAGGTAGAAAATTATCGGGTTGCAGCGCTTTTATGCGCAGGGGAATTAGTTTCAGCGAAGAATCAGAATTCTTATTTCGTCTGATGCAGGCATGGTTTTCAGGAAGTAAATTCCGGTTTCAAGCATGGATAAATCGATGCGAAGCGAATGCTGGTCATGGTTCTCCACTTGAAGTACTTGCCGGCCATCGGCTGAAAAGATGGAGACGAATTCGATGTTTTGACCTGAAGGCTGCACCATGACATAATCATTGGCAGGTAATGGATAAACCAATAGTGGTATTTCGTTGGTGCCTAGACCTGAAACCCCAAGTGCAATTGTTTCCTGATGCAACGCTGAATCACATTCGTTGATGGCATAGTGTTCAACCAGGTAGTTTCCTGCTGTGGCATATAAATGTGCTGGACTATGTGCACCAGAGAATGAGCCGTCGCCGAAGTCCCAGAACCATGATGATGCATTTTGCGATAGCGAGGTGAAGCTCACATTAAATTCATTAATCGTGCTTGTGAAACCGGATGTCGGGAGATCCAACATGGATACAACCAATGTATCGGAATTCACATTGCATGAACTGCCGCTGAGCAGTGCATAATAGGTTCCTGCCTGAGAAACCGAGATGCTTTGTGTTGTTTCCCCATTGGGATACCACACATAGGTGTCGGCGGGTTGAGCACTGACCGTGACGGAATCACCCGGGCAAAGCGATACATTGCCACTCATACTGAGTTCGGGCTGAGGACCGCTAACGATGGCCTCAATTTCGGTACGGGCGCTACTGCAATAGGGCTTTACTTCCCAGTTATAAAAGAAATAATAATATCCGGTAGGATTGGTTGATGCACTACTCGATGTGATGCTGATGTATGGCGAAATGCTATAGGGATAGGCACATCCATTGTCGTTTCGGTAGAGGTTAGGGCTCACCGGAGCCACCAGTCGCAATCCACTCTCTGCCGGGATATCGAAATTTAATGTGATTCTGCCAGCGCCTGAAGGAATATTGATATTGGTATCCTGGAGCACATTTCCCGAACTGTTCATGAGTTGAATGAGCCGATATCCCGAGGCCCCTGCATTCACCTGAACAGATACTAGTTTACATGCTTCGTTGCAATCGAAAACCAGATAGTGCTGGTATGCCGAAGTGAACATTCCTCCATTTGTGTTATAGCGTAAATCGCCCACATAGAGTGATGCACCCGGAATCTTTCCGTTCTGAGCATAATATGATGTGGTATAGGTAAGAACAGGTGTGGTGAACGAATTGCCGCTGCCCAGATAATTGCCGGCAAACTGGGCATCGTACCATTCAATTGTTCCGCTGCCGGAGGCATTGAGTGTTGCCTGTTGGCCGGCGCAAACCGATGTGCCGGAACCTACAGGAGCAGACGGAAGTCCTACGGTGATATATGATGTGCGGGTAAGGCTATCGCTTCCAAAGACATTCCATGATTTTAGTTTCACTGTATATACACCATCGGATGTATAGTAATGCTGTGGGTGCTGAAGCGTTGATGAGTTTCCGTCGCCGAATGTCCAAAGCCAGTTGGTTGGGGAATTGCTGCTTTGGTCGGTAAACTGCACGGCACCAGTGCAGGTGCTTGTACTGTTCGCCACAAAGGAACTTGTGACAGCACCTGCGGTAGACGTATAGAGGTTAATGCATAAATCGTATAAACGCGAGGTTCCTGCTCCGGCCGCATTCCAAGTGCTGCCATTTCCACTAACCCAGCATTTTCCGGTTTCAAGGGTCACATTTGATGCAAATCCACTATATACTTCCTCCACAGGAATTGGATAATTGTATCCTGGAGTGGAATAATTGACCTTAATATAGACATCATTTCCTGAAACAAGTGCTACGGGTGTACTGAGATCAAATGAGTAATAACCTGGAAGTCCACAACTTTTCATTCCAATGGTATCGAGGAGGTTACTGAGGGTTGTACCATTAAAGTCGTCGTATATTTCAATGCTGACCGTTGAATTTCCGCTGGCAATGTATGTTCCTACTGTTTTGATGATCATGTTTGATGATGCCGAATATTTAATGAGACCATAAGCAGTATTGCTTCCAAAACCTATATCATTGATTTCTCCAAATTTGGCATAAGATAATACTTGATCGCCGGTACTGAAATCACGGTATCCGGGGAAAAAACCCACTTCTTCGTTTACAGCTGCATCATTGTAGCTGATGTAAAAATACCCGGCATTTCCCCATGATGTTCCCCATGAATTTTTTACAATCCATGCACCCGTACCGCCGGAAGTAACTTTCGTGTCGTCCCAGCCTACCAGAGTTACTGCGTGATTAGGGGCATCGGTACCGGAATAATAATAAGAATTGGTTGAAGTATTATAGTACGCATCGTCGTGCATATAGCAGGTGTATAATGCGCCATAATCGTAAATTGCCTGCTTAATGGTGGTGTTGTTTTTTGGAACATATCGGCACTGGCTAACATACTTTAACGGATTGATATTTGTCGGGCAGGTTCCTGCAGCATCATTATACGGATCAGACGTTTCACTCATCATTCCGCTACCGCGCGAAAGGTATGCTGTCGCAATCATCACATTGCCTCCATTGCAGGGTGCCCAGTCGAAATCATGACAATTGTTCATGTTATCTTCTGACAAATTGTTGGTGCCTTCGCCCTGAATTAACCAGTAAGATTCTGTCGAAGCGCAGGTCGCAAATGCCCAGCATGCACCGCATGCGCCCTGATTTTTTACCGATGTCACATTTCCAGTCGATCGAAGATCATACGTAGCTGGAAGCGCTAGTGATCCCTTTTGCTCAGGATATTTCTTTATGCTGAGATTGAGAACGGGTGGAGCATATCCCCACTGACTAACGCTCTGCCCGGTAGCTACAAACTGCTCGAAGGCAGGATTCACCAGAGCATGGTCAACTTGCTGGGCAAGTGTGTCACTGCATATAAATGCAGCAAAAATCATCAGGTAAATAATTTTCATGGTGCTTTGAATTGCAGGAAAGACAGCAATGCCGTATTTTGGTTGCATAGTTCAAAGATATCCAGAATAATTGAAGAACAAACCGTAGTTTCACCTGTAGCCTATCTGGAATATTCAACAGTATGTAATTTTAGCCCGTGTTTTAATGATTTATTATATTTGTGCAAATTATTATACCATGGGAAAAGGAGATAAAAAGTCGAAACGCGGAAAAATCCACATCGGATCGTACGGTAAGAAAAGAAAACGGAAAACAACCAAAAGTGTGGTGATCGCTGAAGTTAAGACCGAAAAAAAGAGTGTAAAATCTAAAAAGACTGAGATTGCAGCCGATGTGGTGATTTCTGAAACACCTAAACCAAAGAAGTCTGCAGCAAAACCAAAAAAAGAAGAGGCTGCACAACCAGATCTTTTTGATAATCAAGGCGATCAACAATAAAAGCCTTGCTTTGTTTTGATCGATAAAACCTCATCAAATGTTCAGGCACAACAGGTTTTGGATGAGAATAACCTGTTGTGTCCTTTTTGTAATTCTGCACTTGTCACAGCCGCTTGTTTAGTCGGGGCTCATTCCTTTTTCAAATGCAGGGATTGTTTTTCTTTGTTTCGCATTGATGCAGGTATTCCAAAGGAATTTGTGTATGAAGCAGAATACTACGGCGACAGCGATCAGGAGAAGTTCTGGTTCAGACCTGTCGTTTGGCTACTGGGAACCGAACGAAGGAGGCGAGCACGGTTTGCAGTCCGACAAATGCCCTATGCAAAGAATGTGTTGGATGCAGGATGTGGCAATGGGGCTTTACTGGCCACATTGCATACAAAAATCCCTGCCAATCTGACTGGAATCGAAATAGATAATGTTGCAGCTCGCCGTGCAGCAAAGCATTCATTTATCAATGTTCTCATCAGCCCATTTGGAAGTGATGGACTCTCGGCCGATAGTCAGGATATCATTTTCATGATACATTCATTTGAGCATATGCCGCAGCCGCAATCTAAGATGATCAGGGCACATGAATTGCTACGCGATCACGGCCTTCTCTATATAGCCATTCCAAATGTCAGATCGTTTCAGTACCGAATTTTCCGAAAGCACTGGCTTCATCTTGACCCCAACTATCATTTACACTTCGCATCACCCGAAATTCTCAAGCGTTTGACCAGCAATCTTGGATTACAGATGGTTCGTGTAATTAAATTCAACCCAGTTCAAAATATCCCGGGTTTTATTTTAAGCAGCCTGGATCTTATTTTCAGGAAACGAAACATTCTTTTTGACCTTCTAAGAAACAAACGGAAATTACTTAAACCTTCCAATGCTTTGCTGTTTTTGCTGTTGATTCTTTTATCGATTATACTGTTGCCTTTTGCAGTAATCGAAGAATGCTTCTCATCTGCTTTTGGTCAGACAGCAACCACCGATTATGTGTTTCGTAAAGCACCAAGCAAAGTCTGATTTTGGCTGGGACGGTACCTTTAATGGTTTGCTAGTTGAGCAGGATGTGTGTGTTTATGTTCTTGAATATAAGCTTAATAATTCAATCAGGTACCGAAAATACGGTCACATAACTGTTGTTGAATAGGAACGAAATCCGTAAAAAAAAGTGTCAGTTTCATTGAACTGGCACTTTTAATTATTTTTTTTGAAGTTCAGGATTTGTCTGAACTTATTTATTCATTAATTCGAGCATTTTCTTACCCAAATCAGCCGGACTGTCGACAACCGCAATGCCGCATTCGCGAAGGATCGCTTTTTTTGCTTCAGCGGTATCGGCTTTGCCTCCAATGATGGCCCCTGCATGACCCATGGTACGTCCTTTTGGAGCCGTTGCACCAGCAATAAATGCGACCACTGGCTTTGTTCCATAAGCTTTAATAAACTCAGCGGCATCAGCTTCAGCATTACCGCCGATTTCACCAATCATCACAATTCCATGTGTGTCTGGATCGTTCATAAACAACTCAACAGCTTCTTTCATTGAAGTCCCGATGATTGGGTCCCCACCAATTCCAATCATGGTGCTTTGGCCCATTCCGACACCAGTAATTTGATCTACCGCTTCATAGGAAAGGGTTCCAGACCGGGAAACAATCCCAATATGGCCAGGTTTATGAATAAAACCGGGCATAATACCCAACTTTGCTTCGCCGGGTGTGATGATTCCAGGGCAATTGGGGCCAATTAATCTGGCATTGGATGTTTTCAGATATTCTTTCACCTTAACCATGTCCTGAACGGGGATACCTTCTGTAATGCAGACGATGAGCCTGATACCGGCATGGGCGGCTTCGAGAATGGCATCGGCAGCAAAGGGCGCCGGAACAAAAATGACCGAAGTATCGGCTTGCACCTGATGCACTGCATCGGCTACTGTGTTAAAGACCGGGAGTCCTAAATGTGTTGATCCACCTTTTCCGGGAGTGACGCCACCAACGACAGGGGTTCCGTATTCGATCATTTGAGATGCATGGAATGAACCTTCGCTTCCGGTGAAGCCCTGGACAATGATGCGCGAATGTTTGTTTACAAGGATGCTCATGGTTGAAAGTTGAAATGCAAAAATAGAAAAAAGATGGGGAAGGGGAGTGGAAATGTAATTTCATTTGTTTATTCATTTAAGTTATTTCATTCGCAAAGACATGATTCAGCGCATGATGTATGTGTGGTCAGGGAGTCGAAACCTTAGCGGATTTACATTTGAGTTCTCATTGATGATTCTGAATTCTCATCCATTCTCATTTTTTTATCTTTGTCCTGAAATCAAGCCCGATGATCCCTGACTTATCTCAAACCATTTGTGCTGTCGCCAGTCCTCAAGGCGCCGGTGCCATCGCTGTCATCAGATTAAGTGGCAGCCTGTCGCATCAAATCATTAAATCTGTTTTTACGCCGAAGAAACAGATCACAGATCCTTGGCCTGTTAACAAAAGCATACTTGGTGATATTACCCGGGACAATCAGGTGATTGATCAGGCGATGATCATCCTTTTTCGGGATCCTTATTCATATACAGGCGACGATGCGGTCGAAATCTATTGTCATGGCTCAGTTTTTATTCAGGAAAGCATCATGGCATTGCTCATTCGCATGGGAGCCCGACTGGCTCAGCCCGGAGAA
>CAZLHV010000077.1:0-13263 GCA_964559205.1 uncultured Bacteroidaceae bacterium
TTCCTCAAATTTTGGAGTTATCCATGAGAAAAAGCGATTTATATTTTCAGTGTTTTCAAAGATTTGTTTTTCTTCGTTCCAACCGACCCATTTTTTTAGTTTAGGCTTTGTTGTTAAATCAATAAACATCTGAAGTTTTTGATAGGGGTCATATTTGTCTCCAAAATTTTCAAACTTAATTTCGTCCAAGAATTTTTGAATTGCCCTGAATCCTTTTATTTGCTGCTCAACTGAGCTTTTACTTATCCCAATTTTCCTCGCAATGTCTATTTCTTGTTCTCCGCTAATTTTAAGTTCATTTAGCAATTTTGCTTGATTGTAAAAGTCCCACTTTTTATTACCACTTACATGTTTGAGACCCATTAAGATTAGATAATCTTTCTCATTGGAATAGCTATAGAGAACCACATCAATTCCATTTTCAAAAATGCTCGTATCTAGTTTTCCTAAATCATACCCTTTTTGATTTTGTTCTTGCAATATTTTCAAGGCAGCAACTCTTCTATTCCCTTCAACTACAACATAGTTTTCAGAACCTTCATATTTTCTCACCAAAATATTATCAACTTTTAAAAATCCATTTGACTTGATACTTTCAATCAGGTCATTTATTTTAAAATTGTTCTCACCAGAAATAAAGGATGTCGTCCTTTTTTGAATAGCAGGTTTAAGAATGTTTGGTTGGTCAACATTCACCCAGTCTGGGTTGCTTCTTAACCTATAGTTATTAGGGTCAAGGAATAAGTTCTCCAATTTAATTTTTATAGTTTCCATTATTTATTTTTTAAGTGAAAAATTATCTCAGCATAAGCACCTTTATCTTTTTCAGTTCGGTTTAATACTGGTCGTTTATATTGATTTACAATTTGCATTCCGGCATTTTCTGCAATGGTCGGATACATATTGTATTTGTCATTTGCTACAAGGAAAATATCAAAATCATCAACGAGATATTTTTTTGCGTTATTCAAAACATCACTAAGCCCTTGAATGTAGCTTTGTTTCGCTTCTCTGCCTTGCCCTTTGAAAAGTGGTCCGATTTCTAATTCGTCTTTTCGTTCAAAACCAAACAAATCATAAGCGTATGCGTGTTGCTCGTGATAGTCTATTAAACCAACATAAGGTGGCGATGAAAATATCCCTTTTATTTTTTGCTTCTCTACAAGTTTCGCAAAATCAGGATTGAGTTTTTTAAGTCCTTCTACAATGTCAATGTTTCTGCTGTCACCTGTTAAGCAGGTGTGAAATACGTCTTTTCTTAGCTTGTCATACTGAGCCAATCTTTTTACAGTGTCCTTAGAATAGGTTTCCCACCATTTTAGAATAGAAAATAATGGCTTACACATTTTTCCATGTTTACCACAGTAGTAAGTTGCCGTAATTGGTTCAAGCAATGTTGCTAAGTCTGCATGAGTAGTTGCTCTGCAACTTCTAATTGTGCGACTTAGAATAACGCTAACGATTTTTTTGGTGTCGGTATTTTTAATTTTTTGGATTTCATCAAACACAAATTGGATTTCATCACGAATATGTTGGGTATACCATTTATCAAGGAATGTATCTTCCTTATCTTGACGCAATTTAATTTTATATTCCTTTACGAGATTATTAAATGTTGGTAAAAACTCTTTTTCCTTTTCTGCACCATAAGTCTTTTCGTCAATTTCCTTGCGTTTTACTTTGTATTTGTATTCGGGAACAGGAAAATACTTATTATTGAAAACATATAACTCTTTTAACAGTCGGTCTTCAAATTCAAGAGTTTTATGGTCAACTAAAAATAGTTTTAATGCCTTAGAAATTCTGTTTATTTCAGTTTGAACATCAACAAGGTTATATTTTGTAACCTTACAATTTCCAATCAAAGCATTGAAAGCAGAAACGTCATTTCCAACTGCATGAATCCCTAACTCACATGCCTGAACCATTATTGTTCCACTACCTGAGAATGGGTCGTAAACAATGTCGCCAGGTTTGAAATAAACTTCCTTCTTGAATTTGTCAGTATGATTGTCAAGAAAATATTCAACCAACTGAGGAATGAATTTTCCTTTGTACGGATGAAGTCTGTGAACGTGTTTTGTAGTCTCAGCTTCCTTGTATTGTTCAAATGACAAAGCCCAATTCAAATCTTCGCCAAGCTGTTCCTTCCATTCTTCTTGTCTCGATTTTTTTTGGTCTTTGTAATATTCAATCAATTCTTCTTTGATTACTTGTGTAGAGCCATTGTTGCCTATTTTTTTTATTCTGCCGTATTGGATAAGATAGGAAATGTTAGATGTAGTAACATTTTTGTCCAAATATTCTGTCGCCCACTGGCTTGCTTCTTTTATTGATAGTAATTCTGCCATTTTATTTGTTTTTAGTTACTCCGTATTTTATTGTTTTTTCAGCAACTTTTAGTGCTTGAATTCCCAAATCTTCGTCTTGAATTTCGTAAAGAATTTTCTCACTTAAATATTGAACTATCAGGGATTCCTTATTGATTTCAAGAATTTCAGCCAACATGTTAATTTGTTCTCTTGTCGCTTTTCTTTCGCCTCTTTCAATTTTACTAAGTATAGCTGTATCAATGTCGAGCATAGCAGAAACATGTCGCAATAGTAACCCTTTCAGCTCTCGTTTTTCTCTAAATATTTCTCCTGTTGTTTTCAATTTGAATAATTTTACTTGACATTGTTTGCCAAAAATAGCACTTTTAATTCATCGATGAATTATTAAATCCAAAAAACTTTTCAACAATCTCATCGATCATAGAATAATTATTGGTTGGGTATTGGATAGTAGAAATGAAATCATCCATCTATAAGGTCAAACAAAGATTTATCACAAATTTCAATACACGTTCCCTATCCTTTCTCTAAATAGTATTTTACCCACAAACCTCCCACAAAAATACAAAAAAATCATCATGAAAAAGGATTTTGTTTGTGACAAGTCGAAGTGGTTAATGAATGATGAATCCGCTGTTAGTTGGAGGTGAAGAAGGCGTTAGTGCAAGGTAGGTGGTGCCGGGCTTTTATTTTGTCATACTTTCACAGCGTTGAAGTAGGTTGCTGCCTTTGAATTTTCAGCACTTGCGCCTGCTTTGTGTTTATTTTGTGAGGGAGGGGGTACTTTATCGAATAATTTGTCCCAGGTCCGGTGCCGAATTCTCCAATCAGTTATTTTTCAATATGAGGTAACGAATATGCTGGTTGGGCCTGAAACCCCATTGGCGGTGCCATTCGAGATCCGCATCGGCATCAATAACAGATGATTAGCAGGGGCCTTGTCACCTTCATTTATCATCTGACGTGGTTATTGTGTGAATGTTAACTCTTTTCATGACCAATTGAGGTGTTGAATTCTGATTCATTGTGCTAAATAGGATCACCGCCAAAATGTCACATTTTGTGCTTTTATTTTATTACTCCGGCGACGAAAATCAGTTTTTTGTTTGTTTTCTTCATCAGAGAAGGTGATTCAGGCATAATTTCGTGAACTTTTTTGATGTTTTCGCCTGTTTTTGTATCTTCGTGCCAAATCATCTACAATGGCAAAGATTTTTTTACCTACATTTTTACTCATCCTTTCCTTTCATGTCCATGGGCAACATAACTTTCTGACAATTCAGGGTGGCCCCGGTCTGGGATGGATCAGTGGCAACGAATACTCATCCGAAAATCAGAGCATGCGTTCGCTTCCTGTCATTGGCGTCGAATTTTCTTCAAATCTTAACGAGAAAACATTCGTGACCATCGGAGTCGATTTCATGAAAAAAGGCGCCTGGGATCTTGGCATCAGAGAAGAGGTGAATCAAATGACTGTGGTCACCAACTCCTACACCTCCGATTATAAATATGTGGTGCTTCCGATGATGATTCACCGGAGCTTTGGCAGCGAAAAGGTGATGTTTACTGCCGGAACAGGCTTGTTTCTTGGCGTACTTCTGCAGCATCAGGACGAAGTAAACACAGGTGTATTTAACATCAGGCTGATTGAAGAGGACACTGACGAGTATCAAATGCTCGATGCCGGATGGCAAGTGCGGCTTGGGATGCGCGTGAAAATCAACGACACCCATTACTTTATGCTCAACCTGAACCATCAGATGGGGCTTCTTAACACCACGTCAAAAAATCTCACCGACGGGGGTGCATTAAGGACCAACGCATCATTTGTTCAGGCTGGTTTTGGCTTTGTTTTATAAATTGTTTTCTTTTCTATGAAGTGCCGCAATTTTTTCATGTGGATTCTTGTCATTTTGAGCGGAGGGGCTCCCGTCGCTGCGCAGGAGATGTGGGGTGTGGTGAACAGCAACTATGCAGGCATCAATTCCAATCTGATCAACCCCGGTCTGATGTGTGATTCTAAGTATTGGCTTGACATTAACTTTCTGACCCTCGATGCTTATGCTGAAAACAACAGTTTCTATATCCCCCATGAAGAAATCTATTTCCTTGAGGTATTGTCTCCTGCAGCTGACTTTGGCGATGAACAGCCCATTCTCAAGGATGTTTATGATAAAAAGATTCCCCTAAAAATCAATGCCAGCACCCGTGTCGAGCTTCCATCGTTTATGCTGAATCTGGGGCCACAGGCCTTTGGATTTCAGATGTCGCTGCGCGGAGCCGCCAGTGTTCGTGGGGTGGAATATCACTCTTCGAAATTCATGTACGAGGGCATTGATTTCGAACCGCAGCAAAACGAATTTTTCGAGCTGAGAAAAATGCGTTCATCGGCATTGACCTGGGCCGAATTTGCATTATCCTATTCGCGTGTATTTTCTCAATTTTCCGATCATCAGTATTCGGCTGGCATCAGCCTCAAGAAACTACAGGGCCTTGGTGGTGCTTATTTCAGGGCACCCTATGCAAATTACATCGTTTATGACGATTCAACACTTGCCGTCGAAGAATTCGATGCCGAAATGGCAGCTTCAATGCCTATGGAATACAGTGGCAATGAATATACTTCGGCTTATGGCTCCTCGCTCGGAAATGGCTGGGCAGTCGACCTCGGTTTTGTTTACCAGCGCAAACGCGACGGGAATGGTCTCATGCGTTTCAAACTGCCCTGTGAACAGAAATGGAGTTCTTATAAATACAAAATAGGAATCAGTGTACTTGACTTAGGATATGTTAAGTTCAAGGACAACGCTTTTGTCTACTCTTTCGATAATGCCCAAACCTACTGGCCAGGCTTCGATCGTTTCGACCCGCAAAGCATCGATGGGCTGACTTCGGAGCTAAGTGCCCGTTTTGGTCATGCAGCCGAACCCGACGCAACATCATTCACCATTGGCCTCCCGACGGCTGTGTCGGTGCAGTATGAATGGCATCCGGCAGGATACTGGTTTTACAACATTTCGTATGTACAGCCCACTCCACTGTTTAAGAACTCTGTGATCAGACCCACCCAGCTCAGCTTCACTCCGCGATACGAAAAGAGGCGATTCGAACTCAGTATTCCGCTTTCCGTTTATGAGTGGAACAGACTCAGGGCTGGTGTGGCTGTTAGAATATGGAATATCACGGTTGGCACCGACTATTTCTCATCGTGGACAGGCTGGTTCGATTTCTATGGGAGTGACATTTATTTCAGTTGGAAGAAAAGCTTGGCCAAAGGCTTTTGCAAACGTGGTCCTTCCGAATTCCATAAAGGGAAGCGTTATTACAAAAATGCATGCCCCGATTTTTAATCGTCGCATGGTTTTGATCACCGAAAGAGCCAAAAAATGAAAAAATGGACCTCGCAATTTCTGCGCTATGAAAAGCCGTTGTTTGTAGCTACATTGGTTTTAAATCTTATTCCAGTTTTACTCACCAGGTTTGTTCCAACCATGGATGGACCTGCACATTTGTACAATGCTCGCTTGCTGAAACACTTGTTGTTTGGTTCAGGCGACTTTCTTTCGGGTGCGTTTATTCTGAATAGCGAAGCGGTTCCAAATTGGTCAAGCCATTTTCTACTGATTAGTTTTAATGAAATTTTCCCTCCATATTTATCTGAGAAGCTTTTGCTGATTCTCATGATCATTGGGTTGCCTCTGGCTTTCCGATATTTGCTCACGGGCATCAATCGAAACAATTCCTATTCAGTGTTTTTAATTTTCCCCTTTACATATCACTTTTTGTTTTTGCTGGGCTTTTATAATTTTTCAATAGCCTTGGTTCTAATGTTTTTGCTATGGGGCTTTTGGATTCGCTGTTGTAACCAACCCCTGAAATGGAAAAACATGTTGTGCTTATTTGTGCTGCTTCTTGCCCTTTATTTTTCACACATCATGGTTTTTGCCTTGGCGCTCTTTGTGCTTGGCTTGCTCACATTGCATCGTTTTTCATGGACAATATTGTTCAATAGAGCTAGTGTTAAGGTTGGTTTTGGCGTGTTTATTCGGCAGACTTTGACTTTGCTTATGACAGCGTTATTCCCGTTGGTACTGTTTGTCATGTATTCACTGAAAAGAGCTGGAACTGGTGTTCAGCAGTTTGTTGATTCAGCCACTTTGTGGGAATGGCTGTATACACTTCGGCCATTGATTGTTTACAATCCAGAAGTAGAATCGAAATATACCATAGCTGTTGGCTTAATTCTCGGCATACTATTTTTGGCAGGTTTTGCCCAAAACATGTTTCTGGCACGGACGAATGAGAACAGCTCGAACCGAGGGTCTGGATATGAATGGCTCATTGCGGCATGTTTGGTTCTGGTGCTGTATTTTTTTTTGCACCCGATGGCGATGGGCAGGCTGGGTTCATTTCCATCAGACTATTGCTGATTTTCTTTATGCTTTTTATTGTGTTCATTGCTGCTCGCGACATACATAAAGTTATTCTGATTCCCCTTGCAATTATATCTTTGGGGATAACAATGAAATTGAACATGTTTTACTCCAATGTGATTATCCAGATGAACGAAACGGCTGTTGCATGCGAAAAAGCTGCAGAAGTCATTGAACCAAACAGTGTGGTGCTGCCACTGAACTGTTCCGATAATTGGTTAGCATTGCATTTTTCAAATTATCTGGGGGTACAGAAGCCGATGCTGATTCTTGAAAACTACGAAGCAACCAATGATTATTTCCCGCTGTTATGGAATCAGAATGCCTTATTTGATTACCGTCTAGGAAAATACCGATCTGCAGAGCTTGAAGGATTCAGATGGCAAACAAACGAAAGCAGACAGATTGCTCAGCCTGATTATGTGTTTTTACTGGGCAAGCTTAATTCAAATATCAATCATACACACGGGCTTGTGGAAACAGAGCTGAAAGACTCCTTCAAACTAACCTTCAACTTAGGCGAATGTTCTGTTTATCAATACCGGGGCTATGAATCGCAGCCTTGATTTTCGCCTTCCTGATAACTGTCATAATCTGTATTCACTTCCCAAAGGGAGTTTCGCTTGTCAAAGGCGATATTCTCGGCGGCCAGCATTCCCATCAGCAGACTGTGATCCTGATTGTTGTATTTGTAGGCACCGTAACGGCCAATGGGATATAAATGACTGATTTCTGAAAGGAACTCCTCGACGGGAGCCAGCTTTTGCCGGTATCCACTAAAATACACCGGATAGGAACGATGGAGCCTGATTACTTTTCCACCGGTTACAGCCGCGTTTTGCGACAGTCCCGACTTTTGCACTTCCCGGGTGGCCAGTTCAATCAGTTTATCGTCGGCCATGTTCCAAAGCTCATCTTCATCAAAGCACCAGTATTCCATTGCCAGAATGCTCGATGATTCACTGCCATACAGCTCAGGTACCCAGTTTCTGAAGTTGGTGATGCGCCCGGTTTGCAATTCTTTGCTATGCACATACATCCACTGATCGGGAAACAGCTGGCTGTGTTGAATGTTTAAGTACACCAGAATGGTATTCCTGAATCTCAATCCTGAACTCGCCTGACGTATGACCTCAGGCACCCCGTCCATATTTGAGATCAAATCGGTGACCGGCATTGACGAAACCACAGCATCGTAATGCCTCATTTCACCATTGGCATCGCTTAGCCCAATCACTCTTTTGTCTTTGACATGCACCGATTTGATTCGGTGTCCGTAATAAATTTTCACCCCTGCAGCTTTTGCTCTGCGAGCCATTTCTTCGTAAATATATCCTGTGCCACCAAGGGGATATAGAAATTCATCGGCAAGTGTTTTGTGACGCTGACTTTTTCCGGGAAACAACGAATTCCATATCGCAGCACCCAACGAAAGTTTTTTAATTCTCTGTGAAGCAAAATCGGCATCGAGTTCCGTGCAAGGGATGCCCCAAAGCTTTTCGCTGTAGGTTTTAAAAAATGTTTCATAGAGTCGTTTCCCAAACCTTCGTGTCACCCAGCCTTCAAACGTGCTGATGTCTTTTTCAGGACGGATTTTCTGCTTCAGATAACTAAAAAAGGCTGACAAGGAAGGGAACAGACCCAGTGTAAACAAGGCATTAAATGCCTTTAATGGGTAGTGATAAAATTTATTTCGGTAATAGATCCTTGTCAGTCGGCTCACCGGGGCATAATGGGTCCCGGCAACCTCAAGCCATAAGCTGTTTACCTTCTTGTCGTAGGTGAAAAAACGGTGAGGCCCGAGATCAACAGTCTGATTCCACAGTGAAAGCGATGCTGACATTCCACCTACCCTATCCGAGGCCTCAAACACATCGACTGCCGAAATGGTTTTCCCAATTTCCTTCGACAGTTGATAGGCTGCAGTCATGCCTGCCGGTCCGGCTCCAATAATTGCGACTCTTTTCATGCGGACAAAGGTAAATCAAATTTGACATAATTTATTCTGAAGAACCTCAGAATCTTGTTACAAATCCAAAGTGGACCTTGCCGTTTCTGAAAGAAAACGAACCGGGATTCGATTTACCCAGAGCGTAATATAGGCTGAATACGCCGGCGTTGGTGCTGAAGCTCAATCCAACCCCTGTGCTAAGGTAATAAGCGTTGCTCCATTGTCCGTTTCTTGATTGTTTCACCGCAGCATATTCAGTAAACAAAGCGAGATAGCTGAAACGTTCAAGAAAGAGCCTGCTTTCGATGGTCGTGATCAGGTAACGCGAAACGGCCAGACTTTTTTCATCAAACCCGCGCAGGGTCGAAAGGCCCCCCAGCAGATACAAGTCGTTATCGAATATCAAATCTGTTTCGAGCCAACCCGCTCTGGCTGCGCTCATGATGCGCAAGGCTCCCTTTACTGGGATAAACAATGAAACCGAAGAGGTGCTTTTGAAAATGGCTGAGTTTAAATCCAGTCCTGCATACAGGCTGTCGGGAGCAGCTGAGTTTTTCAGCAGTGTTTTTCTTCCTGCAACTGCTTCGGCTTCAACCCAGATGCCTTTCAGGGGCAGAACGAGGTGGTCGACCAATGGCAATTCGAGGCTGATGCCTCCGGCCGTGCTTCGGCTGTCGGCCCACACCGGCAGCGTGACTGCGTTTTCATAAATCGTTTGGTCGATCACTCTATTGTCGGTGTTTTCGGCAAAAAAACTTGTTTTCACCGACACTCCCGAGAAGAGGGCTATACCGTATCGCTGTCGCGTTTTTACATATAGCGTATCACGGCGATAAATGTCGAGCAACCCTTCCACACCGACCGGAAGGCCAAAAAGGTATGGCACCGAAGCTTTTACTGAGATTTCCTGCGAGCTGTTGGCGCTGCTTTTCCATTTCAATGAAAGCAGGTCGCCGTGATTAAATGTGTTTACCAAGCGCAAATTGACATCTCCGTTAAACAGGAGTTTCCCGGGCGAATTCTGATCAGGGGCAAAGCCAAGAATGCCGTCGAAGCGATTCGACTTCTTTTTTTTAAGAAACAGAAACAGTTTCGATTTCCCATCGGAGAACTGCACCTGAAAAGGCTTTTCTTCCTCAACCAGCTCGCTCAGGGCGATGCGGCTTCGTGCGAGCCGCAGCCGACTTTCGTTGTATGGTTTTCCGGATTCAATACCAAGCCATGTCGATGCAAACAAATCCGAAGGTTGGTAACGACCCTTGTGCACAATGCTGTCGAAAACAATCAGGGGCCCTTTTTCAACTCTCCATGCAGCACTCATGCGGTCATTTTTCAGTGAATCGATGTCGAGAGCAACCGAAGCGAAAGGATACCCGTTGTTTTCGTAGTAAGTGATTATTTCATACTTCCATTCGGCAATCTGAGCAGGATCAGGAACAACCATGCGATGTCGTTTCCGTTCGGTGATACCCACATTGCGCAACATAAGCTCGTCGGCATTTCCGGCTGTAAAATGGCTAAGATAGACCCTTCGTCCTCTGAGATATGCAACACTTGGCAGCGTATCGGACCAAGGCCTGAGCCACGCATACGAAGCATAAAGGTATCCGTCGGAAAAATCTTTCTTTTGCATGGCTTCAAGGTGATTCCTTAGATCGATTGAATCGGCAAATTCACTGATTTGAACCGATGAGTCTACGAGGCTATTACTTGATTTGTCACCATGAATAACCACAGAAACTGTTTTCTGGCCATGAGCCAGAAAGGCAGTTAGCAGCAAAGTCCATATCAGGCATCCGGTTTTCAAATGGTCCAGTCGATTGGTTCGATTTGGTGTTGACTCAGGTACTCGTTGGTTTTCGAAAAATGGCGGCAACCGAAAAACCCACGTGATGCAGACAAAGGAGAAGGGTGTGCAGCGGTGAGTATGAGATGTTTGTTTTGGTCAATGAACGGAATTTTCGCTTTTGCATTGTTTCCCCATAAAATAAAAACCATGTGCTGACGGTGGGTCGACAGCAAACGAATCACCTGATCGGTAAAAGTTTCCCATCCTTTTCCCTTGTGCGACTCGGGTTGATTCTCGCGAACTGTCAGCACCGTGTTGAGCAGTAAGACCCCCTGTGATGCCCAGGAGCTCAGATCGCCCATTGAATTTGGTTTGTGTCCGATGTCGGTTTGAATCTCCTTGTAGATGTTTTGTAGTGAAGGTGGCAGGGGTATTCCGGGGTTAACCGAAAAACACAGCCCGTTTGCCTGCCCGGAGCCATGATAGGGATCCTGACCAAGAATGAGTGCTTTTGTTTTATGGAAGGGTACAGAATCGAAAGCTCTGAAGATTGATCCTCCGGCAGGAAACACGTTGAACTTTTTTTTCTCTTCAACCAAAAATGACTTCAGGGCAATGAAATATGGCTTCATGAATTCATGATTCAGCATTTCCTTCCACGATTCCTCGATCCGGGGTTGTATCGGTTCCATGCAATATTGAATGATGATTTGTCGTTTTGTTAATAATTTTGTGTGTAAAAATACGCAAAAAAGTTGGCCAGGTCTGATGAATTGACTAATTTTGAATTTCTAAACCGAATGATTATGAAAAAGGCGATTGGAATTTTCTTTGTTGTTGCTTTGATGATAGCTCTTTTCTCAAGCTGCCGTTCGCACGAAACTTGCCCTGCATATCATAATGGCAGTGCACAGAAAGCTGCTCCGGCCGAGAATCACGGAGCCTGATTAACACTTGTGGCAGTGAAAGGGCTGCGTCATGAGGTTTCAGATTAAGCCGATATGGCTTTTGCTTTGCTTTTTACCGGTATTGTACACGTCGGCACAGGAAGTTGGCGTAACTGGTAATGAGCGTGGTTTTATTTTAAAACGCGAGTTTTCTATCAATGCCATGGCCCACAGCGAAGGGCTTGGATTTGGTATGCGGTGGGGACAAAACAACACTTATAACCGACAGCGCTTTTTTGATATAGGTTTGTTGAACATGAAGCACCCAAAAGAAATTAAAATGGGTAATGTGTATATGTTTGACGATGCACGTAAGTTTGTGTATGGAAAAGAGTATTATGTTTTCATGATGCGTGTGGGATTTGGAAGCATGAAGGTGCTAAATGAGAAACCTTATTGGGGCGGGGTAGATGTCAGGCGTTTTTATATTCTTGGACCTACTTTGGCAATGGCCAAACCTGCTTATCTCTACATCATCGATCAATCGACATCCACATACAATTATTATCTTTCACTTGAGCGTTACAATCCCGAAATGCATAATCTGACCAATATTTATGGACGGGGTCCGATTTTACAGGGTTTGGGCGAAAGCAGGTTTTTCCCTGGATTCAATTTCCGTGGTGGGTTTTCGTTCGAGTACGGACCTGAGAAAAAATTGGTAAGATATATCGAAACTGGTATTTCTGCAGATGTGTTTTTATCCGATATTCCGATCATGGCGTATAACAATAACAAAAATTATTTCATCACTTTTTACATTTCTGCCAATTTTGGCAAACGCTACAACCCTTGACCCGATTGACATGAGCAATGATATGCAGCGCCCAGCGCGCACACCCAAGCCTAAATGGCTTAAAAGCCGGATTCCATCGTCGGATGTATATGCAAAAATGAAATCAGCCTTATCGGCAGGTTGTCTGAACACCATCTGCGAAAGCGGAAAATGTCCAAACATTGGCGAATGCTGGGCTGCTGGTGCTGCCACATTTATGATTCTTGGCAGTAGTTGTACAAGAAACTGCCGGTTTTGTGCCGTCGATCATGCAGCGCCGTTGTTACCCGACGAGAACGAAGTCGAGAATCTTGCTGCAACGGTGCGTCACTTTAATCTGAAACATTGCGTGATCACATCGGTTACGCGTGACGATCTGGCCGACGAAGGAGCTGCACACTGGGCAGCATGTATCGAGTCGGTGTGGAAGCACAATCCCGGCATCACTATCGAAGTTCTTGTGCCCGATTTTCATGCGAGAAGGGAGCTTATCATGCTTGTATTAGGGGCTGCACCCGATATTTTCAGTCACAATATCGAAACTGTGAGACGGTTAACGCCACTGATTCGTTCCGGAGCGCGATATGAGAGGAGTTTAGAAGTGCTTTCGATTGCAGTGGCTTCAGGAGCGAGAACCAAAAGTGGGATTATGGTGGGATTGGGAGAGACGATGGATGAAATTTCAGAAACATTGCAGGATATTCGGGGTACAGGATGCGATATTATCACAGTTGGTCAATATTTGCAACCATCGGTTGAACACTTAGCAGTGGCAAAATATTACACCCCCGTGGAGTTTGAAATTATTCGTGAAATGGCTTTGGGACTTGGGTTTGGTCATGTTGAGAGTGGCCCCTTGGTTCGTTCGTCGTATCATTCTTCAGATGCACTATAATATAAGGTATAGAAGCGGAGTGTATTTTAGTGGGGGTAAAAATGACTTGTTAAATTATTTAATAATAGCAGATTACTAAAAAGTGAATTTTTTTTTCACAAAATGTTTTACAGGAAGAATATTTGCGTAATTTTGCACTC
>CAZLHV010000078.1:0-13206 GCA_964559205.1 uncultured Bacteroidaceae bacterium
CTAAAGTAATAGCAGCTTTCATGGTCTACAAAACTATAAAAAAACATTTAAAAAATTACAATGTATTTAAAATACCTTAACAACTTTTCATGCTCAGACAAATCGTATCATCCATTCAAGTTAGAAACACTAACTTTGTAACAATGTAAACGTATGACCTACCCTCAAGGCTCACTCATCAGCTATTTCAGCACCAAAGTGAAACAACATGGTGGCATTAATCTGGCACAGGGCATCCCGGGTTTTGATCCGCCGCGCCAGCTTGTCGAAGCCCTTGCAGCAGCCAGTTTACGCGACACCCATCAATATCCTCCCGGCACGGGGCATTTTGGACTGATCGAACAACTTCAAAGCTATCTGAAGCCAAATTATTCCTTCAGCCCCGAAGAAATGCTCATTCTGCAGGGGGCAACCGAAGCCCTCAGCCTGACTTTTCTCTACATCCGCAACAAGTTGGGATCGAACTTTCGCACGCTGGCCATTGCACCGGCATATGAATCGTATCGGCAGCTCCCTTTGCAGTTCGGCATGGAATTCACCGAGGTGGCAGCCGAACACAACAACACTTTGCCTTTGGCCGCCATTGAAGATCAGATACAACACCATCGGGTCAGGCTTGTTTTTCTTGCATCGCCCGGAAATCCGCTTGGAGCTATTTTCAGCCGTTCCGACATAGAAACGCTTGTTCAAATGTGTCAGCAACATCAGTGTTTTCTGTTGTTCGATGCGGCCTACAGCGAATTGTATTATTCCGAAGCACCGTTTGTGCCTTACCATTTGCTCAATCCCTATCTTTTCATCGCAGGCAGCTTTTCGAAAATGTTCTCCATCACAGGCTGGCGCATTGGATGGCTGCTTTACGACAAAGCCCACACGGCGGCATTGCGAACACTTCATGACTATACCGGTTTGTGTGCCAATTCGGTTGCCCAACATGCGCTGGCCGATTTTCTTGGCACTCACCAAATGGGGATAGAATATATAGAATCGACACGAAGCCTTTTAACCATGAATTATCGATTCGCCAGTGAGTCGCTGGCTAAAATGGGTTTCAGTATTAAGCATGCAGGTGGCGGATATTTCATCTGGACTGAGCTCCCTGAGCATGCAAACAACGGATTTACTTTTGCCGAACAGCTTTATCAGAAAAATAAAATTGCAGTTGTACCTGGAATTCATTTCAGCGATAAGGCGGAAAGATACATAAGGCTTAGCATTGCCCGCCCTCAGCAAGAGCTTTCAATGGGGCTTGCATCAATTCGGAATTTCTTTCAGAGCCAGGGAGAATAACTATTGTTCCAATTCAAGCACAGATCCTGTAGAAGGATTGAATATCACTTTTCGGATGTGTGCAGGAAGATAGGAAACACAACCCATTTGACAAACCGGCAAACTGATGGTAAACACTTTCTCACCATTTCCCTTTTCAACAACGACCATTGTTTCTTCGGGAATATTGTATGCAAGTCCTTTATTGGGTTTACGTCTTTGGGATTCCAAAGCCGATACGATACCTTCACTTTGCCCTGCAGTCGAATAACGGACATAAAACATATTATCGACAAATAAGCTGTCCTCTTCCGAACCAATGCCATCTTTCTTGAAAAAGCTGAATAAAAATCTGGGCTTGCCACAATCACCAGCTGCAGGATCAATATTAAAACGGTAATGATAAGTATAAGAAACCGTTTTCCCTGTAAACAGTGCCTGATACTCCTTGAGCATTTCATCGAGTTCCGCCAGCATGCGTGTAAATGTTTCATGGTTGAAATCAACCTCGGGGTAACCTGCTATGAGGTTCATCCGGTTCTCGGAAATGAGCTTGATGTAATCAGCTGCATCTTTGGCTTTATCTTCCATCGTCTTTTCAATGATGGAGTGCTGAAGAATTTGCTTCTCAATAGTAATGGTGTCGAGAATAATTTTTTCGAGAATGGTATCTGTTTTTACCCGGGTATTTTCTGTGGCAAAATAACTAAATCCTTCGCTGCTATAGTTATTGCTTTCGTGATCAGCTTCAGTCTGATTCACCCCTGAGACGAGTGGTTCGCGAATCACCGGAGTGTTTAATGAAACAATGCAACCATTGTCAGAAAGGTTCAATAAAAAAGGCTCTTTCTTTTTCAGCTTGCCAGTGATGACATAAAACAGCTTGTTGGTATCAGGCAAAGCCAAGGTAGTTGCAGTGATCTGTTGAATGGCAAATTCCTTTGTGTTTTCCGAGATCACATTGCTGATTCCTGTAAACTTGGCCGAATACTGAGCAAATGGGCCCTTCAGAAAGCGTGTTTCTCTGACAACCACATCGATTTGAATCTGGGTCTTTGGCAAATAATAAAACACCCCTTCCTTTTCAGGCCGGAAAGCTGTATCTACAGGCTCAACCCTGTATGTATTGCAGGATGCAATGAGTGCTGCAAGAATAATCAATACTGCAAAACGCATGTTCTTTTTTTTTCAAAATTAGTCAAATATATTTTAGCAATACACGATCGGTCCGCAGCCATAGCATTTTTTAGATATCTTTGTCAAGCCATGAATCAAGAAAAACTCATTCGAATCGGTTCCAAGCAATCACCTGTTTTCATCACCGAAAACATCATCGGTGATTTGTCTCGAATATGGCGATGGCGAATTGGAAGTCATGTTCGAACGCCAGTACTTGTATTGGCTGACATTGCGGTGTACAAAATTCACGAATCCCTGTTTCAGAGTGTCCTAAGCTCGATTCCAATCGAAATCCTCGATACCTGTCTTATCGATGCAGGAGAATCGTCAAAGCAATTGAATCAAGCAGCCGCGATTACCGATCGCTGGTTAAAACTTAACATCACACGCGACACCGTGGTCATTTGCATTGGCGGAGGCTCGCTGACCGATCTCGGGGGCTTTCTTTCCTCGGTCATCAAGCGAGGCTTACGCTCCATTTTCATTCCAACATCACTTATGGCGATGACCGATGCTTCGATTGGAGGGAAAACTGCTCTTAATGCAGGCTCAATGAAGAACCAGATTGGCACATTTCATCTTCCGGCAGCAACCATAATCCATCCTCCTTTTCTAAGCTCACTATCTGAACGTGAAATCTCTTCCGGTTACGTCGAGATCCTAAAACATGGTCTGATTGCGGACAAAGACCTGATGAACCACGTGCTCAAACTCAATCACACGCTCTCACCTCCTCAAACGTCTATCCTTTCTCAAAGCATTCGGGTTAAAATCAAAATTGTTGCCTCAGATCCATACGAAAAGAACAAAAGATTCTTTCTCAATTTCGGGCACACCTTCGGCCATGCTTTCGAATCTCACTTTTCGCAATCACCGTCACCACTCTCTCATGGGCATGCTGTTGCATTAGGTATAACCGAAGCCTTGTTTCTTTCATCAAAGCTATGCGGACTTCACCAAACATTTATTCTTCGCATCAGCGAATGGATACAGTTGCATTATCCGGTAACTGAGCTTCCGGATTGGGATCAGATTGGTCATCTTGTTGCAGCCGATAAAAAAGTTCTTTCGTCAGGAGTTCAGCTCGTTGGTCTTGAGGCAGCGCAGAAGCCACGTTTGGTCTCCGTTCAACTTAACGAGCTTAAGAATCTGCATCGGGAGTTTATAAGTCAGTTTAATGTGAAACAGCATTAAAATCACCGCCATGCCGGGCTTGAATTGAATCGCCCGTTTCAATGAATTATGCAAAAAAAAGGCGATCATCCGTGTGGTGATCGCCTCAATATCAATCGGTTCAGATCAATAGAATAGGATTCTGTTGTCCTCTATTTCTGCAACTCTCTCAAGGGCTTTGAATAATTCATAGTTCACCTTTGACTGAAAGAAGGCTGCCTTTTGCATCATGACCATTTTCGGATCAATGGGCGGAGCTTCGAGTATCTCTGTAACGGTGTACACATACACAGCCATTTCTCCGGCAACAGGTTTTGAAAGAACCCCTTTCTGGCCTGCTGTCATACGTCCGATAATCTCAGGTTCAGGTCCATATCCCGGAAGCGAGAAGCTTGAAAAAGTGACATCGAAAGTGTCAATCTCAGTTTTAAGTTTTGCAGCTACTGCTTCTATTGAATTTGAGCCTGAAAGAGCACTGTTCATCTTCTCAAGCAGCATTTGCGACTTTTTCTCGCGTTTTGCCAAAGGTTCCAGCAAGGTTTTAACATCTTCAAATTCTGCCTGTCCTTTTTGCTTTACATTGTCCATCAAAACCACCACATACTTATCTTCATTATCCAGGCTGAAAACTGTAGAAACCATTCCGGGTTCAGTTTCTTCAGAGAAAATCCAGCGAACGATTTCACGACCTTCGCTGATGCCCGCCAAAGTGAAGTCCTTCATGGTTACCTTTTCTGCCAATCGCTTGGTGTAGCCTTTATCGAGAATGGTTTTATCAAAAGCAACAGAATCGGTGCTCAATGTAGCGAATTCATTGGCCAGATTGAAAATAGAATCGGAAGTGGCGTCACTAGGTTCAACTGTTCGTTGAATTGTGGCAATTTTAACTTTGCTCACAGGTTTTGTCTTGTCAACGACCCGGATAATATGATAACCATACTCCGTTTCAACCACAACATTGGCACCGACAGGATTGTCAAGACAAGCCTTGTTGAAGGCAGAGACCATGGCTCCCTCGGGAAACCATCCCATGAAACCGGCATTTTGTTTTGCAGAAGGATCACTGCTAAACTGCATGGCCAGATTTGAAAACGAAGCACTGTCTTTACTGCGCACAACGGCAAGTAAACTGTCGGCAAAGGCCTTAGCTTCCTCTTTGGTGCGAACTACAGCCGAATCAGCTCTGAAAGCACCTTTCCATGGAATTAAGATATGCGCGGCATTCAGTGAATCGGGCAACAACTTGCGGTCAAGCAATTTATGCATGTAGAAAACAAAATTATCGATATATGGCTCAACAAATGTTCCGGGCTTAGCATTGAACAGTGTATCGGCTTTTACTGGTAAAACTTCCCGGCGCAAATATGAGCTGTCCCATATATAATCTACATCAGAATTGGCATTGATAAACACGGGCAGATCAGCATCAAGCGTGCGGAGAAATTTCGCATACGCTGTATCTGTGGCAACCTTTGCTTCGGCCAAATCGGTTGCAGAGGGTTTGAGGTCGAAGATAACAAATTCTGCACTGGCAATAGGCTCATCATACACAAACTCATGTTTGTGTTTCTCATAATAAGCTTTGATTTCTTCGTCAGTAACCGTAAGTGTTGAATCAGCTATTGAGCTGTATTGCAATCCGGTATAAACCGTTTTGAATTTTTTATTCTTCTCGATATTATCGCGATCGATAAAGGCTTTGGGGATATAGTATCCTTTGTTGACCAGTGTCACATATTTTGTATAAATGCGCTCTTCGAGAATCATCTTTTCATACATATTCCATTGACGGCGTTCCTCTTCGGAACGTTCATCAAGGCTTTCGATGAATGCAGCAACCTGATTGGCATCGAACACACCGGTTTCAGGATTAGTAAACAACTGACGAATAAGTGGGTGAACAAAACGACCAGTCAACAGTTCGGCCAGTTCGGCATCACTAACTGCAAGACCGAGTTTGTCATACTCTTCCTGAAGAATGAGGTTCTTCACCAGCTGATCAAACACTTCGTTGTTGATCTGGAAATTGTCAGATGCTGAAAACTGGAGCTCAGAGCCATACTGCATCATGTACATTTCCTTGCGTTCCTCAACTTTTGCGAAGAAATCCTGCGCAGTTACCTCTTCACCAAATACCACCGCCACCGGGCCATTATCGCGGCGTGACGGGCCACCTGAAGGTGAAAAAAGGTCATTGAGTACAAAAAGCAAAAGAGCACCACCAACGATAGCTAAAAGCAATCCTGAACGTTTACGAATTTTTCCAATGGTTGCCATTACGGTTCAATTTTGTGTAAAAAAGCGAGTGCAAAGGTAATAATTTTAGGTAATCTGTCCGTTTATTCGGTATTTTTATCCTTTCTCACTTCAAACTCGCCTTTGGGTCTGAGAATTTTATACTGATCAAATCGTTCATCCGATTCAAAACCATCGCCCCAAATCACTTTGTCAGGGGTGGTTATTTTCACAAATTCATTAGAGTAAATGCGGTGTGCACGCTCATCCCACACGAGATGATCTGAAATAAGGCGCTTGGAGTCGGCTGTTATTACGAGCACGTCATGCCTTACTTCAATTTTTTGCAGGGCATCCATTCTTTCTCCGTACAAAGCTGTCAAAACGGTTTCTTTATTCCCGGCGGAGTCAAAAAAAATGACCTCAAGGCCTTCGGGGAGCTTGAGCAGGCCCTTGTTCTCGGCCATATCATATCTCTTCATGAGGGGAGCAGATAGACGGGCTTTGATCATTCCGCTGTCGCTGTAATACATCGTTATGTCTCTTGCCTGTTCAACCGGCAAAGTGTCTCTAATTGGCACCTGATCAATTTCACTCACCTCGTTGCCACAAGAAAAAAACATTGTGACTGACAAGCCAGTCACAATGCCCATGAATATATTTTTTAGTAATCGGATCACCGCATCATTTAGTCGATGCTACGAACAATAGTGCTTTCGGTATACCAGCAGGAAATGGTATATGAAGAGCCCTTGCTGATATTGTAGAAGAAAAGATCTTCAGTTTTTGGGAAACCGCCATAAGCTGCATTGTATTTTGCATTGGCAACGGCAATTTTGCTTTCTTCGGTGAACAGCGATTTTGCTTTTGCGTATTTGTCTGCTGCAGCCCAATAACCAGCTCGCTGAGTAACAGGATTGTCGCCACAACTTGAGGCGGTAATCATGTAAAGATCACCAATTAAAATAAATGGCATCCCATCGGAAGGATTAAGTTGAGAAGCGGTGATGGCTGCAGTACGTGCATTAGCATATTGATTCAGGTTGCGGTATGCATCGGCCAGGTTTAGGTAAGCATCGGATTTTTGCAATGGATCTTCCAGACCACCCACAGCTTCATTGAGAATTCGTGCCGCATCGGCAAACTTTTTAGCTTTCAGATAAGATTTTCCAAGGGTGAGTGCACTGACTGGATCCTTAGATACATTATATAGAGCCTCTGCAGCATCGAAATAAAGTTGAGCATCATCGCAACCCTTTCTTTCCATCAGGCTGGTAAGTTTAGTCAACCAAGGGCCATTCGTTTTATTGGCTTCAAATTTCTCGGCATAAATCTTCAAAATCATGTCACAGGTAGCCCATTTTTCGAATACAGAATTAATGCTGGTTTCAGATGTGGCATAAGCTTCCATTTTTTTTCTGATCTTGGCTGAATCGGCTGGTTTCTCAACCATTTCCTTTTTCAGTGCAGCCATTTGAGCATCGACAACAGCCATCACTTTGTCATAATTTTCGTAAATCAAAGCGGTATCGATTTTTCCGTCAAGAACCATGTCTTCGGTGACTTTGAAGAAAACCGAAAGCACGCCTGCTTCAGAATTGGATCCCTGCAAAGTGAGCGATTTTTCGAGCGTGTAATACATTAACTCAGATTCATCTGGTCTGTATCTGAACAGGTCAACTCCCTTACGACCCAGCACATAACCTTCGCCATATGGCTTAGAACAACCAAAAGCCCCGATGTTTTGATCATAAATCAGCATAAGCGTGTCCACATATTTATTTTTCAGCACACTGTCGCTGGTTTGATCCATCAGGTATTCGTAAATTTTCAGCCCGTCGAAATAGGTATTCTGACTGGCCAAAGGCGCATTAATGAACGTGAAGCGCCATGGCTCAATGGTGTAATTGATTGCATCACCCTTATAACCAGCATTTTTCCACTGTTTAAAGTTTTCGCGGTAAAGTGATAGGTTTTTCACACCAAGCGTGCTATCTAAACCATATTTTGCGCCTTTAATCGAACATGGTTCCGGAAAAACGATATTGTTTTGACCAAAAGCATGAACCGATACTGTTAAAAAAAAGAGCGAGAAAAAGCAAAGCTGAACAATTGTTTTCATGACCTATATATTTCTAGTTATACCTACGTTTTTCGAACCATTTCTCTCTGAAAGAGATTCCCAAAACAAGCCTGATGTAGTTTTCGCGAATCAAATTCTCAGTAGTGGTTCCCATTTTTCCGATTTCTACCCCTGTAGAGATGACAGCCACCTGCTGACGACTTAAAGCTGAATTGGTGGGAAAGGTGCAGCCAAAACTTATGCCAGTTTTGGTCAACTCCTGTCCTCTTAGAGACAGGTATGTTTTCTCATGGTTGAATCCGGCATAGTAACTCATTCTAGACAAATATGATGCATTTGATTCAGTGGAAGGGGTCCACGAAAAACCAGCTCTGAAAGCAAAACTGCGTTCAAGCGAGTCGCTTTGACCAAAAGCAGAAAATGAAGACCAGTCTTGCATTGTGAACTCGGCACCGGCGGTCCATATGTTATCTTTTCGAAACATAAACCCAGCCGACCATTGAGTTGGCAGTTCAATGGATCCTTTGATTCCACTGGTGGTACCCGTGGTATCAATGATGATTTCGGTACCGCTAATTACACTATATCGAAAAGCCATCATACTCTCTGATGCGTTCAAAGAAGACGGAATACCGGCAGATGCCCCAATAATGAGCCTCAAATGGCGAGCTTTCAGACTTGAATCGCGGCGAATCATCAATTCGTACTGAAATCCTGCATCTGCAGTTAAGTCTCCTATATATCTTGAAGACACGGTCTTGGTATGATAAAATGAAGTAGAATCGAAAACAATGCGACGCGTTTGATTTAAAGAGCCAAACACATATGAAACATTAAAACCGAGGTTCAGTTTATTAAATAATGTGATGCCATTGCCCAGCCAGAAACGATTCAAACCGCCAGACCCTTCATACTTAGCAGTGTAAGAGTAAACAGAATCGACGGCCTGTTCTGACTGCATGAAATAGCCCACCGTGCTGTAAGGTTGCAGGCCAAAAGCCATTCCCCAATGATCTGCCATGCGAAGTCCAATGGCAAAACTGTTCAATGACGCAGTGAATGGGTATGCATTGGAAGTGTTGTTGAACTGATGTGACCACCTCGCTTTGAATCCCCCATTGAAAAGCATAGGATAAAGCGAATCATTCGAAAGCTTAGCTAAGGAAGCCGGGTTAGCCGGATTGATAGAAAACCGGTTTGAGAAAGCCACCGACAATCCACCCATGGCAAAAGAAACAGGTTCTGAATTGTATTGCAAATCACCCAAACCAAATCTGGAGTAAGGCGAATTGGAATAAGACTGGGCCGTAACTGCAGAAACGGTCATCATCAGAACAAAAGATAGCAAAAAATACTTCATGAATTCAGGTTCAGCAGATGATTCAGCCCAATGAGTACAATATTTGGGACTGCAAAGATGTTATTTTTCCCCGACAAATCAAAATACCGGGAGTCTCCCCCACCAATAAAAACCAATCCCCTATGGTTTGTTTTGCAAAACTCATCGATACGATAATTTATTTCAGCTAATGCACCATACATCACACCACTGGTAATAGATTCTTTTGTTGAGCTTCCAATTAAAGAAGGATTATTCTCCGGAACAAGTAACGGCAAGCGGGCCGTAAAATTGTGCAATGCATGAAATCGCATTTCAAGCCCCGGACTGATAGCTCCGCCAAGGTATTGACGATTCCCGTCAACAAGATCGAATGTTAAAGCGGTTCCCATTTGAACAACCAAAAAGGGCTCGTTGCAGGAGGCAAGCATCGCCCCTCCGCATACAGCAGCCCAACGATCACTTCCAAGAGTCTCGGGCGTTTTGTATAATGAAGAAACGGGGTAATTGTCCAAATCCATGACATTTCTATAGCCATGAGCTTTGAATCTTGCATCGGTTTTCTCATCAATTTTAGCGACTGACGACCAAATGCCGGTTGCGTCTGGATGATTCTGCATCCAAGTATAGATCCAATCAGCTGAGAAAAGCTCTGAAGCCGTTTCAATCATCTGATCACCATCAAATACGCCAACCTTACAAAAAGAGTTGCCGATATCAAAGACAATGTTCTTCATTGGAAAACAAAGGTAATTGAAAAAAATTTTGTCAGATAAAAAAAACATTCTACATTTGCACTCCCAAAAGGCGTCGTAGCTCAGTTGGTAGAGCAGCGGACTGAAAATCCGTGTGTCGTTGGTTCAACTCCAACCGATGCCACAACAAAAAGCCGGATTTCTCCGGCTTTTTGTTTTACATCAATGGCGAAAGCATTACCACCCAATTGATCTATAAAATTCATCGGCAGATGATGAAAAAGTGAATGCATCATTGATGATGAAAATATTTCCCTTGTCAACCACCATTGGATAGGCCATTTTAGCCAGACGCAAGCGATTTGAATCAAAAGTGAGCAGCATCATCAATTCCTTAAGCTGAAAGCAGGAGACCCCGTTCATGGCAATTGCATGTGATGCCATTTTTACGCGATTATCGTCGAATGATTCATTGCGCATGCTTGCTGTGAGCATCGAAAAAGTTTGCGGATGCATTCCTGTATGAGCATAGCCCGATGGGTGGCCGGAGTAGCCAAAAGGGTTGGTGCTATACTCATATCCGTTGTTTGACACGGGAAAATTATTGCAGTAATTTCCGTTGGAATAACCAAAATTATCTCCAGTAGCAGGATAGGAATTAGAGCAGAATGATCCATAAAAGGGTGTTCCCAAGTCACTGAATGTCTGACCATACATATTTTCTACCGAAGTAACTTTGAATGCTCCAAAACGGTCGATGGTCGCATGAATGTTTTTCCCAGGCATTACGCCAACATATCCACTAAAAATCCGGGTTGTGATCAACCCTCCTCCAAGATCAAGAGAGGATTTAAAAGCTTCCAGAAAATGATTTCCCGGAGCAATGTCGGAAATGTGAACTACTCCCATATTGCTGTTATACTGCAATCCGTTCAAGGTCACCCAGAAGCTTGCATTTTCGTTAATGCTGATATTCAGATTGCTCGAGAATGCTGATTTGTTAAGCAGCAAGGAAAAGAATAATACAAATACAAAAGTAAAGTTTTTCATGGCAATTTCCTCCTATAGTTAAATGAGTGTGTTCGGTTTTGATTTTCAAACCACGTGCCATAAAAAAACAGGCTGAAACCTCAGCCTGTTCATAACACATATAATAATAGGTATATGCTAGTGGAAAATGATTATTTTTCCATTATACACATGCCATAATCCATCTCCAAATTGAACTTCAATCATATAGTTGTAAACACCCTCAGAAACAAATTCGCCGTTGTATTGGCCATCCCAGCCAAGATCAAGTTCCTTGGATTCAAACAGTTGATGTCCCCAGCGATCAAAAATTCTCATTGAATAGGTGTTCACTCCAAGTCCAATTCCGATGCCATAGGGTTTAAAGACATCATTAATTCCATCCTGATTGTAAGGAGAAAACGAATTGGGGACATAGAAAGCGATATTAAGCTCGACATGAACAACAGCAAAACTTGAGTCGCTGCAACCATGATCAGTGTATACAGTTTGCCAAACAATATAATCGCCTGGGCCAGAGTATGTGTGTCCTGGATTTGCGGTTATATCATAATTTGTCGGGCTGCCATAATCACCAAAATTCCAAAGATATGATGAAGCCAATGTGCTCATGTCGGTAAAACTCACAAGTGGGTCGTCCATGGTCACAGTATAGTTGTCAGCAATGAAATTTGAAACAGGCAGAGGAAAAACTTCCACGAATCCACTTTCCATCAGTGCGTTTTCACAACCATCAATGCTGGTAACAGAAAGACCGATATCATAGGTGCCCGGGTCTGCAAATACTTTTGATGGATTTGGGTCAACTGAACTTGTCCCATCGCCAAATGTCCAGTTGTAAAAAGCCGCAGCAGGGATGACAGAGGCAGAGAAACTGACATGAAGATCTTCACATCCGGAAGCAGGAACAGCATTGATAGCAACTGTTGGCGTAGGATAAACAGTTACCGACGTCTGTGCGGTAGAAGAACAGCCATTCAGATCGGTACCGGTGACATTATATGTAGTTGTAGTGGTTGGAAAAACCGACAGAGAAGGCTGCGCCGAAGCCGGATTATTCCAGGAATACGCATTTGCTCCGGCTGCAGAAATCACGGCTGAATCACCCTCGCAGATTCCTACCGGTGCAGAGGAAGCAGTGACATTGGGCAAGGGATTGACAATAATCTGTAGTGTATCAACGTCCTGACAACCAGTAGCATCAGTTCCGGTAACCAGATAAGTTGTCGTTGCAGAGGGCGTTACTGTGATGTCGGAGGTAAGTTGCCCCGAGTTCCACTCATAATCAGTTGCACCAGTTGCTGAAAGCGTGGTTGGGTCGCCATCGCAGATAACTGAATCTGTGGCAGAAACAATGATATCGGATACACCGACATTGATCGTGACCGTATCGCGATCGATATACTGAGTCATATCACAGTTGTCGTATGTCACAATGGCAATATAATCGGTGGTGGTGGTTGGAGCGACAGAAACAGAATTTCCATAACCAAGCAACGCGCCGTTTGCAAACCAAGAAATTGTGAAATTGGGAGGGCCAGCAGGCGTGAAGCGCCAAGCTTCATTTGTTGCTGTCCATGCACCTGTGTTTCGTCCGGGCGGGGTATAACCCACGGTTCCCGTAGAATTCTGAATGCCAATAAGAGCGTTTCCATAATTCCAAGAGGAGCAAAGCGGTTTGTTATAAACATACACTTCGATCACATTGGTCCCTTCGTATAATACCATTTGGGAAGTGCTTGTGATGCTGGTACACGAAAAATGACATACCTGATCGAAACTAAAAACAAATGTACGGCACGGATATGAACCTAAGACAGCATAACGAATTGTTCCGCAAACGCTTGGATCAATATCATGATAAACTCCGAATACAGAGTTCCTGATTAGAGCACTATTGGGAACTGGATTTGTGAAGGACCAAGGGCAACTAGTAGTACCAGGATTGGTAAAAGTAATCACACCATTAGACCCAACCCAAACCTGATTGTATGTATTGCCAAAGAAGCAAAAATTAAACGGCAAGGTAATCGGGGAGCTGGACCAGATGTCGTCGACACCCAGTGAAAACAATGTTCCTGAAGTGACCGGATAAGGAGGGGCAAAAGGAATTGAGGTGACCGAATAGCTGGTTGTGCTTCCCGTCGCCAATGCCTGAGCATTTAAAGTAACACTGGAAGTTCCGCAGGTGGTGGTGTCAGACC
>CAZLHV010000079.1:0-13079 GCA_964559205.1 uncultured Bacteroidaceae bacterium
TGAGGAGTTCTTGTTTCGGCTGAACGATCGTTTTGGATCTATTCCCCGCCCTGTGTCGGAGCTTGCCGGTGCTGTCCGGTTGAAATGGCTCGCGAAAAGCATGGCAATTGAGAAACTAATTCTGAAGAGTGGTCTTTTAACCCTTTATTTTACTCAACGCCGAGAGTCTCCGTTTTTCAGCTCCGCCACCTTTCAGAAAATCATCAATTTCACAGTAATGAACCCAAGGCGTTGTTTGATGAAGGAACAACACGAGCGATTGGTGATGAAAGTTGATCAAATAAATTCGGTGGTTTCAGCCATTGAAATCATGACTCTTATGACGACCGGACAGGCGCCGGAATAAAATGCGCTTTGAATCATTGATGTGCATGTGAATTTCTCTGAAACATGCAGCTATTAATTTCGTCATAGTTCAAGCATTTTGACCCATGTCATTTCAAATAATTTTATATCTTTGCAATCCCAAAAACGGTCTCTTGGCCGAGTGGCTAGGCGCCGGTCTGCAAAACCGTTTACTCCGGTTCGAATCCGGAAGAGACCTCGGAACAGCATCTGCAAATCGCAGGTGCTTTTTTTTATTCTGTTTTTAGCCAGCGTTTCCCGAGCCATTCAATAGCGATGGCTCCTGCCGGGGCGGTCAGCACAATGCTAAGTACCGAGATGGCCAGAATCTGTTCGCCTGGATGTGTGTTTTGACCGTTTGCAGTAAGCCACATCAGCGGCATGGCACCCACGGCGGCTTGTACAGTAGCTTTGGGGGTTCCGGCAATTGTGATAAACCATTTTTCTTTATTCGACAGACTTTTCCCGTACATTAGCAGTAGGTTGATCGCACTTCGAACGAACAGGCCTCCAAAAATAATAGCAACTCCCGACAAGCCTGATTCTAAGGCAATGACTGGGTCAACATCGGCTCCAACCAAAGTGAAAAGTATCATCTCTGCAGGGATCCATATTTTCAGCAGTTTTTGCGATAGTTCGGATGCATATTTTTCGCGAATGTTTAGGAAAACAATGCCCATGCTCACAGTGGCGATAAGGGCTGAGAAGGGCACAATATGCCCGAAATCGGATTCTGCACGAACAAAGAGGACTGAAAGAGCCAGTATTAGCAAAACCTTTCGTGTAGCCCGGGTATTGAAACGATCGAAAACAAGGATAAGTGATCGCGCCGAAATGAAGCCGATGAGGAAGCCACTTAGTACCGCAAACGGAATCTGAGCCAGACTTACAGCGTCGAATCGGTTTGGGTCGGTTCCAAATCCGATAATAAGTGTGAAAAGCATCAGCACAAAAACATTGTTCAGGCTGCTGATCGACAGAACGAGTTCAGGAATTCCCTTGGCACTGCCCAGTCCCTGTTCTCGAAAGCGAAGCATTGCCGGAACAATGGCGGCAGGTGAAACGGCACTAAGAATGAGCCCTAAAAGCAAACTCTCATAAATACTCAGCGACGTGAGTGAACTGGCAATCCATGTAATGGTGGCCGTTTCGGCCAAAGGAGGAATGAATGTGAGAAGCAGGATGGCTTTTCCGGAGCGTTTCAGGGTGTTTTTATGTAAGGCAAGGCCGGCCCTAAGCAGGATGACAAGGAGTGCTGCAAGACGTAACTCGCCTGACAGGGACAGCAGAACAGGATCGATAAGGCCAAGAATGCCGGGACCGAAAAGAATACCGGTGATCAGAAATCCAATCAGGTCGGGAATACCAGCCAGTCTGCAAATCCATGCTGATAGCAGACCGGCGATAATGATTTCAGATATTGATTGAAGCATATTGTATGGGATTAAAAAAACCTCTGCAGGACGAAAAACGTCACTACAGAGGTCATTAGCCCTATGGGCGGTTTATGGCGAACCTCATCGCCGAAAATGTATTTATTTAGGCTTCGCCGGCTGGTGAAAACATGTTGAATGGCGGATTTTGAGACTCCTGTTCCGGAATTTCGCCAAAATTGGCTTCAAATTTCGAAATGTTTTCACGCAATGCCCGCATCAGGCGTTTTGCATGTTGAGGAGTCATCACAACCCTCGATTTAACGCGTGCTTTTGGAACACCAGGCATGATGTTGACGAAGTCGAGAATAAACTCCGAAAAGGAATGGGTGATGATTGCCAAATTGGCATACTGACCTTCGGCAACTTCGGCGCTAAGCTCGATGTTGAGTGAATTTTCAGCTTTCTTTTTTTCGTCCATATCAGTAATTTTCTACAGGTTCTTCTTTTGAAGCAAGCAGCGATTCGTATTCTTCCATGGAGCCTACCACCAGATCGTCATAGTCTCTGAGGCCGGTTCCGGCAGGAATAAGATGACCCACAATCACATTTTCTTTCAGTCCGATGAGGGTGTCGCGTTTTGCGTTCACTGCAGCTTCGGTAAGAACTTTTGTGGTTTCCTGGAAAGAAGCTGCCGACAACAGACTTTCGGTTTGCAATGCTGCGCGGGTGATTCCCTGAAGAATCTGGTTGGCTGTTGCAGGCTGAGCATCACGGGCATCAGCAAGGCGTTTGTCGCGGCGTTTCAGAGTTGAGTTCTCGTCTCTGAGTTTGCGTGCAGAAACAATCTGACCGGCTTTCAAAACATCGCTTTCGCCCGGATCGATGACATACTTCATATTGAAGATAGCGTCGTTTTCTTCCTGGAATTCAATTTTATTCACCAGCTCTCCTTCGAGAAAACGGGTGTCGCCCGGATCAAGGATTTCTACCTTACGCATCATCTGACGGACAATCACTTCAAAGTGTTTGTCGTTGATTTTTACCCCCTGAAGACGATAAACTTCTTGAATCTCATTCACCAGGTATTCCTGAACTTTGGTGGGTCCCTTAATGGCAAGAATATCGCCCGGAGAAATAGCACCGTCAGAAAGAGGAGTACCGGCCTTAATGAAGTCGTTTTCCTGAGCAAGAATCTGTTTTGTGGTCGGAATAAGATAATGCTTTTCTTCGCCAGTTTTTGACGTGATGATGATTTCCTTGTTTCCTCTTTTGAGTTTGGTTCCAAAAGTCACAATTCCATCGATTTCGGCAACCACTGCCGGATCTGACGGATTTCTTGCTTCGAACAATTCAGTCACACGGGGCAGACCTCCGGTGATATCACCAGCTTTACCAATGGTTCTGGGAATTTTGGCAATTACATCACCGGCATTGATTTTTTGTCCTTCTTCAACGGTGATATGTGCTCCAACCGGCAGGTCATAGCGTTTGAGTTCTTCTTTTGTTGACGAAATAAGGCGCAATGCAGGAGTGCGAGCCTTCTGGCGGCTTTCGATAATCACTTTGTCGTGATAGCCGGTTTGCTCGTCAGATTCTTCCCTAAAGGTGATATTTTCAACAATATCTTCGTACACAACCTTGCCGCTGACCTCAGAAAGAATTACAGCATTGTATGGATCCCATTCGCAAATGACATCACCTTTTGAAATTTTCTGGTCCACTTCGGCATACATAATGGAGCCATAAGGGATGTTGGCACTTTGAAGAATTGCCTGGGTTTTGGGATTTCTGATCCGCATTTCGGCAGAGCGACCCATGACAATTTTCACTTCTTTACCATCATCGTTTTTCTGCTTGATAAAGCGTAGCTCATCGATTTCGAGAACACCGTCGTATTTTGCTTCAATCTTAGATGCAATGGCGACGTTAGCAGCAGCACCCCCGATGTGGAAAGTACGAAGGGTTAGCTGAGTACCTGGTTCACCGATTGATTGTGCAGCAATCACGCCAACGGCCTCACCTTTCTGAACCATTCGTCCGGTAGCTAGGTTTCGACCATAACACTTGGCACAAACTCCGCGTTTTGATTCACAGGTAAGTACCGATCTGATCTCAACTTCTTCGATATGAGCATTCTCGATTGCGCGAGCCACTTCTTCGGTAATTTCATTTCCTTCCTGAATAATCATTTCGCCTGAAATGGGATGGAAAATGTCGTGAAGCGTAACCCGTCCAAGAATACGATCAAACAGGCTTTCGACGATTTCTTCGTTCTTTTTAAGGGCACTAACGGTCAGACCTCGCAAGGTGCCGCAGTCGGGATCTGTAATGATGACGTCCTGAGCCACGTCGACAAGACGACGGGTAAGATAACCGGCATCAGCTGTTTTAAGAGCCGTATCGGCAAGACCCTTACGGGCACCGTGTGTTGAGATGAAGTACTCAAGAACCGACAAACCTTCTTTGAAGTTTGAGAGAATGGGGTTTTCGATGATTTCACCACCGGTTGCACCCGATTTTTGAGGTTTTGCCATCAGACCACGCATACCTGAAAGCTGGCGGATCTGTTCTTTTGAACCACGGGCTCCTGAATCGAGCATCATGTAAACAGGGTTGAATCCGTCTTTATCTTACGAAAGCTTGTCCATCAGGATGCGAGTGAGGTTCGAGTTGGTATGCGTCCAGATGTCGATAATCTGGTTATAGCGTTCGTTGTTGGTGATGAATCCCATGTTATAATTGTTCATCACTTCATCCACTTCTTCATTGGCTTTGCCAATCAGGGCGTCTTTTTCAGGTGGAACAAGAATATCACCTAAATTAAATGAGAGGCCTCCCTTAAAGGCCATCTGGAATCCGAGAGCCTTAATATTATCGAGGAAGTTTGCTGCTTCGATATTGTTGGTTTTCTTCAGCACTTCGCCGATGATGTCGCGCAAAGCCTTCTTCGTCAGGAGTACATTCAGGAATCCAATATGTAAAGGCACAACCTGATTGAAAAGTACTCTTCCAACGGTGGTTTCTATCAGCGATGTATTGCCATGAATATCGGCGATTTTAACTTTAATCCACGCATGAAGATCAGCTCTTTGCTCGTTATAAGCGATTATAACTTCCTCGGGTGAATAAAAGCTGATGCCTTCTCCTTTTACATGATGTTCAGGAGAGCTTTTGCGTCCTTTGGTCATGTAATAAAGTCCAAGTACCATATCCTGCGAGGGAACCGCAATTGGAGCTCCGTTTGCCGGGTTAAGAATGTTGTGTGGAGACAACATCAGAAGTTGCGCTTCAAGAATGGCTTCGTTGCTTAATGGCACGTGAACAGCCATTTGGTCACCATCAAAGTCAGCATTGAATGCCGTACAAACCAGCGGGTGAAGCTGAATGGCTTTACCTTCAATCAGTTTTGGCTGAAATGCCTGAATACCAAGTCGGTGTAGGGTCGGAGCACGGTTAAGCATGACCGGATGACCTTTCAACACGTTTTCAAGGATATCCCAAACAACCGGGTCTTTGCGGTCTACAATTTTTTTCGCCGATTTTACAGTTTTAACAATGCCGCGTTCGAGCATTTTTCGGATAATAAACGGCTTGAATAATTCCGAAGCCATCTCTTTTGGTAATCCGCATTCGTTCAGTTTCAGTTCTGGTCCAACCACAATAACTGACCGACCTGAATAGTCAACGCGTTTACCAAGCAGATTCTGGCGGAAGCGACCTTGCTTTCCTTTGAGGCTGTCGGACAACGATTTAAGTGCACGGTTCGATTCTGTTTTAACGGCGTTCACTTTGCGGCTGTTGTCGAACAATGAATCGACCGCTTCCTGCAACATGCGTTTTTCATTGCGCAGAATGACATCGGGTGCTTTGATTTCGATGAGTCGTTTCAAGCGATTGTTGCGAATAATCACACGGCGGTACAAATCGTTGAGATCGGATGAAGCAAAGCGACCTCCATCTAATGGAACCAATGGGCGGAGTTCGGGAGGAATCACCGGAACCACTTTAATGATCATCCATTCGGGACGGTTTTCGATGCGTTTGTTGCCTTCTCGCAGAGACTCCACCACCTGAAGACGTTTGAGGATATCTCCTTTTCGTTGCTGCGATGTTTCGTTATTGGCTTTGTTTCGCAAAGAATACGAAAGATCGTCGAGGTCGATGCGGGAAAGAAGATCAAAGAGGGCCTCGCCTCCCATTTTTGCAACAAATTTGTTGGGATCGGCGTCGTCGAGCATTTGATTTTCGCGAGGGAGGGTTTCCATAATCTGAAAATACTCATCCTCAGTAAGAAAATCATTTTGTTTGATTCCTTCGGCTTCTTTCACTCCAGGGTTGATCACCACATACTTTTCGTAGTAAATGATCTGTTCAAGTTTTTTTGAGGGCAATCCCAACAGCAGACCAATTTTATTGGGCAGCGATCGGAAAAACCAGATATGTGCTACTGGAACGGTGAGCTGAATATGCCCCATGCGTTCGCGGCGTACTTTTTTTTCTGTTACCTCAACACCACAGCGATCACAAACGATGCCTTTATATCTGATACGTTTGTACTTGCCGCAATGACACTCATAGTCCTTAACCGGACCGAAAATCCGTTCACAGAACAAACCATCGCGTTCGGGTTTGTATGTCCTGTAATTGACAGTTTCCGGCTTTGTGACTTCGCCGAACGACATCTCGAGGATTTTCTCCGGAGAGGCCAGGCTTATGATGATGCTTGAAAAATTGCTTTTGGGTGCGTTCTCTCTTCTGAATGCCATAAATAGACTTTTAGATTTTTCCGGACACTGGTTTATTCAAAGGTAACATTGAGGCCAAGGCCTTTGAGCTCGTGAATAAGCACGTTAAATGATTCTGGAATACCGGGTTTCGGCATGGGTTCTCCTTTAACGATTGCTTCGTATGATTTGGCTCTTCCGACCACGTCATCGGACTTGATGGTAAGAACTTCGCGCAAAATATGGGCTGCACCAAATGCTTCGAGTGCCCAAACTTCCATTTCTCCAAAACGCTGACCTCCAAACTGGGCTTTTCCTCCCAGCGGTTGTTGGGTGATGAGCGAATATGGCCCGATGGAGCGAGCATGCATCTTGTCGTCAACTAGGTGGTGCAGTTTCAACATGTAAATCACACCAACTGTGGCTGGTTGGTCGAATTTCATTCCTGTGCCGCCATCCCGCAGGTAGGTTTGTCCATTGGCTGGAAGTCCTGCCTGTGTCAGGTAGTCGTTGATCTGATTTACCGAGGCACCATCGAAAATCGGGGTCGCAAATTTCAACCCAAGTTTCTTTCCTGCCCAGGCCAAAACAGTTTCGTAGATCTGTCCAAGGTTCATACGGCTGGGTACACCAAGCGGGTTCAATACAATGTCGACTGGTGTGCCGTCGTCGAGATATGGCATGTCTTCGTCACGCACAATCTTGGCAACAATACCCTTGTTTCCGTGACGTCCGGCCATTTTATCACCAACCCGCAGTTTACGCTTCTTGGCAATATATACTTTCGCCAGCTGAACAATGCCTGCTGGAAGTTCGTCACCAACTTGTGCAACAAACTTTTTGCGCTGATATACGCCCAGATGCTCTTTATACTTGATTTCAAAATTGTGAAGCAACTGCATGATCAGAGTATTGACCTGATCATCTTTGGTCCAGTTGGTCGGCACAATGTTGATGAAATCAATATTGTTGAACAATTTCGACGTAAACTTGGTTCCTTTCGAGATGATCTCCTGCCTGAGGTTGTTTGTAACACCATTACAGGTTTGGCCTTCGGTGATGGTTAGAAGCTTCTCGATCAAGCGCTTACGCAGTTCACTGATTTGACCGTTAAACTCGTTTTCGAGTGTGTCAAGCAGTGCTTTTTCTTTTGTTTTTGCTTTTTTATCTTTTATCGCTCTTGAAAAAAGCTTTTTCTCAATCACAACGCCGCTTACACCCGGAGGCGCTTTCAATGAGGCATCCTTCACATCACCTGCTTTATCGCCAAAAATGGCACGCAGAAGTTTTTCTTCTGGTGTAGGATCGGTTTCACCTTTCGGTGTGATTTTTCCAATAAGAATATCACCTTCTTTCACTTCGGCACCAACCCTGATCAATCCGCTGGAATCGAGATTTTTAATGGCATCAAGGCTCACATTCGGAATATCGCTTGTGAGTTCTTCAATGCCTCGTTTCGTATCCCGAACTTCCATGATAAACTCTTCAATATGTATGGAAGTGAATACATCTTCGCGGACCACTCTTTCAGAAATCACAATGGCATCCTCGAAATTGTATCCTTTCCATGGCATGAAGGCGACGAGAAGATTTCGGCCGAGGGCTAGTTCACCCTGATCGGTTGCATAGCCTTCACAAAGAACCTGTCCTTTGCCGACCTTCTGTCCTTTCTTGACAATAGGCTTCAGATTGACAGTGGTGCTCTGATTTGTTTTTGCAAATTTGGTCAGGTGATATGTTTTGACATCATCCTCAAATGAAACCAGTTTTTCGTGTTCCGAACGATTGTAACGGATGGTAATTTTTCTGGCATCGACATGCTCAACCACTCCATTGCCTTCGGCATTAATCAGTACACGGCTGTCACCGGCTACCTTGGCTTCAAGACCGGTTGCCACGATTGGTGCTTCAGGACACAATAACGGAACAGCCTGACGCATCATGTTTGATCCCATGAGCGCACGGTTCGCATCGTCATGTTCAAGAAATGGAATCAACGAAGCGGCAATCGATGCAATTTGATTTGGAGCGACATCCATCATGTCAAGCTCTTCTTTGGGAACAATAGGATAATCGGCAAGGTGACGTGACTTTACCTTTTCAAGTTCAAAATGACCTTTTTCATCAATGCTGGCATTGGCCTGCGCAATGATTTTTTCTTCTTCGTCTTCAGCCGAAAGATAGAGCGGCGGGGTTTTCAAATCCACAACGCCTTTAACCACTTTTCGGTAGGGTGTTTCGATGAAACCAAGGTTGTTGATTTTCGCATAAACGCACAACGAAGAAATAAGACCAATGTTAGGTCCTTCCGGAGTTTCGATGGTGCAGAGGCGTCCGTAATGGGTATAGTGAACGTCACGAACCTCAAAACCGGCACGCTCGCGAGAGAGACCTCCTGGACCAAGAGCCGAAATACGACGCTTGTGAGTCAATTCAGACAATGGATTGGTCTGATCCATGAATTGTGACAGCTGATTCGTGCCAAAGAATGAATTGATAACCGATGAGAGCGTTTTAGCATTAATCAGGTCAATGGGCTTAAACACCTCATTGTCTCGGACATTCATTCGCTCACGGATGGTTCGTGCCATACGGGCGAGGCCAACACCAAACTGTGCATACAACTGTTCGCCAACCGTGCGAACACGGCGGTTACTGAGGTGATCGATATCATCAACTTCGGCTTTGCTGTTGATTAATTCAACGAGATACTTTATAATATCAATGATATCGTCTTTGGTCAGAATCCGGTCGTCGGATTTGCTTGTGTTACGTCCAAGCTTGCGGTTGATTCTGTATCGACCAACTTCACCCAAATCGTAACGTTTATCAGAGAAGAACAGTTTGTCGATGATACCACGGGCTGTTTCTTCATCGGGGGGTTCAGCATTTCTGAGCTGACGGTAAATATATTCAACGGCTTCTTTTTCGTTATTGGCCGTGTCTTTTTGCAGTGTGTTGAAAATAACGCTGTAGTCTGCATTGGCGGCATCTTCCTTATGCAGGAGAATGGTTTTCACACCGCTGTTTGCAATCACGTCAATGTGTTTGTCTTCAATAACGGTTTCACGTTCAAGAACCACTTCGGTTCTCTCAATAGAAACCACTTCACCTGTATCTTCGTCGACAAAGTCTTCAACCCATGCTTTAACAACACGCGCAGCAAGGCGTCTGCCCACTTCTTTTTTGAGGCCTGCTTTTGAAACTTTAATTTCTTCGGCAAGGTCGAATAATTCAAGAATTTGTTTATCGGATTCATAGCCGATAGCGCGCAGCAGGGTGGTGACGGGTAATTTTTTCTTACGGTCGATGTACGCATACATGACATTGTGAATGTCAGTGGCGAATTCCATCCATGAGCCCTTGAAAGGAATGATACGGGCAGAGTAGAGGATAGAGCCATTAGGGTGACGGCTCGAACCAAAGAACACGCCGGGACTTCTATGAAGCTGTGAAACGACAACGCGTTCGGCTCCATTGATAACAAAGGTTCCCTTATCGGTCATGTAGGGAATCATTCCAAGATATACATCCTGGGTAATGGTTTCGAAGTCCTCATGTTCAGGATCTGTACAATACAGTTTCAGTTTTGCCTTGAGGGGAACGCTGTATGTAAGACCCCTTTCGATACACTCCTCGATGGAATAGCGAGGCGGATCGATGTAATAATCGAGAAATTCCAGAACAAAATTGTTCCGGGTATCTGAAATGGGGAAGTTTTCAGCAAAAACCTTGTACAGACCTTCGTTTTTCCGGTTATCTGGAGTGGTCTCCAACTGGAAAAAGTCCTGAAAAGACTTAACCTGAATTTCCAGAAAATCGGGATATTCAGGTTGGGAGGTTGATGCGAAGGTAATTCTCTGATTAGCGGGTTTTGTTGTCAATGCTCTTAATTTTATGGGTTACTGAAGCAAACTAATCATTCGATATAAAAGGTTAAGACCTCTGACTGATGAAAGAGGTCTTAACCTGTAAAGAGAAGCGGAAATTATTTGACTTCTACTTCTGCACCTGCTTCCTCGAGGGCTTTTTTCAGGGCATCAGCTTCATCTTTTCCAATCTTTTCCTTAATGGGTTTTGGAGCTGCATCAACAAGTTCCTTGGCTTCTTTGAGACCAAGGCTGGTGAGTTCTTTCACAAGCTTAACAATTGCAAGTTTCTGAGCGCCAGCGCTTTTGAGGATAACATCGAATTCGGTTTGCTCTTCGGCAGCTGATTCAGCAGGACCAGCAGCAGCAACTGCAATTTGAGTAGCTGCAGGCTCAATTCCGTAGTCGTCTTTGAGGATGTTGAGAAGTTCGGTTACTTCTTTGACGGTCAGGTTGACCAACTGTTCAGCAAAAGCTTTTAAATCTGCCATTTGTATTTCAATTTTTACGGTTAAACAATGATTTTAGGCTGCATCTTTTTCAAGAATTGCCTTAAGAACGCCTGCAATTTTGCTGGCATTTGATCTGAGAGCCAGAACAACATCGGCCACCAGTTCATTCTTGCTCTTAATGTTAGCAAGATAATTGAGTTGGTCGTCTCCGACAACAGTCATTTCAAGCACATAAGCGCCTTTAAGCTGTGGTTGATTCGATTTTTTGCGAAATTCCTGAATCAATACTGCTGGTGCTTTTGCGGTATCGGCAAGCATTACGGCCGAAGACCCTTTCAAAACGGGAAACAACTCTGAATAGTCCTTTCCACAATTTTCAAATGCACGTTTTAAAAGCGTATTCTTGACCATTTGCAGTTTGATGTTTCTTTTGAAACACAATCTGCGAAAGGCTGAAGTCTGCTCTGCATTGAGCGCCTGAATGTCGGCAACATACACCACTTCGTAGTTCTTAAGCGTTTCGGTTAGCTCAGCTACGATTTGGTTTTTGTCTTCCTTGGTTTTCATAAATAGACCTTTCTGTTAGAGGTTAGTTGGAGACACTTTTGACATCAATGTGTATCCCCGGACTCATGGTACTTGAAAGATAAACACTCTTTACGTAGGTGCCTTTTGTTGTTGTTGGTTTCAGCTTGATAATGGTCGAAATCAGTTCGCGTGCATTATCTTCCAGTTTATCCACTGTGAAAGATACTTTGCCAACCGAAGAGTGGATAATTCCATACTTGTCGACCTTGAAATCAATTTTACCAGCTTTAACGTCGGCAACGGCTTTGCCAATTTCCATGGTGACCGTGCCGGTTTTTGGGTTAGGCATTAATCCGCGAGGACCCAGAATTTTTCCCAAAGCCCCAACTTTGGGCATGACGTTAGGAGTAGTAATCACAACATCAACATCGGTCCAACCACCTTTGATTTTGGCGATATAATCGTCAAGACCCACGTGGTCGGCGCCAGCAGCTTTGGCTTCGTCTTCCTTTTCAGGACCACATAATACCAAAACCCTGACAGTTTTTCCTGTGCCGTGAGGAAGCGTCACGGTGCCGCGAACCATTTGGTTTGCTTTGCGAGGATCAACGCCGAGGCGGACATCGAGATCGACTGAAGAGTCGAATTTTGTGTAGGAGATTTCCTTCACAAGTTTCAATGCATCAGTCAATGTATATTGAGCGGTTTTGTCAAACTTGTTTAAGGCTTCTTTTCTTTTTTTTGAAATACGCGCCATGTCTTTTCTTTTTAGATCGTTTTATGCTCTCGTTGAGTTCAGAAAGGGGCTGTGCCGGTTACCCTGATGCCCATGCTCCGTGCAGTGCCTGCAACCATTCTCATGGCTGATTCTACCGTAAAACAGTTCATGTCGACCATTTTCGATTCGGCAATGCCCTGAATCTCTTCCCAACTGATGCTGGCAACTTTGTTGCGGTTGGGTTCGCCTGATCCTTTCTGGATCTTTACTTTCTCCATAAGCTGAACAGCCACCGGAGGGGTCTTTACGATAAACTCGAACGACTTGTCCTTAAATACGGTTATAATGACGGGCAGCAATTTCCCGGCTTGTTCCTGCGTACGCGCATTGAACTGCTTGCAGAACTCCATGATATTCACCCCTTTGGCACCCAGTGCGGGTCCTACAGGCGGCGAGGGATTGGCGGCTCCACCTTTGATCTGCAGTTTGATTAATCCAGCGACTTCTTTTGCCATGACGTTTGTCTTTTTTCTCGTTATTATTCTTTTTCAACCTGCATAAAACTCAGCTCAAGCGGAGTTTTTCTGCCGAATATTTTCACCATTACCTTCAGTTTCTTGCGATCTTCATTCACCTCTTCGATTACGCCTGAGAAACTATTGAATGGGCCATCAATCACACGAACCGATTCTCCAACAAGGAAGGTGTCGTACATTTCTTCGCCCTTGTCTGCCAGCTCGTCAACCTTGCCCAGAATGCGGTTCACTTCGTTTTGCCGCATGGGAATTGCCTCACCTTTGCTGCCAAGAAAGCCCAATACTCCGGGTACGTTTTTAATCACGTGTTCTGTTTCACTGTCAAGTGCAGCTTCAATCAGGATGTAACCCGGAAAAAAGTTCCTTTCCTTGGTTACTTTTTTACCTTTACGAATCTGAAACACTTTTTCCATTGGAATCAACACCTGCGTCACATAGTCCTGCAAGCCAAGTCTGGCAATCTCATTTTCAATGTAGTATCGGTCCCGAGATCACCGCCCGGACGCTCCTGGGCCACCCGCACCTTCGCGA
>CAZLHV010000080.1:0-12945 GCA_964559205.1 uncultured Bacteroidaceae bacterium
ATTGTGGTGATGAGGTATTAAAACTTTTTGCGCTTCAGCTTTTGCAGCATTGTAGTAAAAAAGCATTTTGTGCACGTTACCGCTTTGGCGATGAATTTTTGGTTGTTTGTACAGCTGATCAAACCAACGATGTGAGAGAAATGCTAGCATCATTAAAGCATCGGATACAATATAAAAATGAAATCGTGGGTTTTTCATTTGGTGAAACAACGCTAAGTAGTGACGAACATGCTGTGGATGATGCCATTGGAAGGGCTCACGGCTTGCTGATGGTGCAAAAGCAAACCGACTGAAATCAGACTACCTCAATCATCACATCGCGACACTCAGTCAGGTGTCCAATGGGTTCTGAATGCAAATTATACTTCTTCAGAATCTGAACAAGTTCATCGCAACAATCCTTTTCGCAGGCAACAAGCAAACCGCCACTAGTTTGAGGATCGCAAAGCAGAAAACGATGATTATTGTCAGACAAACGAACGCAGTGCCCATAACTTTTCCAGTTCTTGTATGTCCCACCGGGGATACATTTCTGGTCTATGTATTTCCAGACCGAATTGAAAAAAGGGATTTTATCCATATAAATCAAGGCCGAAACAGCGCTACCTTCGCACATTTCGCGGAGATGCCCAAGCAAACCAAATCCGGTGACATCGGTCATGGCTTTAACGCCAGATAGCAGACCAAGCTCAGTACCGACCATATTTAACTCCATCATTGATTTTGCCGAAAGCATGGCGTCGGAGGGGTCGAGTATTCCTTGTTTGCCTGCTGTTGAGAAAACACCCACCCCAAGTGGTTTGGTAAGGAATAGGACACAATCTTTTGTGGCGGTGTTGTTTTGTTTTAGATTTGAAATATCTACCCGGCCGGTCACTGCAAGTCCGAAAATGGGCTCCGGACTATCGATACTGTGGCCTCCGGCAAGGGGAATGCCCGCATTTTTACATGCCTGACGGCCGCCATCAACCACGCTACGGGCAATTTCCGGATCAAGTTTATCGATGGGCCAGCCAAGAATAGCAATGGCAAGCAGAGGAGATCCGCCCATAGCATATATATCGCTGATGGCATTGGTTGCTGCAATAACGCCAAACATAAACGGGTCATCCACAATTGGCATGAAAAAATCAGTTGTACTGATTACTGCAGTTCCGTCGCCCAAATCATACACAGCTGCATCGTCACAGCTTCCATAACCCACCAGCAGTTTTTCGCTCGATGGGGGATCAATTGATCCCGCAAGAATGCTGCTCAGTACCGATGGCGAAAGCTTGCAGCCACATCCTGCCCCATGACTGAACTGGGTGAGTTTAATATCCTTGTCCTCGTTCATACGTGCTTAGTATTTTAATAGCGTTGACTTCTGCATCAGTGGTATCCGATGAAATACTGAATGTTTTTTCAGTGTAATGGTAGCCAATGCCCTGTTCGTAGGTTTTGTCATAATATCCTAAGGCAATGTAGGCCGCGGTGTAATAATCACCACTAAGCACTGCCTTGATGGCTTGTCCGCTCTGTTCATGTCCCAGCCGTTTGGTGATTTTTTGAAATGAAGCAACAAATTCATCGGCCGGACATCCCGCATAATCCTTAACCAGAAAAGCAGCGCGCAATTCACGCGGGATGTTCAGGAAAAAAAGGGGAGCACTTCGCATTTGCTTAAAAAATGGCTGAGGGATAAACACCGAACCAATATTAATGCTTTCATCTTCAATCCATATAGGTTGACGAAGATTAAAAGTGCCTATTACATCATAGAGTTCATTTTCGAATTGCTCACTTCTGGGTTGTGGTAGCTGGCCCAGAGCACCAAACGCTGAACCTTTATGATGAGCAATTCCTTCTAGATCAATCACCTGGTGGCCTTTGGATCTGAGCCAATGTAAGACGCGTGTTTTGCCGCTGCCAGTGTATCCCCCAATGACCTGAAGCGGGTATGGATTACTCAGTTTTTCGAGCACCAGCCGCCGATAGGCTTTATATCCTCCCGTAATGACACTCACATCGGAAAAACCGTTTTCGTGAAGATGCTCGGCAAAGAGACGGCTTCGCATGCCACCGCGCCAGCAGTGAATGACCACTGGTCCAGAACCGGCAATGCGCCTGACTTCGTCGAGATACCATTGTTTTTTGGGTTCGGCACAGGCATAGCCAATCGCCATGGCTTGTTCGCGCGATTGCCTGACATACATCGTTCCGATTTGTGCCCGCTCTTCATCGCTAAACAAAGGCACATTAACCGCATGTGGAATATGTCCCTTCGCATACTCACCAGGTGAACGCACATCGATGAGAGGATACTGACCAGTCAGGCAACTTTCGATTGAAATAGCTTGAAGCATGGTGTAAAAGTAATGAATTATCAAATGAGTCAAATTTATAAAAAGAGAAGTTACTATTTCTCCACATTAGATATTCAATTAAAAATCGTTATGCAGATATTATAATATCGAAAACAAGTCAGAAAGCCACTTTTATGCGTATCTTTGCCATCTTTTGTAAAAAAATGAATGATATGAGCGAGAAAGATATTGAACAGCAGATTTCCGCTGAAGGAAACGGAGAAATACAATCATTGGTCGGGTCAAACATAAAAGCACTTCTTGTCGATGCCGGATCGGGAATGTACCGCACCATGCGGTATCCGGTGGGAGAGTATTTTGGTCCTGTAGATCTGGGTTTGCATCACGCCACGAAATATAACAGCCTGAATATCGGCACGGGATTGCTTGCGGGTTCCATTTTTCCTGGTTCAAACCGATTGATTTTCACAGGCTTCAGTCCATGCTGGACAGGATTTTACATTTCGAGCATGGGCGGAGCAGGACTGGTGTTCGACAACCTTGGACTCGACATGCTGAGCATCATGGGCAAGGCTTCTTCACCTTCGGTGTTGATACTCAACCGTATTCATGGTGAAGAAATTCAGGTAAGGATTGAGCCTTGCGAGGTCAAGCAAATCTGGAACAGCGGCCGCAAGGGCGTATACTCACTCATGGATTATGTCAACGAAACCTATCGCGACGAATATACAGATGCATATCGCATTCTGGCCACGGGTCCTTCGGCTGCCACCACCGATTTTGCAGGAATTGTAAGTGTCCCGGTACGAAAACGCGAGCTGACTTTTGTCGATACCTGGGCAGGGCGGGGTGGATTTGGTTCAAAAATGGTTCAGGAATACAATATTGTCGCTGTAATTTACGGCGGTACATTCATCGATAAGGATTTTCGCGACCGTTCGGTTGCCGACAAGTGGTTCGAAGACCGATATCAGAAAAAACTTGCAGCCAAAGACCTTGAGGCCACTACAAAATACCGCTTTGATCCTAAATTCGACACCGGGGGCACCTTCGGCGTCAATTTCGCAACCATGGGCGGGAAAGTCATTGCCTTTAATTACGATTCAATTTTCTGGAGCGAAGAAGAACGCACTAAGCTCCACGACGATTTCATCACCAATCATTATCTGAAGCAGTTCAACGAAGAAACCATCAAACCAAAACAAAACTGGACCTGTGGTGAGCCTTGTGTGGCGGTTTGCAAGAAAATGAACAATGAATACAAAAAGGACTATGAGCCTTATCAGACCATGGGACCACTTTGTGGAATTTTCGATCAGCGGGCTGCCGAGTTACTGAACCATCATGCCGATATGCTAGGATTCGATGCCATTTCGGTAGGTGGCGTGCTGTCGTGGCTCATGGAATTGCTTTACAAAGGCATTGTCACCAAGGAAGAGCTGGGTGTAACGCAATTCCCGGTGTGGCGCAAAGAGGGTTTCAGGGTGGTCGAAGACTCCATGCACAATGCGCGTCTGGGCGTTGAGCTGCTCGATTCCATTGTTGAAAAGCGCGGAATGATCGATTTTTCGTATGGCCCACGTCGCTGGGGACGTAAACTGGCACGTGTGAGAGGCCGTCAGGTACTCGACAGTTTTCTGTACACCGCTTTTGGACGTCGCGGATGGATGGTTCCCAATCAATACTGGACGCCAGGCGTATTGTCGCCCATGCCCATCATGGGAAAATATTACATGTATTATGGCGCCGATTTCATGCACCCGCGTAAAATGGGTCATTTGAATACCGATCGCTTCCAAAAGGAGCTGATTATGGATAATCTGGGCTTGTGCCGCTTTCACCGAAACTGGGCCGAAGATATCATGCCCGATGTGATTGGTGCTCTCTATGGCGATGATATTAAAAACAAGTTTCTGGTCAGCCTGAAAAGCATTACATACAACATCAACAGCCGGAACAACAGCACGTTGTGGGAGTCGTACCGCACCGTCGATATGCTCGAAACATTCCTGCAGCGCCGCCGGGAGGTCGAAGGAGATCAGAATCCCGATCTGCTGGGCTGGATCGATTATTTTAAACGCGACCGTCGCACCGCAGCCATCGATTATTGGTACGAAATTCACAAGGGAATCAGTGAATCAATGAACGAGTTTTAAACTGAAATTTCATCGGTGGAAAGTGCAAGCCAGTTGGGAATGATCATCATCCTCAAAGATGCGCTATGATGTTAAAATCTGATTGAACCTCCAAGACTTACCATACGGCCGGGGCAAATCTGACCTTTGCTGTCGGTATATATCCGATTGGCTGCATTCACGAGCGAGCATTCGAAAAGCCAGTGTTTGCCGATTTCGCAATATGCTTTTGCATCTAAGGTTATGAATGGCTCATAGGTAGCCGGAAGTCCATATTTTTCATCAGGCGTGTTGGTGTCGTTAATCCACCGGCGTCCGATGTAGCGCACATTGAGTGAAAAACCGACCATTTTGTGTTTTATTCTGAAACCGGCATTGGCCATATGATCCGGCACATTGCTCAGTTCAAGACCACTGAGATCGCTCTGTTGTATGCTGGCAGGCTCATAGGCTGTGATGACCGGTTGAGCAAATGCATAATTCACAAACAGATTCACCGAAGGATTCATTTGGTACATTATTTCGATTTCGGCACCTGCAATTTGTACTTCAGATACATTTGACGTGATGATCACCGGTGCAGCATAGCCCATATCGACGGTATCTCCTGTGGCCACCGGATACATAAACTGCCTGCCAATACTGAAATAGACCAGCGGCTCAACCATCCACTTTGAATGGATCAAGCGTCTGTAACCCAGTTCAAAATTATTTAGATGTTCGGGAATGAGCTCGCTGTTGGCGACCTGAAATCCGCCGCGTGTTTTACCTGATCGGCAAAGATCGTCAAGAATGGGTGCTCTGAAACCATGCGCCCATGAAAGATACATGCCTGAAACGGAATCAGGCGCAAAATGCAGACTTGCTTTTGGGCTAATTGAATGCCATGCAGTGTTGGGCATGTCGTTGTTTTCATATTGCAGCAGATACAGATTGTTCATACCCGGGTTTTCGACCGAAAAACGCCCTTCGGAGAATGCTGCATAATCGTAACGCATGCCTGTTGTGAGTGTAAATCGTTTCGTTACAGACCATTCGTCCTGAACGAAAATGGCTGCCAAATGCATGATTCCGGCATTGATGATGCGATCGGTAGAAGTGTGATATACATCGGCGGCATCAACGGCACCGCGCTTCAGTTCAAAGCCGGTGGTCAACACCTGATGCTGGCCTATTGTGCGGTTAGCATGAGCGATCACTCCCATGTCGCTTCGTTTTGAATCAACGTCATAAAGGGTGTATTCTCCCGATTTTACATATTCGTTTATTTTTGCGTAGTTTTCCTGGAGAAAATAAGCTGCTGCATTCATTTTCCAGCCATTCATCACGGTTGTAAAAGTGCTTTTCAGATGATAGCTGTCGTGTTCGGAATAAGATCCAAGTTTTTCATATACTTTTTCGCCACCGCCCCGTTCATCATCGTAATACAAGGCGCTGATCATGATATGCGTTGATTTGCCAGCCCTGTAACCACCTTTGAAACTGAGCATTTGCTCTTTGAGGAATACTGGAACCGTGTATTCGGTTTGCATGTAATCGGGTTCACTGATGTATCCGTCACTCTCACGACGAAATGCCGAGGCACTCCAGTAATAGCTTTTATTTCCGGCTATGGGTCTGGCTCCCTGTAAAATCAGGTGTCCCGACAGGGTCTGGTAGGTTCCGTAGCCGAGTTTCAGGCGTCCTTCGAGCTTTTGTTCAGGAATAGCTGATATGATGTGTATCACACCGCCCATGGCATTGCCGCCATACAAAGCTGACGATGGGCCTTTTACAATTTCAATGCGTTCGGTCAGCATGGGATCAGACAAATTGAAATTCACGGTGCCGCCATCCGATTTGTTGACCGGAATGCCGTCGAGCAATACCAGTACACGACCTTGTTCATTACCGGATAGCCCTCTCATGCTCACAACCGATTTGGAAGCAAAGATGCCCATGGGACGGTCGGCCATTACTCCGCCAGAATAAATAAAGGCATCGTCGATGCTGAGCATGGGCAGGGCATGAAGGGCAGCTGAGTCGATAATGCTTACTTTTTGGGGGATACGCATCAGATTGCTTTTGTTGCGTGTGGCCGTAACAACAACCGGCTGCATGTTTCGTACGAGCGGCTGAAGAAGCAGCTCAAGACTTTTTCCGGCTTGATCTTTCAGTTGATGTAATGGAATTTTTATTGGTTTATAATTGATGTGACTTACTATCAGCGTATCGTTTTGTGTTTTGGATACCGCAAGAATAAAATGTCCGGCAGAATCCGAACTGGTACCGGTTTTTTCGATTTTCCATAAAATACTTGTATTTGCAAGCGGTTGAAAGGTTGCCGCATCATGAACAAAGCCGCTGATGGTTTGCTGTGCAGGCAACGACGTGGCAATGAGTATCATTATCAATGGCAGAATTGTTTTCATGATGCGGCTTGATATAAAAAACCGGTCCGGAGCTAGTCCGGAACCGGTATGATAAAATGCGAATTATTCTACAATCAGGTTGCGGGTGCTGACAGTCTGCTTGGCATCCACAAGGCGGATGATGTATTGTCCCGGCGTCAGCTGGCTGATGTCGATGCCAGATGTTGGATGGCTGATTGAGGTAATCAGGCGTCCGTCGGACGAAATGATCTGAAGCAGATTGATGTTTTCAGGCTGATCAATCATCAGGAAGTCTGATGCAGGGTTGGGGAAAATACGAATGGAAGAAAGCATGTCATCGCCCATGCCTGTGTTGTTGGTTCCAAGAACAAAAATCTCGTCGATTTTTACCACGCCTAATGAATCAACAGTGCCACCTGAAGGGGTTTCGTTGGTGATGCTAAGAAAACGAACATAAACCGATTGAGAAGCATTCCATGTGGGTGAAGGAAGCGCCCAGCCATCAACAACACCGGTGGTCCAGTCATTGGCAATGGTAACCGTGTCGCTGCTCACATCAGTCCATGTACCCGAGCTGCTGATTTTATACTGCAGCTTGAAGTATTTCGGGCCGGCGTTGGCGCCACCACTGCGCATTTTGGCGTAAATGAACAGGTTGGTGTAGTAACCGGTTTTGAATTTAATGGAGAAATACTTGTCGTTGGCTCCGTTTTCCCAGCTGTTGGCTGTGGCTGCATAGTCGGTGTAGCTCGACGAATACACACCGTTGGTTAGGGTCACCGAGTCGGACGTTCCGGCAGATTCCGATTCAAAACGAATGTCGTAGCCCAGATTGAGTGTGTCACCAATGTTGGCATTCAGGCTGTCGAGTCCGGTGTTGACAGGAAAAGTGAAACCAATAACCGTGTCCATTTGTGCATAACTCATCATGCTGATGCTAAGCACTGAAACGAAAAGAAGTAATGATTTTTTCATGTGTGTGATTTATTGTTGGATTTTAATTTCAAGGGTCATGCTGCCCGTTTCGCTGTGATCGGCCTGCTGAACTTTGATCAGTCCTTTTTTACCATTGGCAAGCAGGAAGGGAATGATTTTTCCGGTTAGCGCAAACTTGCATTTCTGATTCACAAATGCAGGATTGTATGCGGCAAGAATCAGACTGTCGTTGTTGCAGGCATCGAATTGTGCCACGGTTACAAGATCATAATCTGATGTATGGTAATCGAATAAGGTGGCATTTTTTACACTCCATGCAGCGACTGACGGATACTGTGTCTGGGCATCGGCCTGTGCAGGACAGACAAGGGTGGGAGAGGGCTGTCCACTGCTCAGATAATAATATACAATGATATCCACATCCTGTTCGTGGCCTGTCACATTAGCATCAGAATACACCATGCCGTTTGTCGGATCAAGGTAATGGCCGTATGTGCTGTTGCCCTGATATCCAAGCACAATATTGCTGAAATGCAGAATGGCGCCAAAGCCGCTCAGGGTATCGCGAAATACGGTAAACGATGCCGTGCTGGTGTTGCGGTTGTAATCCATCACGGTAATGACAAAAGTTTCGCGCTCGGGAATACCTTTAAAAAAGACTTTCTCGGCATCGAAAACCGGCGTGTTCATGCCCTCATCGTATATGGTGCTTGTGCCTTCATCGCTCACTACATCGACCTTAAAATAGGTGAGGTTCGACGAAAGGCCTTCGGCATGCACGCTGAATGTTATGCTGTCGTTGATGGCCAGCACAGAACTGTCTGAAATGTATGCTCCTCCGAGATGCAATTGCAGCAACGGCGGAGTGCTGTTTGTCTGGTCTTTCTTACAGGCAGAAATGCCAATCATCAGCAGCGAAAGGAGAAGAAACAGGTTCTTTTTCATCATGTTATGCATTTTGATGCATATCGCTGGCAAAAGTAATAAAAATCTTACATGCAAGGAAAAATTGTGCTAAAGGCAGTATTTTGAAAAATTAATCGATAATGATCCAGACGAATTTCAGATTAAACATAAAATGATCAACCGTATGATTTTATGGGAAAGGCACAAAGAAGGTCATGGTGCTCATCGGACCTATGGGAAGCATTTCCTGATCGAATCGTTGCAGTTTATCGCCAAGGTTGTTGCTGAAATACACCTCGTTGGAAATGTGGGCAAACCATTCGGGCCATAACCAACGGATTTCGTCGGAGCTGTTGAAAAGACGCACCATGAAACCAGTACCATTATCATCGGGACGCAGCATGGTGACAAGAATATCATTGTCGCTCAAAGAAATAACGGATGGCATTGCTTTTTGATCATCTGAAAACAGAACCAGAAGCGGCATTGCACATTGCATGCTGTATCGGTAGCTTTCGGACTGCAGGTATTGCGCATGTGGTTTCAGATCGTAGCAGAAAACAGCATTGCCCTCCTGATCTGCTTTGAAATTGGTATGCCAGTAGTTGTTCATGGCATAGGAGTAAAAACGCGACGAGGACATGGCGTTGGTTCGCCAGCCTTCGGGACCCATATTATGTGGTGTTTCGTCGGTGATGCTTTCGGTTTCGAACAAGGGTGTTTCGTGCAACACCCAGGTGATGCCCATGCTGTCGTTGAAAGCATCGACCCAGCGCATGGCATAAAAGAAGTCGCAGTTTGATCCGGGAAGTTGATTGCTGTCGGGACCATACACGCCCCAACCTGCGTCGAAGCGGTTGACGGCATGATCGATGGCAAACGGAAATTGAAAATACACGGCTTCTTTGCTTCGAATTGCCTTTTTTGAAATGGTGTTTTTGATATGAATGCCGCTTTCGTCCAATGGTACGGTGTAGGTGCTTGTCAGCGATGTGGCTCCGGGAGCCGCCATTTGCACTTCCATTTCATAAATCAGTGGCCCGGATGAAAGGATGTTTGCCTGTTGGAAGGTTGACCATTGGCTGTTTTCGGGCGAAGTGCCGCTTACATAAATGTATGCATTCATTCCGGTCGAATCGACCCATTCTTTGGCTCGCTGTATTTCAACCAGCGACTTCAGTGCCCCAGTGATGGTATCGACACGCAATCGGAAGGCCGGAGTCTCAAGAATGCAACCCCGCAATACAGCAAGACTTCGGGCTGTTGAGCGTGGCTTGAGGGTGTATGTTTTTGTTCCCAGTGCCGGAATGCTGTCGGCCATAAAAGCAAAACGATTGTGGTGAAGCAGTTGCGATGCGACCTCTTTGCCTTTGTCGTCAAACACAAAAACGTCTGAACAATTTGCCGGCAGCCGGGTTACCACCACTTCGGAACGTTGAAAACTCAGGGTGTTTATCACTGAAAATGCAAGACCTGCTGATTGAGGAAACAAAGCCTGTTCGATGAGTCGAACCATCGAGTCGGCCAGCAGCGCATAACGCTTTTTGTACTGCCATTGCTGTTGTACATTTTCGAGGTCAGGTGCCGAAATGCTTTGTGCTGATCCCCATGTGTGTTCTGAAAACAAGGTGATGTATTTCCATGCATTGTAGAATTGACCTGCCTGATAGCCCGCGGGGTTCAACATGGCATAAGCAGTTTCGAGTTGCACCAGCTTTTCGGCATTGCGCCGGTTCATGCCAAATTCGGCAGCTGTCGAAAGCGCACCGTCTTCCCAATAGGGCGTGTAGTCGCCGCTGTACTCAGGAATCTGTCCGGCATAGCGTTTTTCGAAGGTCGTGAACATTTCGTCGGTGGTGGCAATCACCAGTTTTGGCGCTTCATAGCGTTGGTTCCATTCATACACATATCGGCTAAGGGTCGAGTCGTTTGGACCATTGTCGGAATATAGGGCAACGCGCATCTGAACCATGTCGTAGGGGTATGCAGCTTCGGATAAACTGCCTAAATATTCAAAAAGCTTGTATTTGAAGTTGTGAAAACCGGCAATGGTGTTGTTTTGATGAAACATGGCATACCCTGTTCCTGCCACCCACACCAGAATTTTCTCGACGCCCGATGGTGCGGTCCAGTAAAATGGCTTGTCGCCAAAGGCCTTCGTGGAATGACCGATGCGATCGAAAGGATTGGGGCCACTCGACAAATATTTGATGCCACTGCTGTGAAGCGCCTGAACCATGCTCCAGCTCAGACCGGGAATATCGGAAATCATGGCGCTTTGCACTTTAATTCCATATTGATCGCGCAGTTTACGACAGGTTTCGGTGAGGCGCATCAATTCTTCGGGCATGCAGTTTCCGGTCATCTGGTTGCTGTATGTGCCGTTTACACCAATGCTTCCTTCGCGAATGGCCTGAAGCATGGCCGCTACATCAGAGGCGGGAGCCGTTTGAAGAAATACTTCCAGCGGCCACATGATTTCGCTGTTCCATTTGTAGCGGCAGCCTTGAGGCATGGTGTCGGATGCAGCAATAAGCCTCAGCGCTTCGGTGAAATTGTCGAGCTGCAGTTGCAGAATGTTGGGCTGAATGTCGGTGTAGCCAATATCGTTGTGCGAATGTGGCAGCATGTACACTTCGCGAATGGTCACGGCAGGTACGTTCACCGATTTTTTCAGCATGAGGTCGGGGAAACGGATCTCGATATCGAGCTGCGATCCGGTTTCGCTTTCAGGAATCAGCACAGAGATGAGTTTTCCGTTTTTCTCATCAGGTTTCTGCATAAAACCGGTGCTGATTTTCTGATAGGCTTTTCCGTTGATGTACACCTGGCCGGTGGCCAGAGGTTGCGGCGATTCGACGCAAAGCAACACCTCGCGGCAACGAACTGAATTGTCGAGTACCACCGATGGCACCACACTGGCTGTTACATCGGCAGCAAGACTTCGGGTGAATACCATACACCAGTCTCTGGTCTGGAGCGATTTCCCACACATGTCGATTTCGAGTGCCTTGCCACCACAGAGCGATGAAGGCACGTAAAGCGTCATGTAGCCAAAACAGTCGTCGACATGATCCATGGAGACCAGCTCGAAGCTCAGCAAGCACTGCTGATAGGCAGGAGCGGGAAGCCACCGTACGTTTCGGGTACCTTTTTCAACGGAGAAAGTTCCGGCAAGGGCGCCATTGATGCGCAATTCAAATTCGGAATTTGAAGTGGAAGTGCCCGAAGAAAAAGCTGCGATCCAGCTAAAGGCATATTGCTTTTGTTTCCGGTCGCTGCGGGGTGGCGCAGCGGTGGTCCATCCAATGCTCATTTTGCCATCGGTGCATCGGGTGAGCAGGGAATGCGAAGCAAAAGGGTGAAACGAGTGGTACTGAAGCGGTTCGCCATATCGGGCCGATGCAAAGCCATTGATATACGATACCGATGATTTGTGGTTTCCTTGCGCCGGCAGGAGCATGGGAAGCAGGATGCTTAACAGGGACAGCAGGTGTTTCATTGAAAGCAAAAATACGGAATTGGAATGAAATGGAATTTGGGTTTCAGGGGATGATTTGGGTCTTTCTGATGTGATGATGTGCTAATTTGATAATTTGATGATGCGATGATTTGCTGATGTGATGATGTGCTGATTTGATGATGTGCTGATTAAAAAATGATTTTGAAAATAGTTGCATTTGAAAGATTCCTGATTATATTTGCTGTGAAAAGCGCTTTGGTGGGGATGAATGGAGGATTGGTTCTTTTGAAGGATGAGTTTTCGGATGAAGGAACGAGACCGGCTTTTGTAGGGATTGAGGTTTGAGAGGTGTTGTAATCAAAAACAAGAGATTATTTTGGAAATTAAAATCCTTTCATAATAACTTTTAACATTCTTTTTGGGTGAAATATGTTTGATTTGATATGCGATAAAATTAACGTTGCTAAAAGCAAAAGGAAACAAAGAATCGCGTTTATAAAACATGATTGGACGAATGAAATTTCAATCCCAATTATTTTCATGATATTTCCAATCGTTTGGTTTTCATTCATCATGTTTACTCCTAATGCGAGAAGTTGGGATCGGAATATTTAGTAATACATATGATGAGCATTTTTCTATTGTTAGTTGGAATATATTTTATTAATAAAAATATTCAATCCCTTAAATTATTGACTATTCAAACAAATCTATCAAAGGAAAACAATAGAAAAATCGTATTGATGATTACTGACGAATTGAATGTAGAGAAATTCGCAAATAACATGTACTTTTTTCGAGGAATATATAGAAAGTCATTTCCTTTT
>CAZLHV010000081.1:0-12903 GCA_964559205.1 uncultured Bacteroidaceae bacterium
CTTAATGGCGACAATATGGTTGGATTTCCCGATTTTCGTGCCCATGAACACGCATTTCAAACAATGATGCAAGTGGCCGGTCGTGCTGGACGTCGAGACAATTGCGGAAAAGTGTTCATTCAGGTTTACCATTCCGATAATCCTGTGGTTCAGTTTGTGGCGAATGATGACTGCGAGGGCTTTTTGAATCATGAACTAGCATCGCGTAAACAGTTCCTCTATCCTCCCTTTGTCAGGCTTATCAGGTTGTCGGTACTTCACAAGGATAAGGAGGTGACAGTAAGGGCATCGCGATTGCTTGTGGATAAACTGAGGGTTTTCATTGGTGAAAAGCAGTTGCTTGGGCCTGAATTTCCTCCTGTTCCCAGAGTGAAGAACTTTTTCATCAGAAATATTCTGGTGAAATTACCTCGTAACAATGCGCTTTCGGTGCAAAAAATCCAAATTAATTCTGAGATTAAAAATCTTTTGACTGATCCTGAATGCCGAGGAATTCGGGTGATTGCAGATATTGATCCTGTTTGAATATGAAGGAAGATTTGTTGCTAAAGAAACTACTATGTGACAGCCATAGGGCGACAGCCGACATGGCTGTCGCGGTACTTATCGAGCGTTCGGACCTTTTGCAGCCTATGTTTCGGATGGCTTGCTCAGGATCGTATCCATGGGATATGAGGGCCTCGAATGTGATTGAAAAAGCTGACGATCAGGTGCCGGGTTTCGCCGCTTCACTTATCCCAGAGATTTTAGAAAAAATGATGGCATTTAAAAATGATGGTCCCAAAAGACAGTTCATGAGGATGCTGATCAGGTATACCCAAGTCATGGACGAAGACCTGACGGGCACTTTATTCGACACAGCCTTGGCGTTATCTGCTGATCAGGCACAATCGACTGGAATAAGGCATAATGCCATCCTTGTTCTGCATCGCCTGGCTAAGCGTTATCCTGATATTTCAGGCGAGATATTTACCATGTTGAAACTCCGCCTTAGCGAAGAGCCTGAGCCATTCGCATCTTGGTTACGCGATTTCATGAAAAAGAATATGCCTTGAGAATTCTTTCAGGACAATTGATGACCGGATTTTCTATAGCGATTATTTATGTATCCTTTCCCGCTTTTTGTAAACAAATTGCCTCATGATGCCTTGAAGCACGCCGCATGTGTGACCGTGTTTCAATATTTGGTTAAGCTATTTTACTTGTGACAGACCCTGCGAAAACGTTAATGTTGGAGTTCGTTGGAGGTTTTTTCGTTACTTTGCAGCATGAAAAAGGAAGAATTTAATTCGTTTCTGGGGTTGACCCGGGGAGACCAGATCGGACGCGTTGAACAGTTATTTGGCAAACCCGATCAGGTGTATGATAATAATGATAATCATTACATTATTCATTACTTCCGATTTGCTGACGAGGATATTCTTTCTGTCAGTTTCAACCGAATCGATCTTCGCATCGAAACCATTTTTCTTGGCTGTCGCCGCTTACATCTCACTTTCGATTGGCTCGAGTCTTTACACATTGATGAGCCGAAGGCGATGCTCCTTGACAAGCATATTGACGAGATTATCGATTTGCTAGGGGTGCCCGACGAAGAGGATCCCGACGACTTCTTTTACACTACTCAGGACCTGGAAATCGATTTTTACTGCCCTGAAGAAAACGACTTCTTTTGTCGACGAATCATGGTGACTTGGTTCAATTAACCTTCATCGGGATATAATCTGGCTTTTGTTGAATAGATTTCGCATAAAGCGCTTGAGTTTTATCATTTCCAAAAGAATATTTTAAGGCTGGTTTTTCAGTTAAAGACGATATTGCTCATGCCAACAAGCATTTGTTATGTATTTCTTTTATGTGGTTTTAGTGTTACACAATATGCTGGGCACAAAAAAAGCTGTCATTAATGCAATGACAGCTTCTCTGAAAATTCAGTAGATTATTTTCTGATGTCGAGCTCCTGAATGATATTGGTAGCTTCGGCATATTTTTCAATCAGGAAGAGGATGTAACGAATGTCTGTTGATATGGTCCTGGTTTGATCAGGAACATAGCTTAGGCTTGACGCTGTTGCTTCCCAGTTGATGTCAAATACAATCCCTACAAGTTCACCTTTTCCATTAAGAATAGGAGCTCCAGAGTTTCCTCCAGTTACGTCGCAATCAGAAAGGAAGCAGATAGGAATGGTTCCGTTTGCATTCGTGTATCCGCCAAAATCCTTTTTATTGTAGAGATCCTTTAATTTCTCAGGAATGATGAAGTCCGGGTTTTTTGCATCTTCTCGGGCCATCATCTCATCGATGGTGGTGTAGAATGGTTTTTCAATTCCATCGGTTGGGGTGTAACGAGTTACTTTGCCATAAGTGATGCGCATGGTGCTATTGGCATCAGGATAGAATTTTTTCTTGTCTTTAAGCATCACCATCAGGCCGTTCATATACAATCTTTCTCCGTTAAGGAGCTTCTGTTCAAATGCATTGATTTGTTCCTTAATCTGATTGTGCTTTTCGTTGAAAGAAAGCATAGCAATAAACCCAGGGTCTTTTTCGAGAATTTTGGCATTGGGTTCACGCAGAAACTCATACACCAACTCTTTGCTTGCGAAAATTGACTTCTCGAAAAGGAAATTGGCATAGAGGGTGAAGTTGTCCTTGTATTTTTTATCCACTTCTTCAAACACGCTTGGGTAAAACTCAGCACCAATGTCGTCTTTCATGATGCGGAATAAGCTGATGAGCACTTTTTTATCTACTTCAAGGTTATAGCTGTTGAAGTAATAATTGGATGCATAGTACTTCAGTTTTGTGCTCAGATCGGCCACTTTAGCGGCTTTCTGATCTTCGGGCAAATCGGTCTTGTTCAGGTAATAATTCAAAGAGTCAAATTTGTTGGCAAAAGTGATAATCTCCGGTCCCCGGAAAACACATTCGCGATAATACACTAAAGCCTTGCGATATTTGGAAATTTCGGAATAGGCTTCGTTGATGGTTGCAAGTGCATTACCATATTTCGTTTTTCTTGCAGCGTCGCCATTCACCCATTTGGTGAATTCATCTTCAAGCGCTTTCTTCTTGTCCATGGCTTTGAGGCGTTTCAGCACTTCGGTCTGGCCGATATAGTACTTCCAGTAGTTCGACGAGCGATTATACTTCGAACGATACATCAGGTTGATGGATGGGTCGCGATCCATGTCTTCTTTCATCAGACGAAGCTTGTTGTCGCGGATTTTTACCACAGAAGGATTGATGGTTTCGAGATTCAGATTTAATCCACTACTGGTCATAAACCGGTCGGTAGTTCCGGGATAGCCAAGAACCATGGTGAAATCGCCTTCGTTGACACCCTTGGTTGAAATGGGAATATAATACTTGGGTACGTAAGGAATGTTTTTACGCTTATCGTAGGGCGATGGCTTGCCATCGGGGCCCATGTAAACACGGAAAAAAGCGAAATCGGCTGTATGACGAGGCCACAACCAGTTGTCAGAATCTGCCCCAAAATTGCCAATGGCCATCGGAGGAGCGCCAACAAGTCGTACGTCGCGAAAAACTTCATAAATGAAGAGGTAAAACTCATTGCCTTTGAAGAATGCTTTCACTTCACCTTCGTAATGTGTTCCTTTGATAGCTTCCTGAACAAGTTTGTCGGAAATTTCTTTTGTTTTTGCCTCACGTTCCAGCGGAGTCATTGTTTCATTGAGCTGACTAAGAACTTTTTGGCTAACATCTTCAATTCTGACAAGAAAAGTAGCTTTTAAGTTAGGGTTGTACAACTCCTGCTTTTTGTCAAGTGCCCAGAATCCGTTTTGCACATAATCGAGATTATACTTGATGGAATTCTCGGTGATGTATTCCAGACCGCAGTGATGGTTGGTCATCATCAGCCCTTCTTTCGAAATCATAAAGGCAGTACACATGCCATCGTTCATCGAAACGATTGCGTCCTTTAGACTGGCGTGATTGATGCTGTAAATTTCCTCAGCCGTAAGCTGCAACCCCATTTTCTGCATGTCGGTATAATTGAGCCGGTCTACCAGCAATGGCAGCCACATCCCCTCATCGGCTGATACCCTGAATACGGAAAGAAAAAATACGAAATTGATTAAAAAGAACTTTTTCATGACAGCATTTATTTCTTTTGTTAGACAAAATTACATTTTTCCTGCTTTTCGCATTACTTGCTCAGAATCCTGAATTCCGTTCTGCGATTTGCCTGACGACCTTCGTCGGTGGTATTGGTAGCAATTGGACTGGTTTCCCCGTAGCCTTTGGCGACCAGTCGGTTTTCTGAAATCCCCGAGGCTATCAAAAATGATACCACCGATTCAGCTCTCTGATTGGAAAGTTTCAAGTTATAATCATCAGGTCCTACGTTATCGGTATGACTTGAGATTTCAATTTTCAGCGTTGGAATGTCCTTCATGAGTTTCACAAGTCGGTTGAGTTCTTCGACTGATTCCGGGCGCAGAGTGGCGCGGTCGAAGTCATAAAAAATGTTGTTCAGAACAATTTTTTCACCTACCCGAACATCCTCGATTCTTGCTTTAGCCGTATCGCCGGCCAGAAGCAGTTTGTTCAAAAACATATCCAAAACCAGCTCTTCGCGTTTTTCATCCTCTTCTACCGAAAGGCTATATGTGCCCATGCGGTATCCGTCGGCTTTAACTTTAATCTCATATTCGTCGCCAAGCAGAAGGGTTGTTTTGTATGAACCATCTTCGGCACTTGAGGTAAGGCTCGTGATTACCTGACCCTTGTCCTTGGAGTGAAACTCTATTGTGGCTTCAAGCGCCTTGAATGAATTTGCATCAGCAACACGCCCACGAAGCTTAATGGTTTTCTTCTTGGCCTTGATGATGGTCATGTAATAAATGTCCTGTCCGCCAACGCCATAATTTTTCGCAGAAGAGTAATACGCGTGTTTTTCGTCCGGAGTTGGAATGTAAAACACATCGTCTTCGGTGGTATTGATAGGATATCCCATGTTTTCAGGGGTCGTCCAGAATCCATCTTCAGTTCTTGTGCAAATAAAAATGTCGAAACCTCCCATGTTGTCATGTCCCTGCGATGAAAAATACAGCGTGTATCCATCGGGAAGCATGTATGGAGAATCTTCGTCATAAATTGTATTGATGGTTGGCCCCATGTTTTCGGCTTCCATCCATTTCCCATTAATGTTTTCGGTCATCCAGATATCACGTCCGCCATACCCGCCAGGGCGATTACTGACAAAGAAAATCACATTCATATCGGGCGAGTAGCAGGCATGGGTTTCCCAATATTCAGAATTGACAGGTTCTGGCATTTTCTCAGGCTTACTCCACTCGTTGTTTTCAAGCAATTGGCTGAAATAGATGTTGCCATCGCCTTTATCATCCTTGTATAGCAGAATAGTTTTACCGTCGGGAGAAATGCTGATGGTGGCTTCGTGTCCAACCGTGTTGATCTTACCCCCGATATGGCGGGCTGGTCCCCAGCGATTGTCGCTTCCAAGAGGCGAGAAATAAACGTCTTCGTAATATAAACCCTTGTTGTCTTTCTTATTGCCAGTGCTGCCTTCGCGCCGGCTGGTGAAATACAGAGTCTTCATGTCGGTTGTAATCACCGGACTGTATTCAGGATGGGCCGAGTTGATAGGATTGCCAAGGTTCTCAATTTTTATGCTCAAGGGGTTGTTGATGATTTTGATGGCATTGAACGATTTTTCTTTCAGCATACGAGCTGAATCTGCAAGTTCAGGATCATCAAACTCGGCATACTTGATAAATTTATCGTAGTTCTCAACTGCCTTGGAGAACTTATAGTCGACATGATACACAATGCCCAGATAAAGAAATGCATCAATGGGTGAAGACATTTCGAGATAATCTCCACGGTACTCTTTAACCACATTGGCGCTTGCCTTCTCAAGATAAGGTATGGCTCTGGGTTTGCCACTTCCCATGTTGGCATAGCAATACCCGATTTTAAAATTGAGGTTGGCATTTCCCGGATAAACCGAATCCCAATGAAGATAGACCTTCACTGCTTCTTCAAAGTTATTGTCGAGAATATAAAGCTCGGCATTGTCGTATTCGGTCTTGAATTTTTTATCATTCTGCATTTTGGTCAGAACCTCGTCCGACTGTGCCTGCAACAGGCTGAAGCTGAATAACAGTACAATAGCGGCGTAAAAAGTCTTGTTCATACGGAATCGCAATTTAATCCATTGTGCAAAAGTAATAATTTATCTCATATATTGTAAAACAAATAGATGAATTTCGTAAAAACAGCTAAACGAAAAGCTTGTTTATCTCCGTTTTCGAAAAAACAACTGAAGCAGCTCAATGGCTTCAGTTTCCTTAACTCCCTTACTTACAGTTGTTTTTGGATGGAGAATATGATCAGAGAAACTTGTAAAACCACCTTTGGAATCCGATGCGCCATAAACAAGCCTTCCGATCCGTGCCCACCTTAGGGCGCCTGCACACATGACGCAGGGTTCAAGGGTGACATAAAGCGTGTAATCCTCGAGGAATTTAATGCCTTCTGATGCCGAAAGAGCAGTAACAGCAATCATTTCGGCATGTGCAGTTACATCGCGAAGCATCTCGGTTTGATTGTGTGCCCGGGCTACAATGCGACCTTTCTCAACCAATACTGCTCCGATGGGAACTTCACCTTTATCGAAGGCTTTTTTTGCCTCTTTAAGGGCTTCAGTCATGAATTCATCATCATGTTTTTCGCTCATTTGCTCAAGATCTTAATTTCAACCCTGCGGTTCAGTTTTCTGCCATCAGGCAAATGATTGTCGGCAATCGGAACTCGGCTCCCATAACCAGTATAATGCATTCTGTTCAGCGCAATCCCTTTATTGTAAAGATATTCCAGAACTGCTTTGGCCCGTGCTTCGCTTAGTGCCTGATTGTAGGCCTCGGTACCGATATTGTCGGTGTGGCCTGAAATCTCGATTTTCATGTTTGGGTAATGCTGTAGAATACCGTATATTTTATTAAGTTCCGTAAAAGAATAGGGCAGCAGCGTTGTTTTGTCAAATTCAAAATATACGTTCCTCAGAATAATCGTTTCTCCAATTTCGATATCTTCCATGAAACTGGAATCGGTTGAACTGAACTGTAGCGGGGGAAAAGAATCGAGCTGATTTAAAATGACGGTGCATGGGCATTGGGAAGGATCAGATATTCTGAAAAGTCGCATGTCGTCAAATAAATAATAAGCAAAAGCATGAATCTCTGCCGTGGGTTGATCAATAAGGGTTTTGTACTTCGTTTCCATATAATCAGTGAAGTTTCCGATGGTGATGTATTTTTCCTCACCACTGGCCCTGAAATAGCCTGAAAACAACCGCCATTCCTCACGATCCGATAAGAGACTGTCTCGAGTCATTTCCAGTTGCGGGATGAAGGGAAACTTCTCGGCTGCTTCGCCAAATACTGGCTTCGATGAACTGAAATACACCGACATCCCATTTGAAGCAATCCCGCTGTTTTTACCAAGTACATAGTAAAATTGCATGCAGTAAAGTGCATTTCTCTCAAGTGGCATGGTGACCACCGACTGCAAATGCTCGTTATAACCCCGCGAAAACGGATATCTGGCCGAATCTGCCCTGAGAATCATGCCAGCATAGCCTTGCCCGCTATGTGGCTCCATGGTCCCGGCAAAGTTTACGGGAACACCTACTTTGCTTTTAATGCTGCAACGGTTGAAATAGTCCGGGGTCGAAGTGTTGTTGATGAACCACCCAGGAACCAGTTCGGTGATGCCTTCAAGGTAATGAATATAGTCTTCAGGGCAATTGGCATAGGTTTCAAATCCCCCGTTGTATATGAGGTTTTCCTGCGACAAAACTGTAGTTTGCAGCAGAAATGACATGACGATGATTAAAATGCTTCTCATGTTTCGCATGGAGATGTAAAATTAAAACATTTCAAATGAATGAATATTGTTATTTTCGCAAAAAAATTCATGTACAGAACACATACATGCGGCGAATTGCGCATGGAGAACTGCGGTCAGAGTGTCATGCTCAGTGGTTGGGTGCAAAGAATCCGCGATCTTGGCGGAATGACTTTTATTGATCTTCGCGATCGATTTGGGATGACCCAACTTGTCTTTGATATGGATGCAAACCCCGGACTTTGTGCCGAGGCGCGCAGTGTTAACCGCGAATTTGTAGTTAAAGTGGAAGGTACGGTGCGTGAACGCAGCAGTAAGAATGCTCATATGCCAACTGGTGATATCGAGATTGCCGTTCAGGTTCTGCATGTACTTAACCCGGCAAAAATTCCGCCTTTCACCATTGAAAATGAAACCGATGGCGGCGAAGAATTAAGAATGAAGTATCGATACCTTGATCTTCGAAGGCAACCATTGCAGCAAAACATGATGCTGCGCCACCAAATGGCCTTGCTGGTACGCAATTATCTTAGTTCGAACGGCTTCCTTGAAATTGAAACCCCATACCTGATAAGGTCCACTCCCGAAGGAGCACGCGATTTTATTGTGCCTTCACGAATGAACCCAAATCAGTTCTACGCTTTGCCCCAGTCGCCTCAAACCTATAAGCAGTTGCTTATGGTTTCAGGATTCGATCGATACTTTCAGATCGTGCGCTGCTTTCGTGATGAAGATCTTCGTGCCGACCGACAGCCTGAGTTTACTCAAATTGACTGCGAAATGTCTTTTGTTGGTCGAGATGATGTTTTATCTGTGTTTGAAGGACTGACCAAAGAAATGTTCAGGACGATTAAGGGAACTGACCTTCCTGATTTCATCCGGATGCCTTACAGCGAGGCCATTAGATGTTATGGAAGCGACAAGCCTGACCTGAGGTTCGACATGCCAATTCAAAATATCACTCAATGGGCCCAGGGAAAAGGTTTTGGAGTATTTGATCAGGCAGACTGCGTTCTTGCACTGGTTTTGAAAGATCAGGCTGAAATGACACGGAAGCAAATTGATGAACTTACTGACTGGGTGAAACGTCCACAAATTGGTGGCAGCGGGCTCATTTGGGTCAAGTATAATTCCGATGGATCGGTCAGGTCTTCAATCGATAAATTTTTTAGCCCGGATGATTTGCTAGCATGGAAATCGGAAACTGGTGCCGGGGATGGTGATATTATGCTTGTTGTAGCCGGAGCCTCATCCAAAATATTCACTGTGGCGGGCGAGCTTCGCCTCGAACTGGCCAATCGGTTTGAATTACGTAGACCAGATTCTTTTGCTGCCTTGTGGGTGGTCGATTTCCCTTTGCTGGAATGGGATGATGATTCAGGTAGGTATTTTGCCATGCACCATCCTTTCACCTCGCCTGTAATAGAAGATGCTGCCAAGCTTGAAACCGAGCCGGGCAATGTCAGGGCCAATGCATACGACCTTGTAATCAATGGCGTCGAAATTGGTGGAGGTAGTATCAGAATTCATGACCGCGATTTGCAGATGCGAATGTTTAAAGCTTTGGGATTTAGCGAGGAAGAGGCTCAGACTCAATTTGGGTTTTTACTCGGAGCCTTTGGGTTTGGTGCTCCACCGCACGGGGGTATTGCCTTTGGATTTGATCGCTTTGCCGCTGTTCTTGCTGGTCAGAACAATATTCGAGACTTCATTGCCTTTCCAAAGAACAATGCGGGACGTGATATGATGAGCGAAGCCCCTTCGTTTGTGGATGCAAAACAACTCAGCGAATTGGCTATCTCGTTGATCAAACCAGAATAGCCCTGTGTTTTATTCAGAATCAGGTTTTTTCTCAGCTTCAATACTGTATTCGTCTTTGAATGCAGCACTTTCAGTATTGAAACGCTGCACGGCTGCATTCAGGATAGAATCTGCCTGATAGGTCAGCTGAAGAATAATCGTATACTCCGAATCTTTGACGGGAAGTGAAATGCCGCTAAAAGATGAATTAATCTGAGGATATATCTTGCCCGTTACCTCTTTGTACCGTTGCAATAACGAATCGGTGCTCGCAAACAGACTAAATTGTTCATGTGTTTTTTTCAGCGACTTTATTTTCGATTCAGCCTGTGCGATTCTACTAGAAAGAGAGTCTCCCAGATCGCTTAGCATTTCAATGCTGTCGCGAACATGCGTCATCTTTTTTTTATCCTTTTTGATTGAAGGTTTTTGAACTTCGTTCATCAGGTATTGCATGCATGCAGCGTAAACACTGTCTGCATCAGTAACCGGGCTAAGAATGCTTATCGTCTGCCGGTAAACATCAGCTGCTTCTTTTTTCGATTCATCTGATGGCCCGCAAGAAACAAAAATAGTTGTGATTATGATAAAAGAAACCAGAGCGGTTTTCATGATGGCGTTTTTTTCTGTAATTTGGTTTGGATGAATGTGATTACCATCCGAAACCATACATTGACTTATTTTTCAACCAACTTAAAACCATAATCATCGGCAAATGCTTTCTGCGCATCCAGAAATGCATCGTTGGCCTTTGCTTCTTTTTCATCGATTTGTTTGGTAATTTCTTCCCAGCGAGTATAATCGCTGTCCTTTCGATCACCTACAGGAATGGCCACGATTTTAATCAGATCCTTGTATTCCTTCTGGGCGACGTCGGTGTAGACATTAATGTAGTCGAGCAAAGCTGTGCGAAATATGTCCTTTTTGTCAAATGCCGACATGTCTTCGTATTCTTTCTTGAATTTTTGGAGTGAATCGATGTAGGCCTTATGGCTGGTTTCAATTTCTTTGATGTTGGTGACGCCAATCAGGGTCATTGCAAAAGTATCTTCAAGCTCGTGAATTCTCTGTTGAGTCTTGACAATTCTGTTGTTTAGATTAACCGCATCGTCCGATGTGGGACCACATGCAAGAAGTGCAGACATGGCTGCTATGCCGATAAAATAAAGGACTTTTTTCATAGAAGAGTCTTGTTGAATACGATTCAAAGGTATAATTTTTTTTTGATTGTCAGACGCTGATTACTTATTTCGGCATTTCTTGCCTAACTTTGCACAATGAAAGTGGAAATCACAGCTCCTGTCGGATCTTTTGAATCTTTGCTTGCGGCTTTAAACAGCCATGCCGATTCTGTTTATTTTGGAATAGGCAATCTGAATATGAGATCTGCTTCGGCTGTAAATTTTTCACCAGGCGACCTTCCAAAGATCGTCCGGCTGTGTCGCGAAAACGGCGCCAGAGCATACCTCGCTTTGAATACAGTTATTTTTGATCATGAACGCCCTCAGGTGAGCGAAATGATTGAACAAGCCCTGCATGCCGGAATCGATGCGGTGATCGCCAGCGATATCTCTGTTGTTCTTGCAGCTGCAACTGCCGGTATTCCGGTTCATATGTCGACACAGACAAATATCACCAATCTTGCTGCTGTGAAATTCTTTTCACAATGGGCCGATGTGATGGTGTTATCCCGCGAACTGTCCCTTTCTCAGATTGCTGACATTCACAAGGGTATCGTCAGGGACAACATAACAGGCCCCTCCGGAGGTCAGGTACGCCTCGAGGCTTTTGCTCATGGCGCACTTTGTATGGCGGTGAGCGGTAAATGCTACCTCAGCCTCGACAACTTGAACAGCAGCGCTAATCGTGGCGCATGCACACAGATTTGCCGGCGCCCGTATCGTGTTACCGACCTTGAAGGAGGTGTCGAACTTGTGATTGATAATCAATACATCATGTCTCCCAGCGATTTGTGCACTATAGGTTTTCTTGATAAGCTGATTGATGCCGGTGTATCAGTTTTAAAAATTGAAGGCCGTGGAAGACCACCCGAATATGTCAGCACCACTGTTCGGGTGTATCGGCAGGCCCTAGATGCAATCTTCAATCATGGTTATAACGAATCATTGATCGAACAGTTGGAGATGGAGCTTTCGCAAGTGTACAACCGAGGTTTCTGGGGAGGGTATTATTTGGGCAAACCGCTCGGAGAATGGAGCCTAAAGCATGGTTCGTCGGCGACTGTTAGGCGTGAATTTATTGGCAGGATAACCAATTATTTTTCGCGACTTGGTGTAGCTGAAGCCAGAGCCGAAACATCCGATGTGTTCCCGGGTGACAGGATAAATATAACAGGCCCGACAACGGGCCTGTATGAAGGCGAGATCGAAGAACTGCATCTCGATCAGGGTGAAGCAGAATTTGCTCCAAAGGGTAGTCTTTTTTCGTTTAAAACCAAGCGCCTTGTACGACGAGGCGATATGGTTTACCGAATGGTTAAAGCGTGATCAGCTACGCAAAACGAATCGGACAGGCAAGGTAAGTTTTACCCTCACTGGACGTCCCAGACTGTTTTTGCCCGGTTTCCAGTTTGGCATGCCACTCACAACCCTCAGTGCTTCGTCGTCGCAACCACCACCAATGCCCCGTTCAATTTTGGTTGTTGAAACCCGACCATCCTTTTCAATAACAAACGAAATGTAAACTGTTCCCTGAAGATTAATATCTCTTGCTTGAGCCGGGTATTTAATTCCCGATGAAAGATAAGCCATCAGGGCACCTTCCCCTCCAGGAAATTCGGGCATTTCGGGAGCCACTCCCACTGGATCTTCAATTCCGATCACAGGATCATCGAGCTGAACATTAGCCGTATATCCTGTGAAAACCGGAACCACCGGGTCGAATTCGATGATCACTGAGTCAGGAATCACAGCATCATCAGGTTTAATACTGAGCAGGGTTGTGGGAGTAATCACGACGGGTTTGTCTTGTTTTCTTTCGGTGATGTCAACAATTTCATCGTCGATGTTAACATAGCTTCCGGAAAGTAGCAGATTTTCCTTTTTGCTGCTGCTTGTCCATTCAAAGGCGGCAAGTGTAACAAACATGGTTAGCACTAAGCCAATCTGGAAGAAAAGGGTTTTTAGTCTTTCCAGATTTTTCGATTCACTCTTTTTTGTTTCCATTTCATTTTGGGTTTGGTTCA
>CAZLHV010000082.1:0-12774 GCA_964559205.1 uncultured Bacteroidaceae bacterium
AGCACTTTAATGACTGATTTTTCAGCAGAGGCATCGGTTTTACGGCCTTCGAAGTGGTTGAGGGCTTCACGCAGATCCTGTACTCTGAGCGGCTTGATCAAATAGTCAATGGCAGCGATTCGGAAAGCATCGATTGCATATTGGTTATAGGCGGTAATGAAAATGACTGAAAATTGCTGGAAGGAGGATCGCTTCACCACATCGAAGCCTGTACCAAGCTGGAGATCGATATCAAGCAGCACCAGATCGGGCTTTGCTTCATCGATGATTTCCACAGCGTCGGCCACGTGGGCAGCTTCGCCCACAATGCGGTAATTCGGAAAGAATTTCTCGAGATAACCTCTGATAAGCTGGCGTGCGGCAGCTTCATCGTCAACAATTACACAAGAGTACATCATTTTATCGTTCTGGTTGATGAATAACGGGGACTGTAATGAGCACTTCCGTTCCCTGACCTTCAGAAGCGGGAGAAGTCACTTTCACATCGACATCGCGTCGGAACCATTCACCGAGCAGTCTGATTCGTTCGCGGGTAATTTCCATGGCATACGATCGATGTTTCTTAGGGAACTGGGTTTGCAATTTTCTTGATTCTTCCATGCCGATACCATTGTCGCTGATGGTTACGGTCACATAATTTCCTGATGCCGAAAAGCGCACGGAAAGATGGCCTGCGTTTGATTTATGTGAGAGTCCATGCCAAACAGCATTTTCAACATAAGGTTGGACCAGCAGAGGAGGCAAAAAAATGTCGGAATCACGCAATTCTTCGTCAATGACAATATCAAAAGTGAAGCGGTGGTTCAGGCGCAATTGCTCGAGATTCAGATACAATTTCAGAAAATGCATTTCATCGTTAAGCGAGACATAGTTTTTCACGCTGTTGTCGAGCACCATTCTGATCAGCATGCCAAAGTCGGCCAGATAATCCGATGCTTTTTCCACATCGCCGTTGATGAAGCACGACTGAATAGAGTTAAGTGCATTTGAAACAAAATGGGGATTTATTTGAGCACTGAGTGCCTGCAGACGGATTTCGACCAGGCGAGATTCGGTTTTGTGCCGTTCAATGCGGTTTCGGTTTTGCTGTAAGCGCCATAAAACAAGAAGCAACACAGCAGCAAATACAAACAGGGCAATAAAAAACCAGGTAATGAAACGTTTTGATCGTTGGGTTGCCACAATTTCACGTTGTTGAGCTCCGATGGTTTTTTCGCGAAGCATGTTGCGGTACGACAACTCGTAACGGGCAAGTTTTTCTGAGACACTGGCTTCGGAACTGGCGTCGCGAAGTTCGGCATAGCGGCGGTAATGCCGAATGGTCACTTCGGGCTGATGAAGCGAATCGCCGGCAACCAAAAGAAGGTTAAGCACATCGAGAGCAATATCGCTGAATCCAGCTGAATCAGCAATAAGAAAGGCATTGTTCAGATAGTTATAGGCTGACCTGAATCGTTCCCGTTTAAGCTCAACGGCACCGAGTCCTCGCAGGGTCATCATGTATTCGACAGTGGTTTGTGATACATCCATCAATGCTAGTGATCTGCTGAAATAAGCTTCGGCCGAATCGATTCTGTCGGTTCGTTCAAACAGGATTCCAAGACTGGTGAGGGCACTGCTTTGCCTCAGGCGGTTCCGGGTTTCGATGGCAACCACATATGCCTCGCGGAACGATGCTTCGGCTTGTGAAAAATCTTCGGCAAGCAAAAACACATTGCCCGAATTGATGAGACTTGCCGCCAGATCATCGCGCATGTTCAGGATGCGCATCAGCATAATGGAGCGCTGATAATATTCCTGCGCCTTGCCGTAATCATCGACACTAAAATAAACGTTTCCGATGTTGTTTAGAATGCTGGGAGCAGCCAGTGTGTCGTTTTTATCCATGCAGTCGTACAAGGCGCGGAAATAGAATGAAATGGCTTTGGAAAAATCGCCCTTTCGGAACCACACATTACCGATCAGATTATATGAGTCGGTGACATTTCCGGGATGAATGACCCACGAGATGTTCTGATAGAGCCCATACCAACGCAAAGCATCGTCGAGACGTCCGGCATCTTCGCAGGCCGAACCCAAAGAGTAAAGCAATTCAGACAAAGCATCGGCGTCGGGTCTTTTATGGGACATTTCATGGTCAAGCAAGGCCTCATAAGCTTCAATGGCTTCGCTGAGTCTTCCATGGCGATAGAGGCTGTCGGGATCGCCGGTGACTTTCGTGGAGCCGAAAATCACAAGAGAAATAACCGATAAAACAAAGGTTATAGCAACTTTCATATACAATTCCAATGCAATTTACAATAATTTCATTTGACATCTTAATAATTTATAATTTTGCAGCACCATGCAAACAGAAGGATTCGATCCATACTACATTGTCATAGCGATATCCAGTCTGGTTGTCTTTAGCTATGTGTTTGACTGGTTATCAAAAAAAACAAATTTCCCAAGTGTTCTTTTGCTGCTGGGCGTTGGCATGACCGCCCGATGGTTGGCTGGGTACTTTGACATTATCATTCCTGATCTGAACCCTTTGTTAACCATTTTCGGCATCATCGGTTTGATCCTGATAGTGCTCGAAGGCTCATTGGATTTAAGCATCAGCAGAGACAAAATCAAGCTGATCAGCAACTCGTTGATTTCTGCATTAGTCATATTGCTATTAACAGCAATCAGTGTCGCTGTAATTATCATGTGGTCTACTGGTCATTCCTTCATCATCAGCCTTATAAATGCCGTCCCATTTTCTGTGGTTAGCAGTGCCATCACCATACCAAGTGTTGCAAATTTAGGAAAGAATAAACGAGAGTTTCTGACGTATGAATCCACGTTTTCAGACATTCTTGGAATTATGTTATTCAATTTTATTGTCATCAATGAAGTCATTAATTTTCAGGCATTTTCGATGTTTTTTGTAGAAATCATCCTTCTGCTTGTCATCTCCATTATAAGTACTCTCGCATTATTGTATTTTATCACAACAGTAAAATCACATCATAAGTTCTTTATGATTTTTGCCATCTTAATGATAATTTATTCATTTGGGAAAATGGCTCACCTTTCGACACTATTGTTAATCATGTTTTTTGGGCTGGTATTAAACAACAACCATTTGCTCGCCAAATTTAAATTTAATAAATGGGTCAGTGTTTTCAACTTTCCGAAACTAGACAGCGAGCTCAAATTCATGAAATCGGTTACTGCAGAAGTGACTTTTCTGGTCAGAACTATTTTTTTTGTGATTTTCGGATTTACATTTGACCTGAACTTGTTAAATGACCAAAGCATATGGATAACCGGTTTGTTCATTGTTGGGAGTATGTTGCTTATTCGTTTTATGTATTTTCGTTTTGCACTTAAAACAAATGTATTGCCTGAGATATTCATCGCACCTCGAGGACTGATTACTATTCTGCTTTTTTTCAGCATCCCGCAGGAGAAAATAATTTCTGAAATGGGCAAGGGTTTGCTTTTCTTTGTCATTATATTAAGCAATCTTTTTATGATGGCAGGCTTAATGATCTGGAAGGATTCAAAAAACAGAATCACTGTTTCAGGTATTGAAGAAGCAAGGAGCGGAAATGTTGATGAAACGATAATTGAACGTAATGAACTTTGAAAAATTACAATTTTGAGCCAGCGAAAAAATCAAGGAATACCAACGCAAAAGCCTCACGAAAAAGCAATTTTGGTGGGGCTGATTACTCCGGCACAGCCTGAAGAAAAAGCCCGTGAATATATGTCTGAGCTTGATTTCCTGGCGCGCACAGCCGATGCAGTGGTGGTGCGGTATTTTACTCAGCGTCTCGAAAAACCTGACGGAAAAACATTTGTCGGGAAAGGCAAGCTGGAAGAAATTGCCCGTTTTGCCGAGGACTATGAAATTGACATGGTGATTTTTGATGATGAACTCACTCCTTCACAATTAAGAAACATCGAACAAAGCATTGGGTGTAAGATTCTTGATCGCACCAACCTGATTCTCGACATTTTTGCTTCAAGGGCCAGAACTGCCTATGCACGCACTCAGGTCGAACTGGCTCAATACGAGTATCTGCTTCCCCGCCTGACGCGCATGTGGACTCACCTGCAGAAGCAAAGAGGTGGCATTGGCATGAAGGGGCCGGGAGAAAAGGAAATTGAGACCGACCGACGTATCATCAGAAACAGAATTGCCTTGCTGAAGGAAGAACTCAAAGACATTGACCGCCAGAAGCAAACTCAGCGCAAACACAGGGAAAAGATGATCAGGGTTTCGTTGGTAGGATATACCAATGCGGGAAAAAGTACTTTGATGAATGTGTTGTCGAAGTCGGATGTTTTTGCCGAGAATAAGCTGTTTGCAACCCTTGATACAACTGTGCGCAAAGTCACTTACAATCATTTGGCTTTTTTACTCAGCGATACGGTAGGGTTCATCAGAAAGCTGCCGCATCATCTCATCGAATCGTTTAAATCTACCCTCGACGAGATTCGCGAAGCCGATTTGCTTTTGCATGTGGTTGACATTTCACATCCTGGCGCTGAAGATCAGATGGCCACTGTAGGAGGGACACTGACCGATATCGGTGCTGGCGATAAGCCTGTCATCATGGTGTTCAATAAAACCGATCTGTATCGTGTCCCTGAGAAGTTTATGCCCGATGACCCATCAGAAAATACCGATCCGCTTGCACTAGCTGGAGAAAGTTTTCATGGAAAAAAAGGAGAGCTGTTGGTATTCATTTCTGCCAAAACAGGATACCAGCTTGATGCACTAAAAGAGCTTGTTTTTGAAAAGGTGAAAGAAATGCACACCGGCAAATACCCCGGCACCGTTCCTTATTACTGAAAACCCTATTCCGACAATTCACACATCAACTTCAGAACAGTCGAGAAACGGGCCAAAACAACTTCAGAGGCACGTGTGGCTTCTGTATCATTGGGCAATGTCGGCCATTCTGCTACTGGCACATCGAAATGGGCTGAAGGACCTGAGCTGACCACACACTCGCGGCACTGATTCCACATGAAATAGAAATGCTGCCTCTGAGCAGGGGTGAACCAGATATGATTCTGCTTCTTTTCTTCAATGATATCGGTCAGGGTCTGGATCATGATCGACAGTTCTGCATATATTCTAATTTGCCTGATCAAGTGCTGGAATTTCCGGTTCCCCTCAGTACTCAGGTCATCCGGTAAAATGCTGATCACTGAATTGTTCAGGTATTGCTCCCTGCGATTGGTTTTATCGCTTTTTTTGCGTATCGACTCCAGTATTTTCTGAAACTTATCATCCTTGCTTTCTTCAAAAAGCTTCAGGGTAAGATCGTATGTAGTTAGCAAGCGCTCGTGGATGAGAACAGCGCTTTCGGTTGCATGGATCAGGCTGATCTCTGAACCAGCCAAAACTTTGTAATCGGTCCTTTTCACTTTTACGGTTTCGTCGATGTCGGATTGACCGAAAATCATTCTGAAAATGATATCGGTGAATGGAAAAAACAAAAGGGCAAAACTGAAATTAAATGCGGTATGAAACATGGTGAGCGCCAATGGAATCGCACTGGTTTGTCCGACCGATGCGTCAGTAAAAACACAGGCCAGATTCATGATTGAATTTGCGGCGAGGAAAAAGAAAATCAACACCAATGAAACTGAAACCATGTTGAAGAGGAAGTGGAAAAAAGCCACCCTTTTGCCATTTTTATTTGTGACCAGCGCTGCCAAAACTGCAGTAATCGTTGTGCCAATATTCTCGCCTAAAATCATGGCAACGGCATACTCATATCCGATCAAACCCTCATATGCAAGGACAACTGTAAGGGTCATTGTTGCACTCGATGACTGAAGCAGCGCCGTTATGAGCCAGCCAAGCAATACAAAAAGCAGCACGCTGGCAAATCCCAGATGACTTATTTTTTCAAGAAAATGGTGAAAATCAGGTATCGTGGTCAGATCGGGTACCGACTGACGAATAAACATCAAACCAGTGAACAAAAGAATGAACCCAAATGAAAAGTATAAAACAGGCCTCAACGAATTCTTTCTGATCAGAAACAATGGCAAACTGAGCGCGGCAAGAGGAAGAATGAGCAGTGTAAGATCGATGGAGAAACCAAGCCATGAAATAATCCAAAACTTTAATGTTGTACCGACATTGGCGCCAAGAACCAGAGGCAATACCGATTTAACACTCACAAGTCCTGCATGAGCTACACCAACTGTAAGCACCGTGGTGGCCGATGAACTTTGAATGAGTCCGGTGATGCCCAAACCCGATAAGAATGAGCGGAAGCGGCTTCCTGTAAGCGAATTCAGAATACCTCGCAAACGCCCACCAGCCATTTTCTGCAATGCATCGCTCATCAGCTTCATGCCGAAAAGAAAAATACCCAGTGAACCAAGAAGCTGTAAAATGAGGAGCATGGAAAATTAAATCAAAAACAAATGTAACCCATATATATTAAGAAATCATTAATTCTGTATGAAGACCAAAACAAACGCTACAAATTGCGGGCTGCAAAAAACGGAGTTTCCAGATCAGGCTTCCAGGGTAAAGACGTGTCCAGCGTGGTTTTATCTACAATCAGCAACCTGCAGCCTTTTGCCTTGAGCAACGTCAGGAAAGATTCGTCAAAGACTTGTTCATTGTGAATCACCCAACCCTTGCGGTTGGAAAAATAAAGAAGCTGAGGGTTGCCATTTCCATTCACGGCAATTAAATCGGTTTGACGGCTTAAGGCGGCAGAAACAAATTCAATTTCGGGTTTATGGGCTTCGCTTTCTTTAATAAAAAAATCATGCTGTTGATTCGCAATACTTTCGGTGACACCAAGCACCAAGATAGTCAATGTGAGCCAATTTACATTTATTCGATTGAGAAAAAATGCCAGCGCTAACGCAAAAAATGGCACCAAAGGAAGAGCATAATAATTATGGTGAACAAAAAAGAATCCCGATTTGAGCAAATAAGCACCCATTGCGAGGCCAAACACCATGGCCGCCACTCGCATTCGCCATGAAACTACAATAAATGACCAAATAGCGGCAGCTATGGCCGAAACCGACAAAACGAATCCACTGAACATGTCGAAGCCAAAGCGCTTCAAAACAGCGTCAGGGTCGGCCATCAGTTGACCTAACCCATCTGAAACAGAATTTCCGTCGTTGAACCAGTATCCATAGGTTACTGAAAGATATGGACACCAAGAAAAGTACCACCAGCCGGCAACGATGAGCGGAATCGTTGCAAAAACCAGCAACAAGAGTTTCCTTTTCAGAGTGAAATCGCGCTTAAGAAACACGAAAATCAAAAACGCCCAAATGATCCCCGCCGGCAGTTTCGACAACAACCCGGCGGCTGACAAAAAAAGGAAAGCACATAAATGAAGTACATTCCCATTCTTAACATACAACAGCGCTGAATAGAGCGAAATCATCATGAATGCCATGCTGAAGGTGTCGGGCATGGTCTTTCGGGCAAATGAAAACCAAAGAGAGCCCAGCACCAGTATACCAGTTACGAAAGCGATTTTTGGCTGAAACAGTTTTTTCAGAAAGAGGTAAAAGAACCATATTCCAAGCGACGACACGATTAAATTTATAAGTCGCCCGTACCAATGATCCCATCCGGCCATTTCAGCCACTACATACACCATGGCATTCATGAGAGGAAACTCCATACCGATAATGCCGCTTCGGCCCTCGTTTTCGTCAATACGGGGATGCAAAAGATCGGGACCTCCGGTATAGAAATTCCGGGCCACTTCAAGCCCCATAACCTGACGCCAGTTATGTCCAATTTCAAGCGGGGGATTGCTTATTCCGAAAAGCCGGATTAAGAAAAAAAGCAGCACCCAAAAACCGAAGTGCTGCAATTGTTTTATAATGGCTTTTCGATTGCTGATCAACCTGCAATTACTTTTTCAACCTGTATCATGATCTCTTTTTCGAGCAGGATCGCATCATCGTGAGTTTTCTGAGCTTTTGCAATAATGTCGTCAGCCCAGACTTTGTCCTCGATCCCCGCAGCATTGATTTTGACATTCAGGAAAGCCCCTCTCACACCGGCCGTGGCGGCAAGGGCACCCACACCTGCATCGGATACAGAATTCGGGTTTCCTGATTCGGCCATCGCTTTACACAATGGTAAAACTTCAGCCGCCTTCAGCATGGTTTGATATGGCACTTCAGTCGCATATCGGGTTGCAGCCTGCATGGCATTTTTACGTGCCTGCTTTTCTTCGGCAGTGCCTTTTGGCAAGCCCAATGCATCCATAATTTTATTGAATGCCCTTGTATCTTCGTCAACCAAATGCATGAGTACATCTTTTAGCTTTTGACCGACTTCGGCCCATTTGCTAAACTCTTCCCAACGCTCATCCCATCCTGGTTTATGCGAGCTGAGGTTTGCCACCATGGTTCCCAAAGCAGCACCCAAAACAGCCATATAAGCTGAAATTGAGCCACCGCCGGGTGCAGGTGATTCCGACGCTGTTTCATCGGCAAAACCCACACAGGTCATATCGACAAGCTTTTTTTCTGCCGATTCAGCATCAAGCATATACTCAATAATTTTTTCCTGAGGATTGAATGGCTTCAGATCATCGAGGCCCATACTTTTCACCGCAATTTTCACCAGTTCGTTCTCAGAAACTCCGAGAGAGCGCTGCTGTTTTGCAAGATAGTGTTTCCCTGCATCGATAAGCACTTTTTTGGGGACAAGCCCAACAATTTCGCTTCCGCTAACTCTAACACCCCGATCGGCTGCTTTCCGGCATACCTCATCAAAAGCCATGTGAACCGGAGTAAGAGAAATATTGGTAATATTCATGCTGACCTGAGCAATGCCATATTCATCAATAAACCATCCGATAGCCTTGGTTGCCTTAAGTGTACCTGGGATCATCACATCGTTTCCGTTTTCATCCTTCACCACTTTTCCGGTCACCGGATTACCTTCGCGTTTGGGCCGACCCTTTTCACGCACATCAAAAGCAATGGCATTGGCGCGGCGGGTGCTGGTTGTATTTAAGTTATAGTTGATCGCCACCAGAAAATCGCGGGCGCCCACTGCTGTGGCTCCACTGCGAACATTAAATTCAGCCGGACCAAAATCGGGTTTCCATTCAGGCTTAACGATTTTCTCTTTCAACCCTTCGTATTCCCCTGAGCGACAAAAAGCAAGGTTGCGTCGTTCGGGAGTAAAAGCAGCATCTTCGTAACAATATATTGGAATTTTTAATTCTTCTCCAATGCGTTTGCCCAGTTTTCGAGCATATTCAGCTACTTCTTCCATGCTGATATTGGCTACGGGGACCAACGGACAAACATCGGTGGCCCCAAAGCGGGGATGAGCTCCGCTATGTTTCGACATATCGATGAGCGCAGCAGCCTTTTTAACTGCCTGAAATGCAGCTTCGATCACTTCGTCGGGGGTACCCACAAAAGTCACTACAGTACGGTTGGTGGCTGCACCTGGATCCACATCAAGTAAACGAACGCCATCGCACGACTCAATGACATCGGTAATCTGCTTAATGACCGACAAGTCGCGGCCTTCGCTGAAATTGGGAACACATTCGATGATTTGTTTCATATAATGAGGTGTTTCAGAAGTTATCGGGATTAAACCACTGTCCGGAAATCATCACTTTGTCGATTTTGTTGAACCCATAGTAATAGGGCAGAAAATCAAGAGAAGGGATTTTCTTTGTGATCAGCAGGTTCGCCATTTTTCCAGGGCATACAGAACCATAATCATCCTGCAACTCCATGGCAAAGGCCCCATTGAGGGTCACTGCCTGCAATGCTTCTTCGGGGAGCAGACGGCCATAAATGCATGCCAGAGAAACAATAAACTGCATGTTCCCGCTCGGGCTGGAACCGGGATTGAAATCGGAGGCAAGTGCAACCGGAAGTCCGGCATCGATCATTCGACGCACTGGGGCGTATGGTATATTAAGAAAAAACGATGCTCCGGGCAAGGCGACCGGCATTGTTTTGCTATCGAGAAGAGCCGAAATCTCTTCGCGGTCGATTCGCTCCAGATGATCAACAGAAACAGCACCATGCGAAATACCCACCTGAACTCCGCCCGAGTTGGCCAACTCATTGGCATGTATTTTTGGCTTTAACCCATAGCGGGCTGCTGCATCAAGAATCAGGCTCGTTTCAGCCACAGTAAAAAATCCTTCATCACAAAACACATCGATGTAATCGGCCAGTTTTGCTGAAGCTACTTCAGGTATCATTTCCTGAATGATCAGATCTATGTATTCCTCCCTGCGTTGTTTATACTCGAACGGTATGGCATGCGCTCCCAGAAAAGTGGTTTTAATCGGTAAAGGAAAATGGTCGCGCAGTTTTCGTGCGACCCTGAGCATTTTCATCTCGCTATCAGTCGACAATCCATAACCGCTTTTTATTTCAATGGCAGTTGTGCCATGGGCTATCACCTCTTTCAATCGGTCCGCAGCGGCCACAAACAACTCATCCTCGTTCATCTTTCTGAGTTTTTCAGCGCTATTCAGGATTCCTCCACCTCGGCGGGCAATTTCTTCGTAACTTAAGCCATTAATTTTATCCACAAATTCGGCTTCCCGGGATCCCGCAAAAACAATATGAGTATGCGAGTCACAAAATCCGGGAAGGACAAAGCGGTCCTGAGCATCAAATTCTTCGTCAATTTGGTGTTTCGACGCCACCAAAGCCCAGTCGGACATGCTTCCAAACGAATGAATTCGGGCATCTTCAATGAGCAAATAGGCATTTTCAGTGGTTCCGGCATTCCGCATGGTTCTCCCGGATGCAGGTCTCACAGCAGGAGCATTTTCAGTTAGAAAGATCGATTTGATGTTCCTGATCAGAATTTTCATTCGGGCTCGCGTTAATTTTGTGCGAAAGTAGAAAAACTTTTCAGCTTGCTGCAACAAAAAACACTTAATTTTGTCTGTTAAGCACCAACCAGTATTCAGAATGAGAAATTGTTTTACCATTTGCCTGACCGTTCTGCTGTTCGCGACGGTTCCGTTTCAGTCTATCTCACAACCTGTTTATGAAAAAGCTGCACGCACCTGCGCTTATCAATTTATGCAGTCGAAGCAGATGAACATCAATTCTGCCGAAGAATTGCTTTCGGTTCCGGTTCCAGGAGTGACTCTTTCCAACCCCGAAGTCTACATTTACAACCACCCTCAGCAAGGCTTTGTGATAGTATCGGGCGACCAAAACGTAGTGCCTATCATTGGCTACAGCAACGAAGGTTTTATTCCGCTGGGCCAATGGAGATCGAATTTTGCCTCCTGGATCAGCCAGAGCATAGCTCAAGTAGGCTATTTCAGACAAACACAGACGAAAAGCAACAGTGAAATTGACGACATGTGGAATTTTCTGCTTTCCGGAGTAGGTGCAAATCCATTTGTTTCCTCCAAAGCAGTACTTCCTCTCTTGCGTTCAACCTGGGCACAGGATGGTTCATTCAACGACATGTGTCCTGAAGATGTCAACGGCGAAGCACTCGTAGGCTGTGTGGCTACTGCCATGGCCCAGATCATGTATTATTACCGTTATCCCAACACAGGAAACGGAAGTCATTCGTATAATCCGGCCAGCTACCCGGTGCAATCGGTCAATTTTGGAACCTCCACCTATAATTATTATGAAATGATGGGCAACCTGAGTGTTCCGGCTCCGGAAGTTGCCGAACTTTCATACCATTGCGGTGTGGCGGTCGATATGGACTACGGCGTTGACGGATCAGGATCATACACATGGCTTGTTGAAGATGCCATCGAAGACTATTTCAGATATTCATCCGATGCAAGTTATAAGAATAAAAGCTATGGCGGATATACCAACACCACCTGGAAAAATCTGATTCGCACCAATATCGACGCCCTGCATCCAGTAATGTATTCAGGTTCAGGCAGTGGCGGTGGCCATGCGTTTATCACCGACGGATACGAAGGCACCGACTATTTTCATTTCGACTGGGGCTGGAGCGGATATGCCAACGGGTACTACTACATTGGATCTCTGAATCCTGCCGGAAGTGATTTTGATGATGACAATCAGGCGATAGTGAATTTTTATCCGCCCACGACCTCATATCCCTATGGCTGTTCAGGGACCACCACGCTGACGAGCACTTTTGGAACCATCGAAGATGGAAGTGGTCCGGTCGCCAATTACGAAGCAAATGCCAGCTGTTCATGGCTCATTAGCCCGGCAGCTACATGCGATTATTTTAAAATCAATTTCGAGGAACTCGATATTGCAAGCGATGATCAGGTGACCATTTATGCCGGAGCCAACAGCAGTGCTCCTGTGACCGGTACCTACACCGGTTCAACATTGCCTTCGCAAATCACGGTCTCTTCCTCTCAGGTTTTTATTCAGTTTGTCAGCAATGCAAGCAATCACAGCAAGGGTTTTCTGCTGAATTATTCTGGCCATGTTCCATTGTCATGTTCCGGCATACAAAACCTCACGCTGGCCACCGACACCTTCGACGACGGAAGCGGCAGCAATCATTATGGCAACAGCTCTTTCTGCCGCTGGAATATTGCACCCTCAGGGGCATCATCTATCACCGTTCACTTCCTTCAATTTAGTTTAGGCGACGAGTATGATTATGTTAAGGTAATCGATGCCATCAGCGGCGATGTGAAAGCAGAATACCACCAAGGAGACAATCCGACCTCTGTTACGGTAAACACCAGCAAAGTAACCATTATGTTTCAAAGCAATACATCGCTGACAGCCGATGGTTTTGAATTGTACTATACCACGACT
>CAZLHV010000083.1:0-12697 GCA_964559205.1 uncultured Bacteroidaceae bacterium
TAGGAATAGCTGCTGCTGACCGGAATCAGTTGATGGAGCGGACTTCCAAAGGTTGATGATGTATCAAATTCCACATCATAATTGGTGATACCGCTAACGGTTGACCAATCGAGCATCACATCAATATTTTGAGAGGTGGCACTGTTGGTTGGCGAAACCTGCCCAATGTAATCGTGCGTTGTGAAATTCCAAACAGCACTCCACGAAGTGGTGTCGCTTGCATGTCTTGCCCGAACCCTCCAGTAATACTTCTGATTGAAACGCAGGTTGCTGGTGTAATAATAGGAATAGCTGCTGCTGACCGGAATCAGTTGATGGAGCGGACTTCCAAAGGTTGCTGATGTGTCAAATTCCACATCGTAATAGGTAATACCGCTTACGGTTGACCAGTCGAGCATCACATCAATGTTTTGCGAGGTGGCTCCATTTGACGGGGAAACCTGCCCGACAAAATCGTGCGTCGTGAAATTCCAAACCGTACTCCACGAGGTGGTGTCAGCACCATGACGTGCCCTGACCCGCCAATAGTAACGTTGGTTGAATTTAAGATTGCTTGTGTAGTAGTAGGAATAACTGCTCGAAACAGGGATGAGCTGTTTGACAGGACTTCCAAACGAAGCACTTGTGTCAATTTCCACATCATAATAGGTGATGCCGCTTACGTTTGACCAGTCAAGCATCACATCGATATTTTGCGATGTAGAGCCGCTTGAAGGTGATACAAGACTCACACCGTCCATAGTCGTAAACATGTAAATCACCGACCAGTTGCTGCTATCGGTAGCACTTCGTGCACGCACAGCCCAATAATAGATGGTGTTGAATTTCAAATCACTGGTGTAATAATAGGAATTCGACCCGGTCGAAATGGCTGTCGCACCTGTTAATGCTGGATCAGTACTGAGTTTAAACTCGTAATAGGTTGCACCGGAAACCGTATTCCAGTCAAGCATCACATTCACCGCTTGCGATGTAGCTCCATGACTGGGAGCAACAAGCGAAGGGGTTACAAGCAGTGCATACGAATTTAGCGACAAGAGCATAACTCCTGCCAGAAAAGACAGTAAAAATTTCATGATTTATGTTGTTAAGAAATTAATGAGTCGCCTCACCGTCATGGTTACAGGCTTTATTAAGCTTGGTACCGGCAGGAGAATCGGCAGTCAGATATCCGATTTGATGAATATACTCAACAATTGTTGTCGGCTGAGTCAATTTCGGATCATAAACAACGTCAACAATTTTTGTTTCAAGATTGGCCACTGCACTAATTACGCCGCGCTTTTTCGGCAGTTCCGATTCCAGCAGAGCTTTGCCGTTTGCACAATGAAACATAACTTTAACACTGTAAGTTTTTGTTTCCTGATTAGTTTTGTCGCCTTCTGTTTGTGCTTTGAGGCTCGATGAAACAAGAACAAACAACGAAATTAGAAGAATTTGTGTCAGGTTTTTCATGGTTGAAGAATTAAATAATTTCATTTCCCCGGATAACAAAGATACAAACATTCTGAATATGAAAGCCATTTGGCAGCTTTCTGTACCATGCTTTTCGAGGAAGCGCGCCGGCCTTTGCAAAAAATCTGCCAAAATCATTGTCTGTTCAGTTCAAAAATTGTAGGTTTGCACTTTCTAACGCCAATCGGACAAGTATGAAGAAAACCATTGCAATCCGGCATGAAAACAAGTATGAGATGGAACGTCGTGTACCGATTATTCCTGATCATGTAAAAACGCTTGTAGAAAACGGATACGAAATCCATGTACAGTCATCCTCGAAGCGGGTGTTTACGGATGATGAGTATCGCAAAGCAGGAGCCATTGTTAATAACGATATTTCCGATGCTGACATAATTTTTGGCGTGAAGGAAATTCCCATGCAGGATTTAATGGAAGGCAAAACTTACATGTTTTTCAGCCATGTGATTAAAGGTCAGCCCTACAACATGCCTATGCTGAAACGCCTCATGGAATTGCGCTGCAATTTAATTGATTATGAAAAGGTAACCGATGAATTCGGAAAGCGTGTCATCTTTTTCGGTAAGTATGCTGGTCTTGCAGGAATGATCAACACATTATGGTCGGCAGGACAGCGCTATCTTGCCCGCGGCATTGAAACACCTTTCATGCATTTGAAGCAGAGTGTAAAGTATCATTCGCTTGCCGAAGCAAAAAAGGCTGTAAGCCGGGTAGGCGAGGAGATCATGAAGAACGGGCTGCCCGAACAACTGCGTCCGTTTGTGATTGGTCTGACAGGTTATGGCAATGTTTCGGTTGGCGCACAGGAAATTCTGCATTTATTGCCGGTGAAGGAAATTTTTCCGGAAGACGTTACTAACCTGAATCACGATATTTCGGACGGAAAAATTATTTATAAGGTTGTCTTTCAGGAAAAGGACATGGCCGAGCGAATTGGCCATGATGCTGAGTTTGACCTGCAACACTACTACCAGTATCCGGCAGAGTATCAAAGCAAATTTGGCCAGTATCTGCCCGGGCTGAACATTCTGGTTCACGGATCATATTGGGATGCCAGATATCCGCGAGTGATATCGAAGCGCGAAATGCTTGATTTATTCCGTAATCCGAATCATAAACTATCGGTCGTTGGCGACATATCATGTGATCCGGATGGCGGAATCGAATTTACGCATAAAGGCACTGAAATCAATGACCCTGTGTTTGTGTACGATCCGGAAACCATGACCCACAAAATGGGTTTTGAAGGGAATGGCGTTTTGGTTATGGCCGTTGATATTCTGCCAAGCGAATTACCCCGCGATGCGTCGAAGGGTTTTTCAGATGCGCTGCGTCCTTTTGTGAAATCGATTGCCGAATGTGATTTCAATGCAGAGTATAATTCATTAGATCTGGCACCGGCTGTGAAACGAGCACTGATTCTGCAAAATGGCAAGCTGACGGCTCCATTTGAATACATCTCGAAACACCTGCAGGGATGATGGAAGGTCGTCGATTTGTAAGTGTAATTGGGCCAAGCTATTGCAGGGTAACTGATCCGATTTATATTTTTGCGCGTGAACTGGGACGACGGCTGGCTGACGAGGGTTTCACCATCTACTCAGGCGGAAGGCGAGGAATTATGGAGGCGGTATTTCGTGGAGCAAGAGAGTCGGCAAATTATGTATTTGGAACCACTGTGGGAATATTACCCGACAGCAACCGGACCTCAGCAAACCGATACACCGATATTGCCATTGCCACCGGAATAGGTTATGCGCGAAACAGCATTGTGGCTCAAAGCGGCGATGTGATTATTGCGCTTGGAGGTGGTTCTGGTACTCTTTCTGAAATTGCCTTTTCGTGGCAATATGGCAAAAAAATCATTGCCGTAACGGCTTTCGATGGTTGGTCGAAAACACTGAGTGGTAAAAGCCTCGATAAGCGCCGCCGCGATTCAATCATTACAGCTTCGAGTGTTGATGAAGTCATGCGCAAACTGAACAAACTGCTCTTGGTCAAATAGTGATTTGTATTGAATATCCGGCTGAATTTCATGCTCATTTCCGGAAATAAAAAAGGCTATCCGTCTCAGACAGATAGCCTAAAGTATTTCATGGCAAACCTTACATTGAAAGAATGGATTGCTTGATGATTTCAACAGCTTCGCGAAGCTGACCTTCGGTGATCACCAATGGTGGCGCAAAGCGGATGATGTGTCCGTGGGTAGGTTTAGCAATCAGGCCGTTTTCAGCCATTTTCAGACAAACGTCCCATGCTTCTTTGCCATTCATCGGTTTAATCACAACAGCGTTCAGGAGACCCTTACCGCGAACCAGCTCGATCATTGGACTGTCGATTTTACGGATTTCTTCACGGAAGATTTCGCCTAACTGAGAAGCACGTTCAATCAGGTTTTCTTCTTTCACGACAGTCAGTGCAGCGATGGCTACGCGTGCAGCAATCGGATTGCCGCCAAACGTTGAACCATGCTCGCCCGGCTTAATGGTCAGCATAATGTCGTCGTTTGCCAATACAGCAGAAACAGGAAATACGCCACCGCCCAGAGCTTTGCCAAGAATAAGCAGGTCGGGTTTTACATTTTCATGATCAACGGCAAGCAGTTGACCTGTGCGTGCAATACCGGTCTGAACTTCGTCTGCAATAAACAACACATTGCTGGCTTTGCAAAGGTCATATGCTTTTTTCAAATATCCTTCTTCAGGAACATACACACCAGCTTCACCCTGAATGGGCTCAACCAGGAATCCGGCTACGTTCGGATCTTTCAGTGCTTCTTCAAGAGCCTGAAGATTGTTGTATGGAATGCGAATGAAGCCCGGTGTGAAGGGGCCGTAATCGGTGTATGCGCTGGGATCGTCAGAAAAACTGATGATGGTGGTGGTGCGTCCGTGGAAATTGCCTTCGCAAACAATAATCTTGGCTTCATAATGAGGAATGCCTTTGCGCAGGTAAGCCCATTTGCGGGTGAGTTTCAGTGCGGTTTCAACGGCTTCGGCACCCGTGTTCATGGGCAGGACTTTGTCAAAACCAAAATACTCGGTGGCAAATTTCTCGAACACTCCTAGCGAATCGTTGTAAAAAGCGCGTGAAGTGAGGGTGAGTTTGCGGGCCTGATCAACCATGGCACCAACAATGCGCGGATGGCAATGTCCCTGATTCACGGCTGAATACGCTGAAAGGAAGTCAAAATATTTTTTTCCTTCCACATCCCACACATAAGCGCCTTCTCCTCTTTCAAGTACTACGGGGAGTGGGTGATAGTTGTGAGCTCCATGGTGATGTTCAAGTTCCATGAGCTGGGCTGAAGAGAGATGTTCTGACATAAGGTTATTCTCCTAACGATTTGGTTAATGTTTGCGGCAAAGATAATAATGTTATCCGAACTGCCATCGAGGCCGCATTGAATTCAAGTATTCGTAAACACAAATTCTTGACTAATTCCTGTATCTCTCAGGCTTTTTTTAAAATAATGGACTGCAAAAACAGACGATACGTGCAGCTATTTGCAAAATTTCGTATCCTCAATCAATGTGGTGACACCAAATGATTCTGCTTTGAGCCAGTCACTGCATGCCAGGTCGTCATCTCCGCGCTCCTTGTATATTTTTCCTCTGTTGACATATGCCTTGCCAAAAGTCGAATCGGTCGAAATAGAATGCGAGTAGTATTCAATCGCCTTATCTTCATCGCCAAGTCCAAACCAAGCATTGCCCAGGTAGTAATAGGTTTCTGCGTCCGATTCGTTATAGCTCAGTGAATTTTCAAATTTATCGATTGCTTCCTTGAATTGACTTTTATATAGAAAATCGATACCTTCCTGCTTAAGTTCAATGGCTTTTCGTTTCGAATCCTGACATGAGATGAACGCCACTGCCAAAAATGAAATTAAAAGAACTTTTTGTATCATAACCATCATTAATTGCCGAGTGTTTGAGTAATTGTAACGTATGAACCGCTAATGTAGTTATCGCGCAGCTGATAACCTCCGGCAAGCATGGTGGGACCATTTGCCGACAACAGCTGTGCGTATCGGATAAACTCGCTTCGGTAATTCACACTCCAGGTTTCACCACCATCTTGAGTGCGTACAATGCAGCCAGTCAGAGCATCGAATGTGTCTCCGCAGTCAATCACACTATTGGTTGCCATAGCGGCAAATCCGTGTAAAGAGTCAATGAAATGTACATCAAAGGTGTTTGCGGTTCCGGCTTGAGAATAGATTTGTGTGAGGATGAAAACCTGCGACCAGGTTTGACCTGAATCTGAACTTTTAAGAATGCATCCCGAAGCCCCACCTGCAAAAACATCACCATTCGGGTGTAAACTGAGCGTTTTCAATACATGAGCCGATGTGTATTTTACACTCCAGTTTAAGCCATTATTCTGAGATGAACGGATTTCGTTTTCAAATACGCCAAGAAGGGTTTGGTGGTCAATCCGGATGAGTTTCGATGGAGATTCGTTGCTGATCAATGTCCAGTTGGTACCTGCGTTTTCCGATACTCTAATGCCATCTTCGCCATAAGCAACAAGGGTGTCGTCGTTCAAAACCGTCAGTTTTTCGGCTTGACCGGACAAGGCCTGCCAGCTCCACGATGTACCATATTGATACCCCCGTCCAAGGTATGAACCCCCATTATAGGATCTCATGGCATAAACCAAAATTCCTCTTTGTTCCGAATCGGTAATGATTCCATTGTGCGAACCCTGTGTGCTCCATGTTGACCCGCCATTGAACGACATAAACAACATCGTGTAGGGTTGTGTCCTGATTAGATTCACCATTGCTGTAACAGTATCACCACCTGAATACAGAACCCTGATACCCGTCTCGGCATATTCTCCTGGTAAACTGCCCGGAATGTCACTTACCGGTCGTTGAATAAGCAATCTTTTTTTCCAGTTTTGCTGATTCTCATCCAGCCTGAATTCATTTACAGGTCCTGGCGGGTCATCAGGTTGACATGCAAACATCATCAGTGTCAATGCCACTAACAAAATGCTTAAGATCGGCAGATTTTTCATGTGTATTGATTAATGATTCTGGTAATTGTACTTGTTTTTTCATCAAGCAATTCTTTGTTGCGGGCTTCTACCAACAACCTCAAATATGGCTCAGTGTTCGACGGACGAATATTGAACCACCAGTCGGAATACTCAACGCGGTAACCATCAAAATCCAGAAATAGCAATGGCTCTGCTTGCGCCACAAAGAAATTTTTCACGGCATCCATGGCGACTTTTTTTTGCTCGATTCTGAAATTAATTTCCCCGGAATTTTCAAATCTGCTGATTCGGGCTACAACCTGCGAAGCCGATAATCCTTCGCTTTGAAAACGGGCAAACAGTTGTACGATCAGAATGGATGCCAGAAGACCTGAATCGCTGAAATAGAAATCTTTGAAATAATAATGTCCGGCCAGCTCACCACCATAGATTCCGTCAATTTCCCGGAGTTTGTTTGCTGCATAGGCTCTGCCAACTCGCCAGATTTCGATTTCAGCACCCATTGGCGTCAGATAAGCTGAAACGGATTTAGATGTACGGATATCTTGCAAAACTTTCCCTTTCAACCCTTTCTCTTCCAGAAAGAAATGGCCAAGCAATGCGATCAGAAGATCTGGAGGAATAAATGTTCCGTGCTCATCCACAAACATCACCCGGTCGGCATCGCCATCGAAGATCACCCCAAGATCGGCTTTGCGTTCAGTAACGGATTGCTGAAGCTGTACCAGGTTCTTTGGATCAAGGGGGTTGGGTTCATGATTGGGGAAACGTCCATCCAGATCATCGAATAAATAAAATGCGTCATTCCCAAATACATCCTTTGCCAGCAACGATGCCATTCCGTTGCTGCAATCGATCACAAGGTTGAGTGGCGAGAAACTTTTTTTCCACGATAACATGAACTGAAGGTATTCATGTCTAAATGAAATATCCTCGGCTTTACCACGATCATGTGTTAGCACAGGTTCTTTTATAATCAATTGCTCGAGTTGATTCAATCCGTTATCGTATCCCACGGGGATGGCATTTCTGCCTGAAATTTTCAGGCCGTTGTATTCGGCAGGATTGTGACTTGCAGTAATCATCACCGAAGCATCAAAGCTATATTTTGCTGTGCCCCAGTAAACCATCGGTGTGGTACAAAGTCCTGCATCAAATACATCACAACCTGCATCGGTCAAACCCTGAATGAGATTCTCATGAATTTCCGGGGAAGAGCTTCTGACATCCCGGCCAATTAGAACTCTTTTAGCAGAAAGGATCTCGGGCAGGTAAAATCCAATACGGTAAACATCACGGGCGTTAAAATCCTTTCCGTAAATGCCTCGTACATCATATGCATGAAATGCTCCCATGTTTTTTGTTCAAAGATAAGCAGAATTTGCTCATTTTAAACAATGAAAAGCAGTCACTGAATGATTTTCAGTAATAAAGATCTCTTGAACCGTTTTTAATTTTTTCAATTCTGGTTTTCAGATCGTCAGTTGGGTATCCACTTGTTTCGAGTGACGAAAGCTCGCTTTCAATCTGACCCCACCCTGTTTTCTGTACATCGGGAGAGGCGTAATCACATAAATACTCAGCCAATGTCAGCATGGCATTGGGCGTACAAAACCGTTTGATAAAGCCAGGTACTGAAAACTCCATAAAGTGCTCTCCGGTTCGGCCTTTGCGATAACAAGCTGTACAAAAGGACGGTAAAAATCCATCGCGGAGCAACTCATCGATGATTTCGTTCAATGAACGGTTGTCGTTTATGGCAAACTGCTCTTTGTTGAGATTTTGTTTTTCATTCAGCGATTGGCTGTAGGCACCCAGTTCCAGTTTGGTTCCGCCGTCGATCTGACTTACACCAAAGCGCATGATTTCGGTACGGATGGCAGCCGGTTCACGTGCGGTAAGAATGAGACCAGTGTAGGGGACTGCCAGACGCAGAATGGCCACCAGTCGCGTAAAATCCTCATCACTGACCTGATATTTCGGATCAAGCTCAATGCCGCTAGCGTCTTTAATTCTTGGAAAAGATATTGTATGTGGCCCGACATTATACACTGCTTCCAGATGATTGGTATGTCTGATCAAAGCCATTACTTCGAAACGCCAGTCGTAGAGGCCAAATAAGGCGCCGATGCCCACATCGTCGATTCCTGCTTCCTGCGCACGATCGAGCGATGTTAGGCGCCAGTTGAAATCGGCTTTTTTACCGCTGCGATGATACCATGAATAGGCTTCGGGGTGGTAGGTTTCCTGAAAAATCTGATATGTACCAATTCCGGCATTGTGTATGATTTTGAACCCTTCAGTATCGAAAGGAGCTGCATTGATGTTCAGTCTTCGTATTTCACCATTTCCTTTTTTTACAGAATAAACCGTTTGCACACAGTCCGCAATGTATTCGGCCGAGTATTCACGGTGTTCGCCAAAAACAAGAATGAGTCGTTTGTGCCCGTTGTCTTCAAGCGCTTCGGCCTCCCTGATCATTTCACTTGTTTCAAGGGTTCGTCTTACCGCATTGTGATTGCTGGTTCTGAATCCGCAATAGGCGCAGTCGTTGCTGCATTTGTTGCCAATATACAAAGGAGCAAATAACACAATTCGATTCCCATACACTTTTTCTTTCAGTTGTCGGGCTCCCTGCTTGATTTCTTCGATCAGGTCAGGATCAGATGCATTGATAAGCGTTGCGGTTTCTCTTAATGTTAATCGTTGCTTGCTGAGCGATTTGGAAATGACCGCCCGGACACTTTCCTTGTCATGAGGCGCATCCGACAGGTGACTCCAGAGCTCTTCCGGGTCGATGAATGGTTGCATGGGCCGGTCTTCAATACGGCATTTTTCAGGGTTAAAAATCATGGTACCTCCTTACAGCACAGGCATACTGATGCTTTTCACGTTCACATTTCTTAATTGACCAAGTTTTCCGGTCAGGGTGTTGATTTCATCCTGCGAAGCTTTGACAATCAAGGTTACGATCTGCATATTTTCGTGCTCAAGATTTAATCCCTGGCGGGCAAGGATGATCATGTGCAATGAACTGAGGATTTGTTGAACCGCTTCAACCGACTGACGGTCGCGGATCATTACCGTAATGGTACCGATTCTCTTCTCCATAAGAAACATCTTTAAGATCAGATATGATTGAAAATACTTCCACCGGTCTGAATTTCATTCCTTCGGAATAACTTGTGCAAAGGTATAGCAAGATGCTTGGTAATAATACGGTCTGTAACCAGCATTTATCAGGTTATGTTTTGATATTTGTTGATGACTGCCAGTTTATTTTTCTTCGTTCATGATGAAAATTGGCATTTTACCGGTGAGTGCGCTAACACCCATCTCATGATGGTGGTAAACGATGAAGCAGCTCCTCAACTTTTTTTATAAGATTCTCAGGCATGTATGTCCGCCAGGCAAGCTCGTTAATGTCGTCCTTTACTGTCATATGGCGACTTATTCGTCCTTTATGCATTTCCTGAACAACATATGGTTGGAAACCAATACAGGCAATCCAGCCAGATTCAATCTCTTCGAGCCATTCTTCGTAATAATCCGTTGAGGAATAATGAAAGTTCAGCACATTTTCGCCAATAAGTACAAAATGGATGATGCCATTTTCGATAAGGGGCTCAATCACATTTCGTTTCAGAAACATAATATCGTTATACAGGTAATCGTTCCATTCCCCTATGAATTCCAATATCGCCGATCCACGACGGTAATCGGCAAATATCACCTTCACATAAAGCGTATTGGACCCAAAATCATCCCATTGCGGATGTATATAATAATTGTATACGGTATGGGTGAAAAAAATCTCACTGTAGTCACGTCCATAAAATGGTGAAAGACTGTCGTCCTCACTCGAGTACAAATGACGCCAGTTGTAGAATGGTTCAATATCGTGCATGTGAAAGCTATCCTCGGTCGCTGATCATTTTCAGACGATCGAAATCAACAATTTCAATTTCTTTACCGTTGATCTTTATGATCTTCTCTTTTCTGAATTCGCTCAGAATCCTGATGACATTCTCAGTGGTCATGCCAATTAATTCGGCGATTTCTTTTCGGCTGATCGGAAGTTCAAATATTTTTGATTTATAGATATCGAGTGCAAAATCGAGCAGGGTCATGGCAATTCGGCCACGAAGATTCCTGCTGTTGTTTTCAATAAAGCGGTGGATAATGTCATCGGCAGTTTTACTCGATTTTTTCAGCAAACCAATGCCAAAACTACCATGCCTCATTGCCAGATCAATAATCAGATTGAGCGGAAAAACACAAGTCTCTGTATACTCAATGGCTGTCATGGTATAGGCATAGTTCTTACCGTGAAAAACTGTCAAAAGACTGTTATAGTCGTGTGGTTTTCCGATGCTGATGATATGATTTCGCTTCGAATCCGTGATTCTCGAAAGCTTGACAATACCGCTTTTCACGTAAAAAAAATCGACAATAGGATCCCCCTGCTTAACAATCACTTCACCTTTGCGAAACGATTTTTCTCTTTTTACTCCACAAAGCACATTGGTTTCTTCTTCCGGAATATAATTGAAAATCAGGCTCTGGAGAATGCAGTTTTCGCACTTGCATTGACGCGCTTTATGCGCCATTGTTTCAGCTTTAATCTCTGACATAAGGGTTCAAATCAGGTTATTATCACTTAATGCTTTTTATCATGACCAACCGGATAAATACACCGTCATTATCCGATATCTTTGCAAAGATAATCATTTCATTCACCCTGCAAAGGATATATTTTTGTCATGAATGCTTCTGTTCACAATGTTCAGGCTAATAAAATATACATCATTTTCCCCGAAAATGATTCAGGCAGGCTTTACCGTTTGCTGACTTTAATCACCGAAGCTGTGGTTGACGGAGCAGAGGTGAAAGCCTTGTTTATTTCCGATGGCACGCTGATGCTTCGACAAAATTGGAAACCGTTTTCGAGAAGCGATCAGGCCATGGCAAAGGCTCCTCCTTTAATTGGTCGGCACTTGAGGGTATGGCCAAGAGTGTTTCTTTCCTTACCTGGATTAAGGGCGCTGAAACGCAGAATCACAAATAAAATACTCCTTCATGCAGGTCTACCGGCATACAGCGAATTGCTCGAACGCTTTACTGCCGCAGGAGGTCGAATATTCGCCGCCATCAGTATCTCTGAAAACCAGTTTCAAGATCAGGTGGATTGGGTCGACCTTTCTGTAACCCAAATCAGCATCTCTGAGTTTTTCAGACATGCTGCCGCTGACGATGCACAGGTGATTTTTGCATGAAAAAAACGTCACAAATTCGATCAACTGTGTATGCACTCCATCAAAATCCACTTCTTTGGTGGCATGTTTTTTGGTAAAGTCGCGCCGAATTTGTAATTTTGTTGTGAAAATATTTTAACGATGAAAAGAATTGCATTTTTTGCAGTATTGGTGTTGTCCGGTTTTATCTCCATGGCTCAGTCAGGCCCTGCCATTCAGTTTGAAAAGCTGGTTCATGATTTCGGCAATATCACCCAGGGCGATAATGCCGAAGTGGAGTTTGTTTTTACCAACACTGGCGATGCCCCTTTACTGCTCTCAAACGCCAAATCGACATGTGGCTGCACCGTGCCGACTTTCTCTCGTGAACCTATTCTCCCAGGTCAAAAAGGAAAAATCAATGTCCGCTATGATTCGAATCGAATAGGACAGATCAACAAACAAATTACTGTTGAATCGAATGCCGGAACTGTTTACCTCAAAATTACCGGCAATATTTCTAAAAAACCTGAAGAAATTATGCCGTTTTCGAATTTCGATAACAACGGCGTTCCAGTTGCTCAATAATAATTATCCATATGAAACGATTCATTGTTGCTTTTTTGCTTTCTGCCGCTCCGGTCATTTTTCTTTCAGCACAAAATGTCGCAACCGGCCCGGTGATTTCTTTCGAGAAACTTACACATGATTTCGGGCAGGTGAAACAAGGTCAGCCCGTTTCGTTCGATTTTGTTTTTACCAACACTGGAAAGCAGCCACTTCTGCTGTCTGAACCCAAATCAAGCTGCGGATGCACCGTTCCCTCTTATCCGCAACAACCAATCATGCCCGGTCAAAAACAGAAAATCACCATCACTTTCGATGCGGAAAAAGCCGGCGAATTCAGCAAACAGGTCAATATTTTCTCAAATGCCGAGAATTCACCGGTGGTCATTGTGATCAAAGGCACGGTGATT
>CAZLHV010000084.1:0-12696 GCA_964559205.1 uncultured Bacteroidaceae bacterium
GAGTGAAAGCAAGGCGCCGGAAGAAAAATCGAATACATGATAGTAATTGCCATAATTGCCATGTGCCCCGCCTGTGTATTCATATTCGGCTTCAACCCAGCACATGAGCTGGTCATCCTGCGACAAAACAGAGATATCGCGGTATACTTCCCACATGGCCGATTCTTTCGAAAACTCAGATTCTCCGGCTTCATACATTGATGTATAGTTCTGCACATATTCAATGTCAACCCGTTTAGTCAAATCCTGTGGGTAGCGAAAATCGACCGGAAGTCCTTCGAAAGGAGATAACAGGGCTTGAACAAAACGGGCTGAGTCGACGGCGGTGGTGCCTTTGGCCGGAACAGGATAAGTGTGATGAATGCTCATAAATATTGAGTCCTCCTCACTGACTTCATTTGCCAGAAGATCGCGGTGAGCTGTAAAACAAAGGTAATCGACCGGAACTGCCTGTGAAGAAGGAGTAGCTTGCAGGCTCACGCTTTTTACCTGACCGCTGGCATCTCCCCACTCCAGTTTCAGGAACTGATCATTCTGAAGGTTAATGGTAACCTTGCCAAGCAAGTCTGTGGTTCCGATAAAAACAGGCTCGGCTTGTTGGTTGATACCAACACTGACAAACCAGGTCTCATTTTTAACAAGATCGGTATAACTAAGTTCTCCCACTGTATCGCTTTCAGTCCAAACGGCCTTCGACACGGCAGGGATACTGAAAAATCTGACTTTCCCGCAGGGAATATTTCCCTGATAAATGGTTTGCGACTGCAAAGCACCGCATGCAACCATCCAGACAATGGCAAGAATACTTTTCATCATGATTGTTGATAATTTCGTTCTCCGAAAATACTTGTTCCTACTCGCACAAGGGTGCTGCCCTCCTCAACCCCTATGCCAAAATCGTTGCTCATGCCCATGCTGATTTCAGCAAAAGACGCTTCGTCCGAAAATATATCTGCCTTTATCCGATCAAATACACTTTTTAGTTTGCGGTATTCCAAGCGTGTGATGTCGGCATCATCGCTAAAACTGCCCATGCCCATCACGCCACAAAAACGCACATGCTGATACGACCTGTACTTGCCTTCACTTAAAAAACAAAACTTTTCATCAGGCTCAAATCCAAACTTGGAGCCATCTGTTGCAATCGAAATTTCGAGAAGTACATCAATCATTCGCTGGTTTTTGCGTGCTTCTTTATCGATTTCATTCAGCAGCTTTTCGCTGTCAACGCTCTGAATACAGGTAATAAACGGGGCAATGTATTTCACCTTGTTGGTTTGCAGGTGCCCAATCAGATGCCACTCGATATCATCAGGCAGCAAAGGCTGCTTAGAGCAAAGTTCCTGCACATAATTTTCGCCAAAAATACGCTGGCCGGCGTTGTAAGCTTCGCGAATAGCCTCAGCCGGCTTGGTCTTGCTCACTGCCACCAAACGCACATGAGGGGGCAGTTTTGCTTTTATCTCCGCAAGGTTTGCAGCAATATTCATGATACAAAATTACTAAGAAAACAACATCATTGAACTTCTATTTGCAACAATACTTCAATCAAAATAAATCCTTTTTTGCTCTAAAAAAAATGATATCTTTGACCCGAAACAAACATAAAACAAGTACAATGAGTCAGGACATCAGAAATCTCGCACCCCAGGAAGTCTGGACGTATTTTTACGAGCTTACACAAATTCCCCGTCCTTCGAAACACGAGGATGCAGTTCGCGAATACATGGTCAACTTTGGTAAAACCCATAGTTTGGAAACCATTGTTGATAAAGTCGGCAATGTCATCATCCGCAAACCGGCTACTCCGGGCATGGAAAACCGCAAAGGCATTGTGTTGCAGGGCCACCTCGATATGGTTCCGCAAAAAAACAGTGACAAGGAATTCGATTTTCTGAAAGATCCCATCGAAGCCTTTGTGGATGGCGAATGGGTTACCGCCAATGGCACCACCCTAGGCGCCGACAACGGAATGGGTGTGGCTGCAGCTATGGCTGTGCTGGCATCGAAAACCATCAAACACGGTCCTGTCGAGGCACTGATGACCATTGACGAGGAAACCGGAATGACGGGTGCCTTTGGTCTGGAGCCTGATGTATTGAAAGGCGACATTCTGATCAATCTCGACAGCGAAGATGAAGGCGAAATGTATGTTGGCTGCGCTGGTGGCCTTGACGCCAACATCACCATGAAATACAACACCATTCCGGTTCCGGCAGGTCATGAAGCCTATAAACTTAGTCTCACCGGACTCAAAGGCGGACACAGCGGCATGGAGATTATTCTCGGTCGTGGAAACGCCAATAAAATCATGAACCGTTTCATGAAACACGCCGTTGAAGAGCATGACATGATGGTGGCCTCGCTGCATGGCGGATCGCTGCGCAACGCCATCCCGCGCGAATCGTTTGCCGTTGTGACTGTTCCGGCCAACAAAGCCGCAGATTTCAAAGCCTGTGTTAAAAAACAAGAATTGGTCTTCAAGGCTGAATTTGCAGCAACTGAACCTGACATGAAATTTGAACTCAGCAGCGAAAACATGCCTGCCGCCGTGATTGACCCGCAGGTGATCTGGAAACTGGTGCGTGCCATCTATGCCTGTCCGAATGGTGTCATGCGCATGAGCGACGATATGCCCGGTCTGGTTGAAACATCAAACAATCTTGCAAGTGTCGATACCGAAAACGGAACCATTGCCATGAAATGTCTGCTTCGCAGCTCGGTCGATACCGCAAAGGATGCACTGGGTCATGCAGTTTCCGGTGTGTTTGAACTTGCAGGAGCAGAAGTTGAGCTTTCCGGAGGTTACCCGGGCTGGAAACCCAATATGGACAGTGCCATTTTGAAGAGCTGCCGTGAAATGTATCAGGGTATGTATGGCAAACTTCCCGAAATCAAAGCCATTCACGCCGGTCTTGAGTGCGGATTGCTGGGCGCCGTTTATCCGAACTGGGATATGATTTCGTTTGGACCAACCATTCGCTATCCACACAGCCCCGACGAAAAAGTTCATGTGGCATCGGTTCAGAAATTCTATGATTTTCTGGTGAAAGTGCTCGAAAATGCACCCATGAAATAAATTGAATCAAATGATAAAAAGCGGTTCCTGAACGAGCCGCTTTTTTTATATCTCTTTGTATCTCGGGTAGGATAACAAATTCCCGATCAATTGAGATCATCGCAGTGCTTTCTGCTTGTCATGCATGACAATTCAAGGATAGCTCAAAGAATCAGAAGGTGAAGAATCTCAGCGCACACCGTAGTGTAGAAAAAGATGTGTAAAGAGTTTTTTCAATGATTTAGTAATTGTCTAAATTTATTAATTGTTTGTATCACAAAGGTCTCAAAGAAGGGCACGTCCCGACGCTGCCGGTCAGGACTTGCAGAAGGACACCACGTAGCATTAGTATTTGATTCAAAAGCTGTTTGTGCAAAAAAGTAGAATGATTTTTATACAGTCACTTATTCAGCAGGTTTCAAACCATCAGCCTGATCGAGCCGGTGTCCCATCTTTTGCTTTTTGGTGTGAAGATAAAACTGATTGTAGGCATTGGGAGCAATGATCAAAGGGATGGTTTCCACAATTTCAAGACCGTAGCTTTCCAGACCAATTCGCTTCACCGGATTGTTGGTGATCAGCTTCATGCGTTTGATACCCAACTGACGGAGTATCTGCGCTCCAATACCATAGTCACGTTCGTCGTCTTTAAATCCCAGTTCAATATTGGCCTCAACAGTGTCACGACCAAGCTCCTGCAGGTGATACGCTTTCAGTTTGTTGATCAGTCCGATGCCACGACCTTCCTGATTCATATAGAGAACCACACCCCGTCCTTCCTTTTGCACCATTTCCATTGAACGATGGAGCTGAGGGCCGCAGTCGCATTTATAACTACCAAAAATATCGCCGGTAACACACGATGAATGTACACGAACCAAAACCGGTTCTTCGGTGCCAACATCGCCTTTCACTAAAGCCAGATGAGGAAGGCTGTTGGTGATTTGTGTAAATGCTACCAGACTGAAATCACCATGCTCGGTTGGCAAGGTGACTGTTTCTTCGCGACGCACAAGGCTCTCTGTACGCAGTCTGTACTCAATCAGCGCTTTTACGGAAGTGATTTTCAGGTCGAATTTATCAGCGATTTCAAACAACTGAGCTAATCGGGCCATGGTGCCATCTTCGTTCATGATTTCGACGAGGGCAGCCACAGGTTTCATTCCTGCAAGTTTGCATAAATCGACACAGGCCTCGGTATGCCCTGCCCTTTCGAGAACACCTCCGGGGCGGGCTTTAAGCGGGAAAATATGTCCCGGTCTGCCAAACTCTTCGGGGCGAATATCACTGTTGGCCATGGCTGCAATGGTTTTTGCACGGTCAGCTGCCGAAATACCCGTGGTACATCCATATCCAAGCAAGTCGATTGATACAGTAAATGGTGTTTCGTGTAATGAGGTGTTGTCGCGCACCATCATATCGAGTTTCAGCTCGTCGGCCCGTTCGGCTGTTAATGGCGCACATATGAGACCACGGCCGTATCGTGCCATAAAGTTGACTGTTTCAGGCGTAATGGTCTCGCCGGCAGTTACAAAATCGCCTTCGTTTTCTCTGTCTTCATCGTCCACCACAATAATAACCTTCCCTGCTTTCAGATCGGGCAGTACTTCTGCAATGCTGTTAAGTTTTCGTTCCATTTCGCTTGTTTTGCCACAGCAAAAATACAATAATCCGGCGAACCCTATTGGTTCAGAATCCTCTTTTGGTGTAATAATGCTGATGTTGTTCTTCAGCATCGACAAATAAAGCTGCTTGCAGCACTTGTGTCACAACGGGTTCGCGCTGATATCGCGGTAGTTGCGACAGCTCATCGATGGTCAGATGTGCCGCTTGAGCCTGCTCTTCGTCGAAATAAAAAACAGCAGAGCGGTACTGTTCGCCCATATCGGGTCCCTGCCGGTTATGCTGCGATGGATCATGGATGCTGAAAAAATACTGAAGTAAACTTTTTGTGCTGCACAGTTCAGGATTATATTCAACCCAAACCGCTTCGGCATGGCCGGTTGTTCCGCTGCAAACCTGACTGTAACTGGCATCGGGCACATGGCCGCCGGCATACACTGCTTTTGTAGCATTCACGCCGGTCAATGCATTGAGTTTATACTGCACCGACCAAAAGCATCCGGCTGCAAGAATGATTTGTTTCATGCACAAAAATACTATGCATACTCTACATTACACCACTTTTATGACAATGATCAAATATCGGGTAAATATGAGAAAAACAGTTTCTCATGAATCACTTCTAATTTCGCATAATCAGAAATGGTTTGGTCACATCCGATTTGCTTGCATGAATCATGTAAGTGCCGGGAGCAAGATAATGAAGAGGAATTGACACTGACGATGTTGTGGCTTCGAAGGAATCGACAACCTGTCCATTCAGATCAATGATCCTGATAAGTTCAGGCAGATGCATTTCAGGAATGACTACAGTGATGTATTCGGTCGCTGGATTGGGAAAGACCGCCAATTCCAGAACGGGCTTTGCTGCTTCCGGAGCCACATTGGAAGCACCGTTCAGGTATGTCAGATGCATTTGGCTTCCTCTTCCGTCAGCATAGCAACGCAAAACCAGGATAAAAAGCTGATTTCCTGAATTCTGAATATAATACGGCACGTTGTAAAAAAAGAAAGTGTTGCCATTTTGTTTCACTCCCCAATCAACATAAGCCATATTTCCGATAATTGCTGAGTGCTCTATCCATGCAGTATCAACCGGTAAATATGGATCAATAACACAAGTGTCCACAAATGCCAGCAAAGTGTCAACATAAGTTCCAGCTTGTGGTTGAGTAAAGTTATGTTCGTAATATAGACATTCGAATTGTTGATTATAAAAGAAACTGCGCACTTCTCCGATACGCTTTCTGAGCATAATCACATTGGCAGTATTGTCGGTTCCGCTGATTTCATCATCATATACGAATGCAAAATCGAGACAAACACTTTGCCCTGATCCAAGTGAATCAAATTCTATTGTACCAATCGCTCTCCGATCGTAAGGTTGATTTCCAGCTGACATGTCTGACCATTGCATCGGGTCTTCTGGGGCACCAGGAAAAGTATAAAGGACAGGCACCGTTCCACCATATCCGTTTCCACCATAGGTGATTGGAGACCCATCGTTAAACCAACCATTCAGCACACACCAATAGTGTTGATACATGGTGGGATCGGAATAATATTGAGGAGAAATCCCAAAATTGTTAAACACATAAAATGATCTCATTTTATGACTTAGAAATGTGACCCCCATAGCAGGCAAAACATCAGTATAACAATGCTGACAGTTCACTCCCGATGAATCTACTCCAGCCCTATTATATACAAAGAAAGCATCCTGCAGTGTGTCACAACCTGCATAATCATTATACGCGTTTCCAATATCAATGTCTGAAAATATTCCGATTCTCAGCTTGTGATAATCATTTGAAGATCTATTCATAATGGTGTAATGCATAAAAAGCGTATTATCTGTATTATTGATCCCGGTCTGAGTTGACGAGTCCCGCATCACATATGCCATCCCATGAATTTCCAATCCAAGTATTTCGCCTCCTGATTCGGTATGGACGTCGGCAGCGTCATTGAATATAAAATAAATGGCTTGTTCACCCCTGATGATGGGATATTCACCCAATGCAGGCTCATAAAACCCGTTTTGGTTTATGTCGGCAAACGGAGCCAATACCGGAGCTTCATCGAATTGGGGGTTTCCATTACCCGGCCATGATACGATGGCTTCAGGTGCAACATATCCATTCACATTCCAATGTGTTTTATGATAATCTATTTCACTTTGATTCAATTTCCATACACGGCAGTGGTTGACATTACCCGAAGGCTCAGCACTGCTCATCTTTAAGGTTCCGGTAAAGAAATCTATTCCTACCTGATTGTATCGATGAACTGCAACATGCAATTCATTGTTTTGATCCAATCCAGCAATCCATGGCATGGCAATATACATTGGAGATTTACCCGATCCAGCCGGAGCTTCAAAAACAGGCCCATTCAATATTTCAACAAAATTAAATAGTGTGCCGCTTGCAAAAACCGGCGCTCTCATTCTGTATAAATCAATCCACTGATTGCTATTTTTTAATATGCTGACGAAATGATTATCTGTGGCAAAAAACCCATCAGAAAAGCCTAAAAATAATTTAGGTGCTTGAGAAAACATTGAACTCAATGTCATATTTGGAATGACAAAATCTATACTTGGAAAATAACAACTGTATTCGCCTGTTAAACTACAGGTGATGATGATTTTATCATTATATACATAATACTCGCTCCCCATCTTAATCACTTTATTCGCCGAAAGATGCACATATTGCATTGTATTATTTGGTGTGCATGCTTGAGTTAACAATGAATCCATGATAAATGCAGTCCCATCGTATCTCAATATTATGGTGTCATTCCCTACAAGCAATTCACCAGGAGCGGCTTCGGATAAAAAATCATAATAACCATATGCGATGGGTTCCATGTGCACACTATTATAAACACACACTGAATCATGTAGCAAAAAAACTGTTTGTCCGCTGCTCTGAGTCAAAACCTCCCTCACGCCATGAACCTGACTTCCTGTAGGGAAAGGAAAATGCAATATCTGTGAACCATTCATATTCCATAATGAAAAATGATTGCCAATCCAAAGGCCGTAAACCGGATCAAACTCTACAAAATCAAGCTCATATGGCAACACCGAATTGGTGTTACTCCAAGCCTGCACAATCGACGTGGCACTGCCGTTCATTTTCACCAAGCCCAAATTGCTTGTGGCAAGCCAAAGATTTCCACTATTGTCATAGGTCATGTCATTTACGCCATGAATGGAGGCTGGCAAAATTGGCAAAACCGCGTTTTGCTGATAGGAAAACAGTCCGTTCTCGGAGCCAACAAGTACTCCACTCCCCTGTAGTGGTAAAAAACACTTTACTTTTCCAATGTCAATACCCGATGCCTCACGATAAAACTGGGCAAAAGAAGGTTGATAAATCACTACAAGAATCAAGAATATAAGTTTCTTCATAAAATCTGATTTTGTCTCCGAAAATATTAATGGAACACACTAAATGCAATAATGAATCAGTTTTCGGTTCAACACCAAAAGAAAATGGTTTATATACCAGCGAGTAATTGAAATAAATCAAACAAAAAAGCCACTCAATGAGCGGCTTTCTGATTGTTGTCCTGCCAGGGGTCGAACCTGGACTCTTCTGATCCAGAATCAGACGTGTTGCCAGTTACACCACAGGACATTTTGGAGATGCAAAAGTAGCAATATTTTTAAACGTTGTATAAGATTGTGAAAATATTTCTACGATTTTTTTGCATCGAGCAGGCCCTGAAGGTATTTCTCCTTCTCTTTCATGACTTTAATGTCGGTTTTAGCCCGGTCGATTTTCTCGCGAAACTCTTTCAGAAGGACATCTGCGTTCTTTGAATTGGCAAAAAATCCCAGATTATTCTCCCAAAGGGCTACATCCTGCTCGGTTTTGGAAATCGTGAATCTTAGTTTCTTCACTTCCTGCCAAACTTTGTCGCGACCGTCGTTCATTTTCGACACCGAATCCATTCTTTCCTTAAAACGGGCATTGTCGGATTCAAAGCGGCTGATTTTCAGTTTTTGCAGCACTGCATCGATTTTCTTATTCCAGTCGGCCTGAATTTCATCTTTCTTTGCGAGAGGCACGCGACCTGCATCGAACCAGCGGCGCTGAAACTCATGAATTGTATTCAGGTTCTCTTTATTGTCCTCGCCAAATGCAAACTCATCGAGTTCTTTCATCAGGTCAAGTTTCTTCTGAAGGTTTTCGTTTTCGACCGACGAAATGTTTTCGAAGTAGCTTTTCTTGCGATTGAAAAAATCGTCACAGGCGGTGCGGAATCTTTTCCAAATGACATCGCTTTTGATTTTCGGCACCGGCCCAATTTTTTTCCATTCGTTCTGAAGCCGAATAAGATCATTGCTTGTTTTTTTCCAGTCACTGCTCTCGCGCAGCGACTCGGCTTCGAGGCAAATATTCAGTTTCTTGTTGTAGTTTTCGGTAAGTTCCTGACGAATCGAATTGAAATATTCTTTTCTCGCAGCATAGAAAGCATCGAGGATGGCTTTGAAATCGACCCAAACCTTATCGTTGTTTTCTTTTGGTGCCGGACCAATGCTTTTCCAAAGATTAAACAGTTCGTTCATTTCTTTGGTGGCATGATTCCAGTCCTTCATGTTATTGCACTCGGCAGAAGCAATCATGCGGGCTTTCTCGACCAGTGCCTGTTTTGCTTCTAGATTTGCCTCGAGTTTCTTGTTTAATTCATCGTAATGATTGATGCGTATTTCGCGAATCTTTTCTGAAGCATTCCGAAAGCGCTCCCATATTTCATCTTTGACATCAGATGACACGGCTCCGGTTTCTTTCCATTGCCGGTGAAGTTCCTGCAACTTTTTGAACGACTCGTGAACCGATTTTTCCAACATCAGGGCTTCGGCTTTCTCACACAGCTCTACTTTAATCTCGAGGTTTTTCTTCATGTCGAGATCACGAAGTTCGCGATTCATTTTCACCTTATCGAGAAACAACTGAACATGGTGATTATAGCTTAGCCACAAATCGTTGTTTTTCTCTTTTGGAACCATTCCAATCTCACGCCACTTCTTTTGGATTGTGCTGAACTGATCGAATGTGTTTTTCAATGGCTCGCCCTGCTCAATCAGTTTTTTGAGGTCTTCGAGCAGGCCCAGCTTCAATTTAAAGTTTTCTTCCTGCTGCTTAGCAACATCTTCGAAATGCTCTTTACGCTTCTCCTGATAAATACCCCAGATGGCATTGAATTCCTCGCTCTTCTTTGCCAAATCGGCATGATGCAATGCTGCATCCGGATCGTCTTCGTTGAGTTCGGCAAGTTTTTGTTTTTCTGCTTCAAACTGTGCCTGATGAAGTTCGCGCAGTTTAATAAATGAAGGCCTGACCGCCGTGATATTTTCGCAGGTCTGAATCAGCTTCAACGCTTCATCCTTGATCTGGTCAAGATTATACTTCTCCCAGGCGGTATAATCGGCTTCCCTGATCTCAGCTTCAGGTTCCTCGACATCCGACGAAACTTCAGGTTCAATCACTTCTAGCACGTAATTCTGCTCATCAGATGAAGGATCAGTCGGCACCTGATCAACTGACAGTGTTTCAGGTTCTGGCTGTTTCTCCTCCACAGGCAAAGCCTGATCAGCAGGTTCAACAGGCAAGCTTTCGTTCAAAGCCTGATTTTCATGATTTTCTTCCATCACAGATCAATTACAATATTTTAAACAGAATGCAAAAATAATAAATGAAATGGATTTGGTTCGATAATAAATCAAAATGATACTTTGACCGGAAAAGGAACTGTAACCTTAGCTGTTTGAGGACAATAAAACTGCATGCTCCTGAATATGGCTAATGAGCTTTTTACCGGCATACGACACATCGGCAACTACAAGTACGCATGCATGGTTAGGCAGTTGACGAATTACATGTTTCCAGGCCAACCCACGCATAAGACTCTTAAAAGGCGAAATGATTCTGAACACAAAAACATTCTCCTGCAGCATTGCCCTTGCCACAACGCCACCCTGCACTTTTTGTCTTTCGATGGCTTTTTTCGCCGGACAAGACTTATAACAATGGCCACAGTCGACGCATTTGTCGGGTCGGCTTACCACGGGATGACTTCCACGGACAAATGATATTACATCTCGGCTACATGCCTTGCTGCACTTACCACACGAACGACAGGAAGCCGTGTCGATTTGTGGCGCGCGGAAATGAAAATTCTTTACTTGAATAAACTGATGTTTCGGAATCACTGAAAAAATGTCATCCGAGCCGCTTAGATCGATTAGATAAAATGGCTTTGCAGCCGAGGCTGCCGAAATAAATTCAGCCAAGACCTTCGGCAAAACCGAATAAACGGAGTTCCCGGCTCCGGCCGGGCAAATAATTAAATGCCATCTCTCATTCACACTCATCGAAAAGATATTACAACTGATATACACGAATCGGCATCCCGGAAATGAATAGGCAATCTTTGTCCAATCACAACATACATTATTATATTGTACTTTTGGGGGCAAATCTTGTTTCAATTGATAAAATTACCATGAAACACCAAATGATTCTTCTGATTATGACGATTATCAGTTTGAAAAGTGTTGCACAGGACGAGGCCCGACTGCTTCGTTTTCCTGCAGTAAGTTCCGACCGCATTGCTTTTAGCTATGCAGGCGATCTGTATGTGGTTGACCGTGAAGGCGGCTTAGCCAGGCGCTTAACCTCGGGCGATGGATATGAAATGTTTGCCCGTTTTTCACCCGATGGAAAATGGATCGCGTTTACTGGTCAATATGACGGGAATACCGAAGTTTATCTTATTCCTTCTGAAGGTGGCGTTCCAAAAAGACTGACTTTCACGGCAACGCTTGGGCGTGACGACATTTCGGACCGTATGGGACCCAACAATATTGTGATGGGCTGGACACCTGACGGCAAAAGCATCATTTACCGTTCAAGGGGTGTTTCATACAATGACTTTGTCGGAAAACTATATAAGGTGCCGGTTGAAGGAGGCATGAGCGAAGAGTTGCCCCTTAGCACGGGAGGTTTTTGCAGTTTCAATGCTGACGGAAACAAACTTGCCTTTAACCGGGTTTTCAGAGAATTCCGCACCTGGAAATACTATCAGGGAGGAATGGCCGACGATATCAGGATCTTTGATTTCAAAACCACCAAAACGGAAAAAATTACGGAGAACCCTTCGCAAGATATTTTCCCAATGTGGATTGGCAATAAGATATATTTTCTCTCCGACCGCGATCGCACCATGAACCTGTTTGTGTATGACACAGACTCAAAGCAAAGTGTTAAGCTGACCGATTTTACCGAATACGATATCAAATTCCCCTCGGCCGGCCCCGATGCAATCGTGTTTGAAAATGCCGGATACATCTACCTCTTCAATATTGGAACTGGGAAAGCCGCGAAAGTGCCCGTAAAAATTGCCAACGATTTTGCATTTAGTCGTGATTTTATTGCAAATGCAGCAAAAAACATTGCCTCGGTGAGCCCTTCTCCCGGTGGAGAGCGTCTTGCTGTTTGTGCCAGAGGTGAGGTTTTCTCTGTCCCTTCGCGCAGTGGAGTTACACGGAACCTTACCATGAGCTCAGGCTCGCATGAACGCAGTGCCGTGTGGTCGCCCGATGGAAAAAACATTGCCTGGATAAGCGATCGAAGCGGAGAGTTTGAAATTTGGATGCAGGCTCAGGATGGGAGCAGCGAAGCCGTTCAGCTTACCAAAAAAGCCGATACTTATTATTTTTCAATCGAATGGTCACCCGATTCAAAAAAGATCCTTTTCAGCGACAAGAAACTGCGGCTACGCTATGTGGATGTAGCCACAAAAAAAATTACCGAAGTTGCCTCAAACAAAGTGTGGGAATACAACGACTTTTCGTGGAGTCCCGACAGCAAATGGATCGTTTACACGGAACCGCAAAAAACCGGAATGAATCAGATTATTCTGTTTGAGCTGGCGAGCGGAAAGCGAATCGAGGTGACAGACACATGGTACGAATCTTATCATGCACAGTTCAGCCG
>CAZLHV010000085.1:0-12459 GCA_964559205.1 uncultured Bacteroidaceae bacterium
TAAACTGTACTTCCACTGCCAGAATTGGTTTGTGTGTTATTTGTCTGATTGCTGGTTTTTGCAGTTCCATACACAATCAATTTCTGACCAGGGTAAATCACAGTTGATGATAAATTGTTCCAAGACTGTAAATTCCCTGAAGTGGTACCATATGCCGCTGCAATAGTACCTAATGTTTCTCCACTCTTAACCGTATGATATCCTTTTGTTCCTGAAGGGATCACTGTGGTCTGATTTGTTGGAGTGTTTGTCTTAATTGTTTGATTATTATTGGAAGCGTACAACGCGCTGTCAGCTTTAACTGCCTTTCTGAGACTGTCGTACATCAATTGCTCTTTGGCAGTGAATGTCAAAACATACTCTTGTGGAAGCCTGATCATGCAAGAATTTGAAGCACTTCCCGGTATAATTTTTCTGATATACTGTGGATTGAGAAACTCGAGTTCCGGCAATCCAATGCCTAAAAATGAAGCAAGGTATGAAAATGACATGGTTTCTTCAACTGTAACGGTGTCTAGATCCCAATCCATAAACTGTGGTCGCTGAACTGTGATGTTGTGTTCTGCATAATATGTGATGACATAACTGGCGGCAATAAAGGCTGGCACATACTGCTGGGTCTCACGAGGCAACAAATGCTTTATTTTCCAGTAATTTGTCTCACCTCCGGCACGTTGTATTGCCCGGTTGATATTGCCAGGACCGGCATTATAAGCAGCAAGAACCAGCGCCCAGTCGTGATAAATCGCATACAAATCCTTCATGTGACGGGCCGCCGCTTCTGTAGCCTTGTAAGGATCAAAACGGTCATCCACATAAGATGTGACATTCAAATTATATAACAATCCGGTTTTATACATGAATTGCCACAAGCCTGCAGCACCGGCCCATGATTTTGCTGTTGGATTCAGTGCAGATTCAACGATAGCAAGATGTTTCATCTCAAGCGGAACCTCGTATTTGTCAAATTGCTCTTCGAAGATGGGATAATAAAGCAAGGACAAGCCTACAAGACGTCCGATGAAATATCTTTTCGAAATGTAAAAATCAATCCATTTTCGAACTTCGGGATTGTAACGATATTCAAAGGGGGATGACTCATCCAGCATCCTGATTCTCAACTCAAGAATACTGTCACCATATTCGGGAACATAAGTGGCAGGAAAATCATATTTATTCTTCTCCGGGAAAAAATTATCACTGTTGTAAAACAACTCTCTTGTCATTTCATCAAAAATCAATGCAATGTTGCTGTCCTCAACTTTATTGCTGGAGTCTCTTACTTGCAGTTGGTCTGCCATCAACGATCCACTGCAGAAAAACAGCAGTATTAGTACGATTGAGTATTTCATCAGCCTCTTTTTAATGGTTTTCAGATGACTAAGGTACGATTTTCCTACCATACACAAACGTATTTTCGACGAATTTATTAAAAACGAAAGGTTAATATCTGTTTTACTTCGCCGGGATATTTTTACAATTTCACCAAGCCAAGGTATGGTCCTTTTTGATCTTCCTCTTTTCCTGATCAGTTCCCGGTGTTTCCTAACCTGTGAGCGGTTTGATGATATTTGTCATGATGCATTCTGTGGTTCATTGTTCAGAAAAATCTGTATTTTTGAAAAAAAATCAAAAGTATGGAATCGAAAAATGCACTTGACATTCTGAAGACTGCAATCCTTATGGAAAAACGCGGTCAGGCCATGTATGAAGAAGTGGTGGCCAGAACCCAAAGCGAAGATGTGAAAAAGATATTCAGCATTATGGCCGAAGAAGAGAAAATGCACGCCAGATTTCTTGCCGAGCAGTTTAAAAGCTATCTTGCAAACAATACTTTTACTCGTCAGGATCTTGGCTCCAGCGAAGGTGACGAAACCCTTGTCAATACCATACTTTCTGCAAATATTAAGGGACAGATCAATGCTGCCGGATTCGAAGCTGCTGCCATTGGCGCCGCAATCGATATGGAAACCAAGTCCATTGAGGTTTATCGCAACAGAGCAAACGAAAGTTCTGACGAAAACGAAAAGGCACTGTTTAACTGGTTGGCTGATTGGGAGAAAGGACATTACGAACTGTTATTGAAACTCGATAATGAATTGAAAGAAAGTGTATGGGCCGATAACGAATTCTGGCCTTTCTAATATCTTTTTTTATCTTTGAAAGCCGGCCTCAAGCCGGCTTTTTTATTTAGAGCATTTCTAAATTGAATTCCCCTTTTCTCAAATGCGATTTTCCTTTATATTTGTCGCAATATTCCTGTTGTTTAATCAGCAAACGTTCTATTATGTCAAAAGGCCTTTTAAAAATGTCATCAATCTCCCGCAAAGTGTTTATGGCGCTTGCAGGCATTTTTCTGCTGCTGTTTCTGCTCGTTCATCTGAGCATTAACCTTTTTTTGCTGCGCAACGATGGCGGCGACTGGTTTAATCAGGCAGCCATGTTCATGTCATCAAACTACATCGTTAAGGCATTCGAAATTCTGCTATTTGGTAGTTTTCTGATACATGCACTCATTGGCTTGATCCTCAAACTGCAGAACTGGGCTGCGCGCCCGGTGGCTTATGCTGTGCCCGGAAAAGCCAAAACATCCTTTTTTAGCCGTTACATGATCTGGACCGGTCTGGCCATTTCTCTGGTGCTCGTTATTCATCTCATTAATTTCTATTTTGTCAAACTTGGGCTGGTCGAAATTCCCGAAGGGATTCACGACAAACACGATTTTTACAATATGGTGATTCTGCTATTTAAGAATCCTTTGTATTGCGGCATTTACTATGCATGGCTTCTTATTCTCGGACTGCATCTCTATCATGCCTTTCAGTCGGTTTTTCAAACCTTTGGATTCAATCATAACAAATACACCCCCACCATTAAGCGTCTTGCAGCACTTTATGCCATTGTCGTTTCGCTGGGCTTTATGATTATTCCAACCTATTTTCTGTTTTTTTACCAATCTTAATTCTCTAAGCCAATGATTAAGCTTGATTCCAAAATACCTTCAGGATTGCTTCACGAAAAATGGAGCCACTATAAGTCGGATGCAAAACTTGTGAGCCCGGCCAATAAACGCAAACTCGACATCATCATTGTCGGAACAGGTCTTGCTGGCGCCTCTGCTGCTGCGTCGCTGGGCGAAATGGGATACAATGTTTCCGTTTTTTGCTATCAGGATAGTCCGCGTAGAGCTCACTCAATCGCTGCACAGGGTGGTATTAATGCCGCAAAGAATTATCCCAACGATGGGGACAACGTTTTTCGTCTCTTCTACGATACCATCAAAGGGGGCGATTATCGTGCCCGGGAAGGAAACGTGCACCGTTTGGCCGAAGTGTCAAACGCAATCATCGATCAGTCGGTGGCACAAGGTGTTCCATTTGCCCGTGAATATGGTGGTTATCTCGACAACCGCTCGTTTGGCGGTGCACAGGTGTCGCGTACTTTTTATGCCAGAGGACAAACCGGACAGCAGTTGCTTTTGGGGGCATATTCAGCATTAAGTCGCCAGATTGCAGCCGGAAGTGTAAAACTTTACACCCGTCGCGACATGCTTGATGTGGTGCTGGTTGACGGTAAAGCCAGAGGAATCATTGTACGAAATCTTGTTACAGGTGAAATTGAACGCTATTCTGCTCATGCTGTAGTATTGGCCACCGGTGGTTATGGAAATGTATTCTATTTAAGCACCAATGCCAAAGGATCGAATGTTACCCCTGCCTGGAAGGCATACCGCAAAGGTGCCTTGTTTGCAAATCCGGCCTTTACTCAGATTCATCCTACCTGTATTCCTGTGCATGGTGAATACCAGAGCAAATTGACCCTGATGAGTGAAAGCCTTCGTAACGACGGCCGAATCTGGGTTCCGGCAAAGAAAGAACTGGCTGAACAACTGCGTAAAAAGCAAATAAACCCGGGAGTCATTTCCGAAGAGGACCGCGATTATTATCTCGAGCGCCGATATCCGGCATTTGGAAATCTTGTTCCCCGCGATGTGGCAAGCCGTGCCGCCAAAGAACGCTGCGATGCAGGATTTGGAGTGTACACCAGCGGGCTTGCCGTGTATCTCGATTTCAGAGATGCCATTAAAAGACTTGGGCGGGATACCATCGAAATGCGCTATGGCAATCTGTTTCAGATGTACGAGAAAATTGTGGATGAAAATCCTTACGAAAATCCCATGATGATTTATCCCGCGGTGCATTATACCATGGGCGGTCTCTGGGTTGATTACGAATTAATGACCAATGTCCCAGGATTGTATTGCCTTGGCGAAGCCAACTTCAGCGATCACGGCGCAAACCGGCTTGGAGCATCAGCACTTATGCAGGGACTCGCCGACGGATATTTTGTTCTTCCTTATACAATAGGAAACTATTTGGCCGATGAAATTAAAACACCTCGCTTCAAAACCGATTTACCCGAATTTGCCGAAGCTGAGAAAAGCGTTCGAGATCAAATCGTACGCATGAAAAGCATCAATGGCAAGCGAAGCGTAGACGACATTCACCGCCAGCTTGGACATATCATGTGGGAGCATTGTGGCATGGGTCGCAATGAAATTGGTTTGAAGGAAGGAATTAATAAAGTACAGGAGCTTAAAAAAGAATTCTGGACAAACGTAAAAGTTCCCGGTACTGCCGATACCTTTAATGAAGAATTGTTCAAAGCAGGTCACCTGATCGATTTTATTGAACTCGGAGAGGCCATGATGCTTGATGCTTTGCACCGCCAGGAATCCTGTGGCGGACATTTCCGTGAGGAATATCAAACGCCCGATGGTGAAGCTTTACGTGATGATACAAATTTTGCTCATGTGTCGTCTTGGAAATTTGAAAGCGAGGATCAACAACCATCACTTGTAAAAGAAGAACTGAAATTCGAAACCGTTGAATTAAAACAGCGAAATTACAAATGAGAACCGCTATCACATTTGCCATTTGTTTCATTGCAGCTGTTGGATTTGCACAACACGACAAAGTGCTTGAAATACGGGAAAAGTACAAGGAAATCAAATCCTTCATCAATGCATCAGATCCTGACTCCATTATGTTTTCAGGCTTGCACTGCGATGTACTGCTTCGAAACACCACCAACTCGATGTGGCGTGCAGTTGGAAACTACAACGACACTATCGAATTCTGGTACACCGACCTCATGGAGGCTGCCAACCTCGATGGTAATTCAACCAACGACAGCGCTTGGGCACTTTCATTTGTCTCTGAGAGCGAGAAGGCAGCTGGCATGAGTGTTTACCGTGAATGGCTGTTCGATAATGGTGCGCTGTTGTTTTTCTTTGAAAAAATGAACGGATACGATGAAGAAAGTACTTGGGAATACCGCTACTATTTTGACAAGGGGAAACTCATCCGCTTTATGAATGGAAGTCAAATCATTTCACTTGATGAAGATCCGGTGGATGTGCGAAATGCTGCACAAGCCATCTTAAATAAATTCAGAAACATTGTCCGCTAATTACGTAATCGAAGCCTTATGAAGTTTACGTTGAAAATATGGCGTCAGAAAGATGCCCGCAGCAAAGGAAAATTCGTGAAATATTCAATTGATAATATTTCATCCGATTCTTCTTTCCTTGAAATGCTCGATCAGCTCAATCAGCAAATCATTCAGTCTAACGATGGTGATCCGGTCGATTTTACGCAATGTCCAGTCCATTTCGACCACGACTGCCGCGAAGGCATTTGCGGAATGTGTGGCCTGTACATTAATGGCCGCCCGCATGGACCCGACAAGGGCATCACAACTTGCCAATTGCATATGCGCAAATTCAATGACGGTGAAACCATCACCATTGAACCCTGGCGAGCAAAAGCATTCCCCATCATCCGCGATTTGGTGGTCGATCGCTCAGCACTCGATAAAATAATTCAAAGTGGTGGCTATATTTCGGTTAAGACCGGAAGCGCTCCGGAAGCAAATTCGATTGCTGTTCCTCGATATATGGCCGAAAAAGCCATGGATGCCGCTGCATGCATTGGTTGTGGTGCCTGTGTGGCAGCATGTCCAAACAGTTCAGCCATGTTATTTACAGGTGCAAAAATTGCTCACCTGGCTTATTTACCTCAGGGAAAACCCGAAGCTGCACGTCGTGCCGAAGCTATGGTGAAGTCAATGGATGAATGTGGTTTCGGTAACTGCTCGAACGCTTATGCGTGCGAATTCGAGTGCCCCAAGAATATCTCAGTGACACACATTGCAAAAATGAACCGGGAGTTTCTTTTTGCAACCGTTTGTCAGGAAAAAGAAGTGATTCGTATTGGAGACTAAACTTAACCGATAGCAAACTTATGAAAAGGAATGTTGTTTTCATTTGTCTGATTATCCCTTTGCTTTCAATGGCTCAAACCGCATCTGAAGTGTTTGAGGTCACGTGGAAAGGCTATTCAAAAAGTCGATCCGCTGAAACCGAAAGCGGTTATTTCTACTGTAGCGAAAAACTATATGAAATCAGTTTTAACGATGACGATAATACCTTCTCAGGCAAGTCTCTCACCGGATTCACTTTGGATGGTGTTTTATATGAGTCGCTAAACTATATTTCAGGAACTTTTAATCCAGATGATTACTCAGTCACCATTCAAACCGGTTCTGTCATAAGGCAGGATGAATTGCCCGAAGGCTTATACTGGATCAACACCACCATAAACCTCACAGTGTATTCTGATGAGGAACACGAAGGCTATTATTTGCTCTCCGGCAAGGCGTCGAATCAAAGCTATTCCGACGAGTTTTATGAAGTAGCCAGCTACCCGTATTAATTTTTGTATTGTGTTTTTTTCTGCATATGCAAACTAAATTGCAGCCCTGAATCATTTAATCTGAACAGACATGGAAGACCTTCAGAACGAAAAGCCGGTTGAATTGCCCGAAAATGCATACCGCGAACTAAAAGATGGCGAAACCTACGAACCGGTGATGCAGGCCGGAAAAACTTACCCCGAGGTCACTTTGTGGTCCGTGCTTATGGGTTTGCTAATGGCCGTAATTTTCTCAGCAGCAGCAGCTTATGCCGGCCTTAAAATAGGTCAGGTATTCGAAGCTGCGATACCCATTTCAATTATTGCGATCGGAGCTTCAGCTCTTTCGAAAAAGAAAAACGCACTTGGACAGAATGTGATCATTCAATCCATCGGAGCCAGTTCCGGAGTGATTGTGGCCGGAGCCATTTTCACCATTCCCGCTCTGTATATTCTGCAAAGCAAATATCCCGAAATTCAGGCTGATTTTATAAAAATATTTCTAGCAGCATTGCTGGGTGGCGTCCTGGGTATTTTATTCCTGATCCCATTTCGCAAGTATTTTGTGAAAGAACAGCACGGTAAATTTCCATTCCCCGAGGCCAAGGCAACCACCGAAATTCTTGTCTCGGGTGAAAAAGGTGGTAAACAGGCCGGCATTTTGATTGTAAGCGGTCTGCTGGGTGGAATTTATGATTTTCTCGCCTCACAGTTTCATTTCTGGGCCGACACCATCAGCACTCGTGTCATTCCTTGGGGTGCCGAGCTGGCCGACAAAACCAAGATGGTGTTTAAAATGAGCACGAGTGCGCTCGTGTTCAGTTTCGGATACCTTATTGGACTGCGATATGCCATGATCATTGCGGTCGGATCAATGCTATCCTGGCTGGTAATTGTACCTCTGTTCAATGAAATCGGAAACATGATGGCAGCAGCAGGTGGTGGCACCAATATCTTTGCAGCAATGTCTCCCGAAGAAATTTTCTCGGTATATGTCAGAAACATTGGCATTGGTGCCATTGCCATGGCCGGTGTCATCGGAATCATTAAATCGAGTGGGGTTATCGGAAAGTCCTTTGGCCTCGCTTTCTCAGGATTGTCAGGAAAAAAGAATGTCGAAGTTCCGGAGCGTACACAGCGCGACATTCGCATGACTTTTGTGCTTTTCATGATTCTGTTTACCATCATTGCCATTTTTGTTTTCCTGTTTACAGGAATGAACCTCACGCTTGAACAGGCTCTCATTGCACTTGGAACACTCGTAGTGATTGCTTTTCTTTTTACAACTGTTGCTGCAAACGCCATTGCAATTGTCGGATCAAATCCGGTATCCGGGATGACCCTGATGACGCTAATCCTTAGTTCCGTTGTGCTGGTGGGTGCCGGTCTTGAAGGCCCTTCGGGAATGGCAGCTGCACTTATTATTGGTGGAATTGTATGCACTGCACTTTCCATGGCGGGAGGTTTTATCACCGATCTGAAAGTTGGATACTGGCTTGGCTCAACACCAGCCAAGCAACAATCATATAAGTTTCTTGGCACGTTGGTCTCTGCTGCTACAGTCGGCGTGGTCATTTATGTGCTTAACGATGCCTATGGCTTTGTAAAAGGGCCTGATCATGATAATCCGATGATTGCTCCACAGGCAAATGCCATGGCTTCGGTAATTGAGCCACTGATGCAGCCGGGAGCACCCGTGCCCTGGATGCTTTTTGCATTTGGTGCTGTCATTTCCCTTCTCATCAACTGGCTGAAACTCCCGGCCCTGGCTTTTGCTCTTGGAATGTTTATCCCGCTGCAGCTTAATACACCGCTTATTGTGGGGGGTCTGCTTCACCATTTCCTGTCAACAGGAAGCAAAGACGCAGAGGTGAACAAAGCACGAGAACAACGGGGTACACTCATTTCAAGCGGCTTTATTGCCGGTGCAGCCCTCTTTGGTGTCGTAGGTGCCCTGCTAATGTTTTTCAATGTTGATCTGAATTTTCTTCATGTCAATCAAATGCAAATAGGTGGTAACTGGACATGGATCCCAGGTTGCCCGTGGCCCGAAATTACCGGATTCATTGCTTTCATTGCTTTGATCGCCTATTTTGTTTGGGATAGCCGTAGGGTGAAGTAACGGACAATTCCTTGTCCTATCCGATTTGCAATATATTCGTAATTTTGCAGTTATTCATCCAACTGCAGATTATTTGCTCATGTTTTTCTCGCTGAAAAAAGCACTTCTTTGTCCTGTTTTTGTTGTCGCTGTCTCTTTATCAGTGTCGGCACAAGATCAGGGTATCGAGAATCTGCCTCGTTTCGATATGAGAACAATTCACTTTGGTTTTACTTTGGGATTTAACCAAATGGATTTCGCTCTTCGTAGACCAGAATCATTTAACCCCCATGATTCCGTTTTATCTGTTGTTCAGGAACCCCAATATGGCTTTCAAATTGCAATCGTTTCAGACCTGAGATTAAGCAATAATCTTAACCTGCGTTTTGTACCCGGGTTATCCTTTGGTGACCGAAAAGTGACTTATTCTGTTTATCATGCGCTCACCGATTCGGTTCACACAGTAGCAAAAACTGCCGAATCTACTTTTCTTGATTTCCCTCTGCTTTTTAAATACAAAACAAATCGTATTAATAATTTCAGGGCTTATGTGCTTTTTGGAGCAAAATATAGTCTCGATCTTGCTTCTCAATCAAAGAAAAAACAGGAAGATGATGCTACACTAAAGCTTCTGCCAAACGATTATTCTGCTGAATTGGGCACCGGCATTGAGTTTTATCTTGAGTATTTTAAATTTGGCATTGAACTTCGAATGAGTTATGGTGTGCCAAATGTATTAAAACCTGAGCAGAATATTTATGCTCAAAGCATTGAATCGCTTCGTTCTAAGATTTTTTGGATTAGCTTCACTTTTGAATAAAGAATACGTGAAGTTTTAATGTCATTCCCCTTTTGTTTCTGAGAAAGTTTTCTATGCCCGCTATGGTTGTTTCGATTCTCCCCCTTTGCTGAATTTACTCGTATGCTCAATTCGAATTATTTTAGACATCTTTTTTCAATATTGAGGGCTGTGCCGTTATTTATGTGGTTAATCTGTCAAGCTGAACTTGACCTTCCCGAACAAAATACTTCTATGCTACAGACATTTTCGGCGCCTTCTTATGAAGTGTTATCTTCATCTTCCGATTCACCTGTCGTAAGGCAAAAACATCTGTCAGTAAAATTCAATCCTTTGCAATGGGTTGTTGAAGATATTCGATTGGCGTTTGAATTCCCCGTATCCAGGTTTTTATCTATTGAAGTCAGGTTTGGATACCTAAACAACAAGCTAATTCCAATGGAATCAAAAAGAAACGATGAAAGTTATACGTTTTTTAATGATAGCACCGGATTTATGCAGACTCTTGATTACCGCAGCAGTGGCTTCAACACAGGCATTGCATGCAATATTTACCTCAATGATCACTGGTATATCCAGCCTTCGGTTATGTATAAACAATATAAGTTTTTGTTTGCAACCGAGTACGACTGGTACGATGGCCCAAATTCTTATGTTGAATGTTACAACAATGAAAGGACCGATTTCATGAAGTATGTGTTTTCAAAAGAAATACGGCTGGGGAGAGTGTTTTATATAAACAGATTTCTCATTAACGCTTATTGTGGAATAGGTCACAGAGTCAAACACCGTAAGCTAATTGAAAACAATTGGGATTGGATTTATACCCCAATAGGTTTTCATCGCCAAATGAATCAGACTTTGCCGACTTTTCATTTGGGAATCACCATTGGATATCAGATTTAATCAATGCAGTTTTTCAAGCGATGGGCAAATTCGATTTCTCTACTCAATTACAAGCGGAATGGACATCTCATCTTCGCCTCGAATCACTACACGGTATAACCCGTTTGCAAATTCTGTCAGTGACAGTTTAAGCACGGTTTGTCCCTGAGCAAATGCTGTTGAATAACATGCCTGTCCGTCCATATTATAAATGATCACTAGCGCTTCGTTTAAGGGTGCATCAAGCCTTACAATGTTTACATAATCTTTTGCAGGATTCGGAAAAAGGCTGATTTCGTTCTGATCCAGTTCACTAATGCCTTCTGGGAAAAGCACTGTGATCATCGATTGTTTAAAAAGTGTATCGTTTCCACATGCGGCCGAATTTGCCACAAGTTGAACCGAAAACACGCCGGTGTCTCCATACAAATGCCAGGGGTTTTCATCGCTGCTTCCACTTCCGTCACCAAAATCCCAGATATAGTTTATCGCACCTGTGCTGCTGTTGCTAAACAAAGCCATGGCATCAGGAATAAACAGCAATGTGTCATTAACCACAAAGTCTGCCACCGGCCCGGCTGTTACCTGAACCGCCATTGCACTGTATAAATCGGCTGTATCACCCACACCGTAGGCATGAAGGGTTACATCATATACTCCGCTGGTAGCGTAATAAACCACCGGATTCATCATCGTCGAGCTAGCCGGACTTCCCCCTTCAAACTCCCAAAGATATGAAATGGCTCCAATGCTTGAGTTATAGAAATGAATGCTGTCTTCTTCACAAATACTGTTATCGCTCATGATAAAACCGGCCAGCGTCGAAGTGGCCACTGTAATGCCGTCGCTCACCGATATGGCTCCTTCAAGGCCGGCAGCATTTACCGGTTTAACCGATATGAAATATGTGCTGCCCTGAACCAGCGTTAACCCGTTAAATGTTGCTGAAAGAGTCAACCCCTGTGATGTCCAGTTCAGAATATCGCTGGCTCCAGATGTAGTTCCAATGGCAACCAAATAATGAGAAAGGCCTGAATGTACATCATTTGACGCACTCCAGTTGGCTTGAAGTGTCGAAGAACTGAATGAAACATCCTCATCAACACCTGAGCCGTCATTCACAGCAACAATGCTGTCTGGTGCAGTGAAGTCAATATTCAGGTCGTGGTAGTCTATTGCAGACAAATTGTTGGCCACATCCTGGCAAACCGATTTGATTTTGGCTCCATAAACCGTTGGTGAAGGATTCTGATATCGGATGTCGTCTCCCGGCTGATTTCCAACCAAAATGTCTGCTGTTGCAGCTCTGCTTCTGTATATTTTCAACTCATCAAAACGCACCCTTGCATTGCCGGTTCTGAACGAAACATAGTTGCCGCCCGTACTGTACGGACTGGCGTCAGTCCAGGTACCAATCAAGGCATCGTCGCGATAAACCTGTGTCAGCCCTGTGATTCTGTCATAAATCAATTTGTAATCATACCACTGATTTAGGTTTGTTACTACCCCGGTCACTACATGTTCCTGAGTGAAAACATCATTCACAACTTTGTAAAACTCTAACTGGTCGCTTTCAATCCTGAAAAAGATAAAATACCCGTTGCCTCTGTTTGTGAGACTGCCGTTATCACTGAAATAATGCAGCCCAAAACGCTTGTTGATTTTACTGCTCCCCGGAACCATGGCGCGAAAATGATAAAGTGTCCTGTTCGATAGGGTTTGGGTTACCGTGGTGTAAATATTCGTATTGCTGACAGTAGTATCACTCTGATACAGATTTTGCGAATCAATACTCCAGCTGCCACTTGCCATAGTCCAGTCCGTATGAATGGCAGCATCAAAATTATCGGCAAAAAAGCCAAGGCTGGAATTCGCTCTCCATTCTGATCCCTGATTCTCCAATACCTGATAATAACCTT
>CAZLHV010000086.1:0-8048 GCA_964559205.1 uncultured Bacteroidaceae bacterium
GGGTATTCTTGTTAAGGCAAATAGGCAGGATGGGTCGGAGATATTTAATAGGAGCTATGGTGACACAGCGTATTATAATTTCCATAATATGACAGAAACCGCAGACAGCGGGTTTCTAATGATTGGTGCCACCGACTCTTTAGCTACTACAGGTTTATACAATTTATATATAATTAAAGCCGATAAAAATGGGAATAAACAATGGGATACAGTATTGGTGCTAAATAACACCACAATGTTTACAAGTTCAATAGTCAAAATTAATGATGTGTATTATTTTACAGCTTTGAAAGTTAGAAACCAGAAGTACGGCGATAATAAACTCATTGGAATAAAACAAGATGGAACAATCGTTCTGAACAAGGACATTGTTCTTGCGACTTATGGTGGATATCTGGGGGCTATTGCTGTAACCAAAGACAACCAGCTTTTACTTGGAGGGCAGATTAATGAGTATTATTGGCCTGATGATATCTCATCTGGTAACATTAATGATTTGCCGTATGGTGAAATGTACATAGGTAAATACGATACTATGGGTAACGAAATTTGGAGTAGAAAATATTTCTGTCCGAATATCTTGCAGAGCACTTATCATATCCTTTCAACATCCGATGGTTATTATTTGGGTGGGGCCTGTGGCTGGGGCTGGTATTATCAAGGACCAGGTATCATCGGCCATGATCCGTCTGATTCATTTATGGATAATTTTCTGATGAAAATCACGGAAACCGGTGATAGTGTCTGGATGCGTATATTCAGGAAACAGGATGGTTATTTGGATAACAATCATGAGTGGGCCAGTCAGGATATTATGGAAGATATGGTTCGCGCCGATGATGGCGGCATTGCTGCTACTGGGTGGTTCTATCCAATGGGTACAGTTTCATTGGATTACAAACAATACGCCTGGGTGCTCAAAACCGACAGCAATGGCTGTGGCAAGCCGGGCACACCGTATGGCCTGTGGTGCGAAAAGCTGCCCTACAATGCCGACAGCAGCATTGTGCATCTGACATGGCAGGACGCTGATGCAACAAACATCTGGCATCATGTGCAGGGCTCGAAAGACGGGCAGTGGTACTTTTGGGAGCTCACACCACGCCCGGTAACAACCAATGAATTTTTCGATACCGTTCCGAAATATCACAACTATTGTTATCGCGTTTTTGGGCTTGATTCCACCTGGGCGCGAACTTGCGAGAGTGCGGAAACATGCATCACAACAGGGATTGATGAATATGCGCCTGAAAGCGGATTGCTGGCTGTGTATCCAAACCCTGCCTCTGATGTCATCAACTGTGTACTGCCGGAGAATGAGGATTATGAGATTATGGTATATAATGCCGTATCTTCTGTTGTCACATTGAGCGGAGTCGAAATGTTGACAACAGTAGGACCTGTCAGAACACTTAATATCAGCCTTCTTCCTCCGGGCATCTATTTCATAGAAGCGAGAGGCGAAAAGGTTTTAAGAGGAAAATTTGTAAAGGAGTAGTCAACAGCAACAAATTCCACTTTCACTCAATCGGAAACGCCTGATAGAATTTCAACAGCGAAATGGTTTCGGTCCGCAGTTTTGTTTTGACAAACTTTTTGGTTTCTTCATCCATCAGTTCGCCAAGGCCGTTGAGTAAACCTTTATCACTTTTTTTCTCAAGAAACTCAATGCATGTCTGAATGTGGTTTTCCAGCGACACATTCATTCTTGATTCAACAATGGTACGATTGACCGGCGTGCGACGGTTCAGAAAAAACCAGCAGTCAAAAATATCGCGGTTGGCTGTGGCAGCGCGGTCGGTCAACGCACAAAGCTTGTGCGCAAACATGTCGGGTTCAGTCATTACTTTCATCCAGACGCCCAAAAAATTTTTTATTTCATACCGATCGCCGAAATTCCGTTTCGATATTTCAACCTTTAGTTTCCTTTCTCCCATGCCGTAATTCAAAACGATGACGGTGCTGAAATGCTTCTTCGCTTCATCGAAAATACCACCGTGCAAAAGGAGTAAGGCCCGGAGTTTCTGATATACCAGGTCTTCTTTTGATAAGTCCAGTAAGTTAAAATCAAGATCAACGGAAAACCGCGGCAGGTCATGAAAAAACAGCAATGCCGTTCCCCCGTTAAAACCCAATACAGATGACAATTCTATATCGTTGTAGATGTCTTTCAGAATCTGCATCATGAAAAACTTATGCTTGTTTATATCAATCATTTTTGAATTGTTTTTGAACTTTTTTTATTAATGCTTTTGAATTATAGGCAGGCAGTAAATCCTGTATCAATTGCCTGTCAAGCGGCTTCAGATTATCGAAAAAGTAATCGTCGTTCAGATAAAGCAAATCAAGAAATGCCCGTTCCGGCGTGGCCATGTTAACTCCGTTTTCCAATCTCAAAACACCCTTTGTGTTGATCAGGGTCTGGTTTTTAATCTTTCTGAATGAATACATCTGACGATCCACTTCAATGGTACGCGAAAGATAACTTACCAGCGTAATCCGGCTGTCGAACTGAAACACAACACCGGCCTTCTGCAAAACATATTCAAGCGAAATGTACGCCGGCGCAAATATACAACAGGCCAGTTCTTCGCGGTTGTATGGGGGTTGCGAATAAATTCCTTTGCGGAGATTGAGCAATCGTCCTGTCTTTACATAATAGTTCAATCGCTTGCTCAGCGAAACAAAGTTTTGCTCGTTCAGCAACAACGCGGTTTCGGGTAAAGTAAATACCGTTTTTGGATTGCCGTAAAGTGCCGCAATAATGTCCATAATAATGAAATATGAACCAAAGATACAAATATTTCGTATTATTGGTTCACAGAAGCAAATATTTCTCACTTTTTTGAGATCGCATCGTTTTATACCGCCACCGTAAGCAGGCCAATTCCTCCGCCAGCTGGCGGATTAATCACCATTTCTTGAGTCGCTTCAATGAACAACAAACAACATCTTTATTCATGATGAATTTTTTTCAATTCTGAAGTGGCCGGGCGTTGGGAGAAATTTTTGAATGCAGTCCTAAAAAACACTATCAGTAATTAGGTAATGTAAAAAACAGATGCAATGGGTATTCACTGCATCTGTATTTTTCCATTCTTTTGGTTTTATTGATTCATCGCGATCGTATTGCTTACCGCTTTATGAGAACGGCATTTTGTTTTTCACAGCTCATGGTGGCTGTTACATTGTCAAACATCACACTGCCCGTCATAAAGCCGGCAACAATCAATTGGTCTGAAAGCATCACCATGCTTCGTGCGTCGTCAGATCCGGCTCCGCCACCCGTTGTAAACCATTCAAGGTTTCCTTCTGCAGAAAGTTTCAGCATAAAAATATCTCCAATAGAACTGGCTGCATTGGCAGCATCGGAAACATCATGCTTTTCTGAACGCTTGTCCACGCCAACAAAAGCCATGTCTCTGAAGAAAAATCCTCCGGCATACACCGATCCATCGGAAGCAATGACCATCGACATCAATCGGTCGGTCGAGCTGCCCGCTGAATGCGTCACCCAAATCAGGCTGCCTTCGGGAGTGAATTTTGCCACAAAAGCATCTTCCGACGGACCCGACAAAACAGGATCGATGGTGGCTTTCACTGCAGTGCTTCCAAAATATGAAGTTGCAAAATCCTCCTCGCTCACGTTGCCTTTGAAATAGCCACCAATGATTAAATTGCCGCTTTGATCACAGTCCATCTGTGTGATATCAGCTTCCGAAATACATTGCTTCACTTCGGTGCATACACCACTGCTGTTATATGTCGCTACAAAAGCCACGCCCGAGTACAGATCCCCATCGCTGAAATGATAGATTTTAGAAGATATTTTCTTTGAACCAAAAGTGCAATTTCCGGCAATGCTTCCTCCCACATAAATGTGATTCTCATCCATCACAGTCAATGCCTGCGTCCATACACCCGTAATGAATGAATCGCCTCCGCTCATCTGGCTTAACCACTGTACTGCCCCCGATTTATTCATTTTCAACAGATAAGCATTTCGATAATCGGTTTTCGTCAGCTTTTTTGAGCCAAATGTAACCGTGTTTGCATACTCACCAAGGAGATAAATATTTCCGCTTGCATCGATGTCGATGGCATCGGCATACACGTTATCGTCATTGCATTCGCTTGCAACAACCCAATTCTTTTTGCCCTCGGGGCTCAAACTCATGAGAAAAACATTGTCCTTGGCCGATGTTGCCGAATAGTCCAACACGCTTGCCGAAGCATTGTAGGACCATAAAACAAGGATTTCAGGCTTATTATACTGAATGTCAATCACCGTTGCAGCCGATTGAATGAACCAGACTACTTGACCTGATGCATCGGTACGACAGATGAAATTGCGGCCGTTGTTTGAAGAATAGGTTTGTGATCCGACACTCACCGAACCACTGAAATATCCGGCGATGTACAGATGATTGTTGTCATCGGCTTCAATTTTCGTAAAAGCCGACAACTTTGTATTGCCAAATAGCGGAATCAGTGAACTTTGCCCGGAAACCTCAACAAAGGCAACGAATAACACGATTGCAAAAACATACTTTTTCATGGCTTATCGTTTTTTGGGTTTGTTACAGAATAAAAGTAAGCATGATTTCGAAAATACCATTCCATTCATGACCCGAAAGTCAATGAAGATGTCGGAATTCAAAAATTGCTGAATTTTACACACCTAAATCACTGGCAATAAGCTGTTTAATCGAATTGTCAAAAGAAGAATATTAATACATACTTGCGTCCCTGGCCGACAGATCCCAGTCTTCGGGCAGAAAAAATGCTCCGCCAACGACATGTGAGATGGCTTTTTCAAGATCAATAATTCCGGTACTGCGTTTCACAAAACCACGTACTCCCAGACGCAAAAAATGACCTATGGCTTTCACCGATTCAAATGTCCCCAGAACAATCAGCGATGCTTCGGGGTTCATGCGCCTGATCCATGCCATCATGGCCACGTCGGGGCCTGGCATATCGAGCACATCGATGATGAAAACCATGTTTGCCGAAAACGGGTAGAACTGTCGATCGGCAAAAAGGCGATCGGGCGAAATCACCATCGTGCCGGGGAAACGCTCTTCGCCCAAAATGGTTTTCACCGCTTCACCATACATATGATGGCGGGTAACCAGAACCAGTTTAACCGATGATGCAGTCATTTGCGCTTTCATGTTCCCCTCCTTTTTTCAAGAGAAATCAAAAGATGCACCACAGGGATACTTTTCGCCTATAAATTTGTCTTTCAACATCTTAGCGTATTCATTTATTTTAATTTCAGATCCATCAATCCACCGACGGGAATATCTGTCCCATGCTGGGATTGGCTACAAATAGTGCAAACATTATGATGAAATAAAATGAAAGCTTTTTACATACATCAACATGACTCCTGACATTTTCGCCGATTGGCTCAAGTGATACAGAAAGCTTCACTCAACAGCCGGGTGTTGTATGTTCAGGAAAGCCACTTATCTTTGCCAAAAAAAATGAATTTTCCAATTTGTGTAGGTGGTGATTTTATTGAAACCAACGAAAAACTCGAAATTCGCTGTGCATTTGATCAGTCATTGGTTGGAACAACCAGTCTTGCAGGAAATAATGAGCTTGAAGCAGCCATTGTGAAGGCTCAAGAAGTTCAGCGCGAGATGAGACAATTGCCTTCATGGAAAAAGCACGAAATATTGATGAAATGTGCTTCCATCTTACGCAAAAACAAAGCATTAATGGCTGAAATCATTGCTGGCGAAGCATCGAAACCATTAAAACTGGCTTTGGGTGAAGTTGATCGGGCCATACAAACTTTTGAAGTGGCTGCAGAAGAAAGCCGGCGCTTGGTTGGTGAGTACATGAAAATAGATTGGACGCAGGCAGGTACTGGTAAAGAAGCTGTGGTGAAATATTTTCCCGCTGGAATCGTGGCAGGAATCAGTCCTTTTAATTTCCCATTGAATTTGGCGATTCACAAAATTGCACCTGCCATTGCTGCTGGCTGCCCCATTGTGTTGAAGCCATCGAGGAATACCCCGCTTTCGATGTTGTATATGGCTCAGCTGATGCATGAGACCGATCTGCCCGCGGGTGCGCTATCGGTGCTGCCACTCGATCGCCAATGTGGAAACAAAATGGTGACTGATGATCGGTTTGCAGTGCTCACTTTTACCGGGTCGCCCGAAGTAGGCTGGAAAATGAAGAATGATGCCGGGAAAAAGAAAGTTGTGCTTGAACTGGGTGGAAACGCAGGGTTGATTATTGATGAAAGCACTCAGATTGACATCGCGGTGCCCAAGGTTCTGGCAGGAGCATTTGCCTATGCAGGTCAGATTTGTATTCACACTCAACGCATTTATGTTCATGAAAAGATTTTCGATGAATTCTCCCTGGCTTTTGCTCATGCCGCAAAAAAAATGAAAACCGGATCACCTCTTGACGCTGATAGCGACTTCTCGTCAATGATTGATGAGTCAAATGCATTGCGGGTTGAACAATGGGTCAACGAAGCAATCGCAGGTGGTGCAAAAGTTGTTTGCGGCGGTAAAAGGAATGGAGCCACATTTGAACCCACTGTACTCACAAATACCAAACCCGACATGCGAGTGTGCTGTATGGAAATCTTTGGCCCAGTTGTCGTTCTCGAGAAATTCAGCCATTTCAACGATGCCGTTGCACAGGTAAATCATTCCAGATTTGGCTTACAGGCCGGTGTGTTTACAGACTCTTTGAGCCATATGAAATATGCTTTTGAAAACATCGATGCCGGAGGTGTCTTGATTAATGAAGTGCCCACTTTCCGGGTCGATCATATGCCATATGGAGGCATTAAGGATAGCGGCCTCGGTCGGGAAGGCGTAAGATATGCCATGATGGATTATCTGGAAATGAAGGCTTGTATTTATTGATTTGACCCGACTTAAATGAATCTCAACCGGCGACATTCCATTATTGCTGATGCGGCAATCATCATGGCTGATTTATGTCTTGCTTTGCTGCTTAATCACCAGAATTTAAGCTTTCCGCAGGATAGGCTGAAGTTGATTTTTGGTCCGGTGACCGTGACCTTGGTTTGTTTATATCTATTTGGTTTATTGATCGCTTCCTTAGGAAAAACTCCCAACGGATTTGGCAATGAAAAAAAAGACTCCATTTCTGTGATTTTACTGCTGAATTCTATCCTTGCCGGATTACTTGCACACCTGACACTGACCGTCTCGGTTGATTCATTTTCAGCATCCATCGGACTTGTTGCATTTATCGCCATCTGGTTTTTCTTACATAAACTTGTAATCAGAGCCAGCCGTTTTCCCGCAAAGAATCCCTGGAATTATACAAGGATAATTGCCCCAGTTTTGATGATCCCCTTTATGGTTTATCTCATGGCGGCCATCAACCATCTTACACAAGGTCTCGATGTGATCAGGAACCCATACAGCGACGGCATTCCGTTGCTTTTTATCGCCACATCTGTTTGGGCATTAAGCTACATCCCTAGAAAGTTTGTTAAAACACTTCTTGGGGTACCTATGCATGAAGGTGCATTTTTGGTTTTTCTGGCCTTCGACTATTGCCTCAGGCTTTTCGCGATGTAAAGTATCTTGACAAGACTCGAAACCATAAGACAAACAGTGCGTTCATTTACAAGCACATATATATAAACTGAGTCGCTACGAGTGATCCGGTCATTTTTTTTACTGCGAATTTAAAATATTGATTACCTTTGCAGCGGAGAGCTGGCAGAGTGGTCGATTGCGGCGGTCTTGAAAACCGTTGACCCGCAAGGGTCCGGGGGTTCGAATCCCTCGCTCTCCGCCAACCATTCTTTTACAGCCATGCGCAAGCATGGCTGTTTTCATTTATGCCTAAGCCAAGAAAGCTCGCTTTCATCAGGCGAAGGCATAAATGAATAAACAATATTCGGCCTGCCGGATATTGTTTATGAATGGTTGAAGCCTCCCCACCTATGGGATCATGTCAAGCGAAGCGAAGACATCATCCCGATTATTCATTCGGCCTGCCGGATATTGTTTATGAATGGTTGAAGCCTCCCC
>CAZLHV010000086.1:8148-12452 GCA_964559205.1 uncultured Bacteroidaceae bacterium
TTTATGAATGGTTGAAGCCTCCCCCACTTATGGGATCATGTCAAGCGAAGCGAAGGCATCATCCCGAAATCGTTTCTTTTAGTCTGGTTAGTTTGAAAGGGGTACAGCATGAATGAAATAACTCAATTTGCATTCAAAGTGAATTTTCGAATAATCCCAAGCTCAAGAAACCGTAGCCCAGTTTCTGCATTAAACATTATTCAAAATAATGCATTTTAACTTTCAGAATCAACAATCACAATGAGGCATGATCAAAATTGCCAATACAATGAACTCCATTTACAGATTCCGTTTTTAGAAATTCCGGTTAAAGATGTTCAACAACAAAGAACCGTTAACTTATTTACCACTGCATCACACTTAAAACACTCCGGACTTGCCTGAAATTTTCGTATATTTGTGACCAACCAAAAAAAAACAATCATGGCACGAATTCTATTGTTTCTTGCCGCCATAATGGTCTCAGCACATCTGATGGCCGGCCCCGATAAGCCTAACGTATATATCTCCTACTGCACATTCTACAGTCCACAGGACGGTCCATTCCTGGAAACCTACATGGCATTTTCAGGAAAGTCGGTTAATTTTGTTTTGAATGAAAAAGGAATGTTGCAAGCACGCCTTGAAATCTTGATTTTACTCAAGCAGAATGATTCGATCAAGGCTTTCAAAAAGTATAATTTGTTTAGCCCGGAGATTTCTGACACATCACAAACAGCAATGTTGTTTCATGACCAGCAAAGGATCAGCATCCCCAATGGCGATTATTTCATGGAAATTACCATTCGCGATGCCAATGGTGGTGGACAACCCTTCATCATTAGTGAACCAATATCGGTAATGTATTCTTCCTCTGAAATTCAGCTCTCGGGAATTGAGTTGCTTCAATCGGCGGTAAAGACTGAACAGCCCGGTCCTTCGTCAAAGGCTGGCTACGATTTATTGCCGCTCCCATTAAATGTTTATCCGCCATCGGAAGATCATCTCCGGTTCTATGCAGAAATGTACAACATGCAGCGTGTTTTGGGCGATACAGGAAAGTATCTGCTGCGTATTTCGGTTGAGGAATTACAGACCAGCAGAAAAATTCCCGGGTTATTGTTTCAGAAACGCATGGATGCAAAAAATGTAGAGGCGGTTTTGCATGAGTTTGATATAACTGGCCTACCCACAGGCGAGTATTATCTTGTGATGGAAATCAAGGACAGAAGCAACGAACAGCTTGCCGTCAACAAAGTGTTTTTTGAGCGATGGAACGATCAGGAACAAACCCTGACTCTTGTCGATGATGAGTATGTAAAGAACTCCTTTGTTGCTCAAATCACCAATGCAGATACGTTGGCAGAGTATATTCGTTCGCTACGCCCAATTTCAACAGCTAGTGAAAAAGATTATGTTGATGAAAATTTGAAAACAGCTGATTTGATGACCATGCAGCGTTTCTTTCTGAATTTCTGGATTCAGCGCAACGAAACCAACCCCGAAAGCTCATGGATCAGTTATGCCATTGAAGTCACAAAAGTGAACGCCAATTTCGGAACCATGATTCGCAAGGGTTATGAAACCGATCGTGGCAGAGTGTATCTACAATATGGTCCGCCAAACACCATCACCTCAGTTCCAAGTGAACCATCGGCCTATCCATATGAGATTTGGCACTACTACAAGCTGAGCAATCAGGCCAACCGCAAATTTGTATTCTGCGATTTCGACATGGTTACCAATGATTATGAACTTGTGCACAGCGATGCCATTGGAGAGCCATATGATGGAAACTGGACACTCAGGGTCAATAAATCGAAAGCTGGCGAGGGTACTCGCGACAATCAGCAATACAACTTCGGCTGGGGAAGCCGCGTGAACGATTATTATAACACACCGCGCTGATTTTTGTCCAACCGGGCATGAAATCACTGTTTCTTATCGGTTAAAACTTCAGAAAAAAATTGCAGGCTTGCTTTTGTATGAGCAGGCCTGCATAATTGTTTGAAAGCGATGATCCCCCGTTTCATCCGTTTTTATATCATACCGAAGCCTGTCCGATGAACAAATTGCCGCATTGGTCTAAATCCACTCTTTCATTGCGTTAAAAAAAACGACCGAATCTGGTGTTGAAGTACCTTTGTACGATGTAAACAAACAGTTTTGTTATCTGTACGGTTGAAAAGTTTTTTTTTCGCTCAATGGTGACAAAACAGAAGGTGTTAATTTTGAAAAAAAAAACGCAGATGCATAGTTCGATGAACGGAATTCAGGGAAAAGGATTTGAAAAACGCGGTCATTTAATCATCATTGGAGGTGCCGAAGATCGCACGGGTGAAAAAGTTGTGCTGTCGAATGTGGTGAAATACACCTCGGCAAAAAGCATTTGTGTCATTCCATCAGCTTCGGGTTACCCGGTTGGCTTGGGAGAAGACTATTTCTACGCATTCAGTCAGTTAGGTGTTCCTGAAGTTCATATTCTTGATTTGCGCACTCCCGAAGATTGTTCTCGCGAAGAACACCTCTTGAAACTTAAAAAGTGTGATCTGGTATTTATGACCGGGGGTGATCAGGTACGATTGTTTAATGTCATTGGCAACACACCTGTACAATTGGTGATTAAAGATCGTTTTTTAAATGAAGGGATGTCGGTTGCCGGCACCAGTGCCGGGGCAGCCATTGTTTCTAATCCAATGATTTATGATGGCAATCAACTTGGACTGTATAAAGGCAGGGTTCATTTTAGCGAAGGCATAGGATTGCTCGAAAATGTGACAGTTGATACCCATTTTGTAGCTAGAGGCCGATTAGGCAGGCTTACACAGTTTCTTTGCACAGGAATTAGTTCCTTGGGAATCGGTCTGGGCGAAAACACAGGGCTTTTTATCAAACCCGATTTAACAGCTGATGTGATTGGCACCGGAATGGTTTCCCTTGTCAACACGGGCAATCTCACATATAATAACTATCACAGCATTTCGGAAGACATGCCTATTTCGATTCAGGGAATTGAAGCCGGATTTCTACAGGATGGAACGTCGTTTGACCTGAAAACATGGAAAATCATTAGCTGCAACCCTCAAAAGCTGAGTCATAAATTGCTTGAAGAATTACAATCCTGAATCTGATTAACGAGGAAGAGGCGAATCGAGCCAGGAAACATCGCTGCGTCGAACAAAACCCTGATGACCTGCCGGTGTTTGAATAAAAATCCACTGGTCTTGCTCTTTGATTCGCTTTACACGACTTCCCGGTCTGATGATTTGCATCTGTTGCGAGCCCACTTCAGGATTTGCAAATAAAGCTATATTGGATTTAATGACAATCCCATCGGCTCCTGACTTCGCCCTTATAACGATACTGACATACTGTGATGTGGCTAAAAGTGATCCTGAAGCAAAAACCATGATGATAATAAACAGAATTTTTCGCAGACCAGGGCTGGAAGATAGCATAAACCACAGCAGCAGAGCCGGTGTTGTAACTAAAAAAATGGCCGACAAAAGAAACCACCAGTAAGGATGCCACCATGCGGAAATGTTTTTCCAGTTATCCACAAAAAACGAGTCGGGTACTGTTTCCTGATCGCTTAGAACCCTTTGATTGAGCACCTGCAGATTGTTTGCAGCATCGGAATTGGCCGGATTTAGCAGCAGTGCTTTTGAATATGCCCAAATCGCTTCAGGAATCATATTTCGATTGCAGTATGCATAAGCAAGCCTGCTATACTTCTCCGAGCTGGCCGGATCTGATCTCACTTCACTGGTCAACCCTTCAAGAGAATCATGCATGGTATCAGTATCCGGCAATCCACAATGGATTAAAGGACTATTGACTGCATAAGTTGCAGAAATCACTGTCCAAATGAAAAATATAATTGAGATGAGTGCTTTCATTTTATGTTTTGTGTCTGAGCCACAATTAGGAGAGAATTTGCCTTTTGAAATAATTCTAACTGGTTGTCATGATTGGTTGCCGGAGAAAAGCGTGCATAATCACATTTCTGAAGAATATCGATCAATGTTTCTATAAAATGATCGTCGACATGAATGCTTCTAAGATGAACGCTGATATCAGCAATGTTCAGCTTCGAGAAAACCAGACCATATTGATCAGCAACAAATAACCACATGGCCTTGGCAAGTTCATCATAGAACGACACATCATCGTTTTGCAGTAGCTTCACCCGGGCGATCCGAAGCCGTCTGGCCGCAGCCTTAACGGCCAATTTCATCCGATAGGCTTCCGGATCAGCTTTGAGTCTAGCCCTTTTTGAAACAAGAAAAACTACTGTAGCAAAAACCAGCCATGCGAATATGGCA